>NZ_JBEYVW010000006.1:179709-399066 GCF_040644175.1 Streptomyces sp. NPDC047017 | reverse complement strand
TGCCACACATGGTGCGGTTGATTGTTTCATAGTGTTTCGGTGGTCATAGCGTGAGGGAAACGCCCGGTTACATTCCGAACCCGGAAGCTAAGCCTCACAGCGCCGATGGTACTGCAGGGGGGACCCTGTGGGAGAGTAGGACACCGCCGAACAATTATTCAAAAGGGTTGGACCCCGAACTTCGGTTCCGGGTCCAACCCTTTTTTGTTTTCCGTCACTTGACGTTCACGTCGTGCGACCAGCATCCGCCGCATGGGTACTGATGCACTGCTCAGAACCGTGGGCGTCGGAGCCGGTGACGAGGTCGTGGTGCCGGCGTTCGGGAACGCCGAGGTCGCCGAGGCGGTGGTCCGGGCGGGCGCGCTGCCCGTGTTCGCGGACATAGACCCGGTGACGTACTGCCTCGATCCCTGCGCCGTCGAGGCCGCCGCGACTCCCCGTACGGTGGCCGTCGTCGCCGTGCACCGCTTCGGGCGGCCGGCCGACCTGACGAGGCTGCGGGAGGTCGGCCGGCGGCACGGGCTGCCGGTGCTGGAGCATGGTGAATCCGAGGCGCCCTGCGACGAGTTGGCGCAGCGCAGGGAACGCGCCGCCTATCTGGACGCGAAGCTGCGCGGGGTGCGGACGCCCGAGGGCGACGGCGGCCACACCTATCAGCAGTACGTGGTGCGGGTGCCGGGGAACGGCCGGCCGGACCGGGACGCGTTCGCGCGGGCGCTGCGGGAGCGGGGCATCGGCTGCACGGTGCCCGTGAAGACACCCGTGCACCGGCTTCCCGAATTCCGCCGGTGGCTGGTGTGCCTGCCGGAGACCGAGCGGGCCGCCGAGGAGACTCTGGCGCTGCCGGTGGAGGCCGCGCTGACCCGGCGGGAGATGCAGCGGATCGTGTCGGCGTGCAATGCGCTCGGCGGTCCGGTCGCGGTTGGGAGCACGCCGGTGTTCGGGGTATGATCTATTTCGTTGCCGAGGGGGAAACCCCGAAAAGGCGACCGGCCCCTATAGCTCAGTCGGCAGAGCGTCTCCATGGTAAGGAGAAGGTCAACGGTTCGATTCCGTTTGGGGGCTCCGAAAGAAAAGGCCTCGCCCTTCCGGGCGGGGCCTTTTCTTATGCCGGGGCGGGTCCCCGGGCTCCAGGTCAGTCCTGGAGGACCTCCGGGACCCGCATCGCCAGGATCGCCATGTCGTCGGAGGGCGCGTCCGCCGCGAAGCGCTCCACCGCCCGCATGATGCGGGCGGCGACCGCGCCGGCCGTCAGCCCCGTGCAGGTGGTGAGGACGTCCGCGAGGCCGTCGTCGCCCAGCATGCGGGTGCCCTCGCGGCGCTCGGTGACGCCGTCCGTGACGCACAGCAGGACATCGCCCGGGTCCAGCGTGACCGTCTGCTCGTACAGCTCCAGGTCCTCCATGACGCCGAGCAGCGGCTGCGGTTCGGCGGCCGGTTCGACCGTGCCGTCCTGGCGCAGGCGCAGCGGCAGCGGGTGACCGGCGCAGACCACCTTCAGCCGGGCGCTGCCGTCCTCCTGCGGCCACAGCTCGCCGTACAGGAGGGTGAGGAAGCGGCTGCGGGCGCCCTCGTCGAGGATCGCGGAGTTCAGGCGCTCCAGGACCGCCGGGCCGCCGTAGCCCTCGCGGGCCAGCAGTCTGAGCGCGTGCCGGGCCAGGCCCGTGACGGCGGCCGCCTCCGGGCCCGTACCGCAGACGTCGCCGATGGCGAAGCCGTAGGCGCCGTCGCGGATGGGGAAGAGGTCGTAGAAGTCGCCGCCGACCTCGTTGCCCTCGCCGGCCGCGCGGTAGATGACGTCGACCTCGACGCCGTCGATCTGCGGCAGCCCCGGCGGCAGCAGGCTGCGCTGGAGGGACTGGCTGATGGCCGTACGCTCCGAGTACAGGCGGGCGTTGTCCAGGGCCAGGGCGGCCCGGCGGCTCAGGTCCTCGGCGAGTTCCAGGATCTCCTGGCGGAAGTGCTCGTCGGCGGGCTTGCCCAGGGTGAGCATGCCGATGACGCGGTTGCGGGCGACCAGCGGCAGGACGACCGTCTCGCCGCCCACCGCGGCGGCGGTGGCGAGGGTGGGGCCGATGGTCGTGCCGATGCGGTGGTGGGAGTCGCCCAGGCTGAGGCTGCGCATGGAGCTGCGCAGGGCCGCCTGGTGGGCGGCCTCGCCGGGGGCGGGCCAGATCCGGGCGCCCGGCGTGGGGACCGGGTCGGGCGGGGCGACCTTCGACAGCAGGGACTTGATGCCGTCGATGAGTTCCTCGTCCTCGTGCAGGACGTAGGAGAGATAGGGGTCGGAGGCCTGGTCGGCGATGGTGTAGACGGCGCACCAGGTGGCCAGGGTCGGGACCGTCATCTGTGCCATCAGGGCGAGGGTCTGGTCACGGTCCAGGGTGCCGGCCAGCAGGTCGGACGCCTCGACGAGGAAGCTGAGCGAGCCGCGGCGCAGCCGTTCCAGCTCGCCCAGGCGGGCCGACTCGACGGCCAGGGCGATGCGGTCGGCGGCGAACTGCAGGCGCAGTGCCTCCTCGTTGGAGTATCTGCCGGAGGCCTCGGCGGCCACGCCGAGGGAGCCGGTGAGGCGGCCCTCGACCTTGAGGGGGACCGTGACGACGGAACGCATGCCGGTGCCGCCGAGCAGGGGGACGGCGCCGGGGGCGGCGGTGAGGTCGTCGTGGACGGCGGGCATGCGGGCCGAGCCGTAGCGGCCGGGGCCGGCCTCGACGGGGACGCGGGCGAAGCGCTGGCGGGCGGAGGGCAGGCCGGTGGAGGCGCGGACCTCCAGCTCGGTCTCGTCGTCGGTGGCCAGGAGCAGGAAGGCGGCGTCGGCGTCGAGCATGTCGCGGGCCCGCTCCACCGTGCGCTGCAGCAGGCTGTCCAGGTCGTCGGGGGCGGGGGAGCCGATGAACACCTCGAACGGGTCGGTGTTCGAGCCGTCGGCGCCGGTGCCCGCGTCGGTGTTCGCCGGGAGGCGCAACGGAGTCTGCAGGATGGCGCGTTCGTGATCGCGTACGAGCAGGCAGACCGTGGAGGGCTCGCCGCCGGAGTCGCGGACGCGCAGATGGGAGGCGTAGACGGGGATGACCCGGCCGTCAGCGCCGCGGATGCCGTAGCTGCCCTCCCAGCGGGACAGACGCAGTGCCTCGGCGACGCCGGTGCCGGTGCCGGGCGTGTGCGGCCAGGCGGCGAGGTCGGTCAGGGGCTTGCCGGTGACCTGCTCGGCGGCGTAGCCGAAGAGTTCCTCGGCGTCCTCGTTCCAGGCGGTGATGGTGCCGCCGCGGTCGATCTGGACGACGGCGACGCGGACCCGGCCGTCGGCCAGCGGGAGGAGTTCGGCGGGCAGCGAGGGGCCCGCGGAGCGGGTGCCGACCGGGCGCTCGGGCGAGTCCAGCTGGAACCAGACGTTCTTGTGCGTGGGGGTGTACTCCACGCCCCAGCGGCCGGCCAGGGCCGCGCACAGCTGGAGGCCGCGGCCGCCCTCCCGGTCCGGGCTGCCCATGGAGACGGCCGCGCTCTGCAGCGGGACCTCGCGCTCCGGGTAGCGGTCGGCGACCTCGACGCGTACCCCGTTGGCACTGCGCAGGCACAGGACGTCGGCGGCGGTGCCGGCGTGCACGACGGCGTTGGTGACCAGTTCGCTGGTGAGGACCACGGCGTCGTCGACGATGTCGCCGAAGCCCCACCCCTGGAGGGTGTCGCGGACGAAGGACCGGGCGGTCGCGACCGATCGCCCCAGGGGCTCGAAGCTGGCGGCCGCGCGCGCGGTGATCACAGAACTCCTCGTCCGGTTGTCGACGTGCCGGTCCTGGTGACCGGCCGGTTCGCCCCGCTGTTCCGGCAGCTGGGGGCCGTCCGGCCCGGTCGGCCCTGGCTCCGGGGGCGGTCCCCCGGGGATCACTCCGGTGGTCATTGTGTGCGGCCGCCCTCCGATGCCCGCTCGTTCCCGTGCCACCGCCCAGGCCGGACGGACCGTGGCTGGACAGCCGCATGCAAGGTTACTTACCTTCGCCGTCCGTGCGGATGCCGGTCACCAGTGTTTTCGCCCGGAGGGTGTGCGGACGGTGTGCGAAGCTGCCGAACTGTTATGGCCTGGTTCGGTGGGGGTGAAACACTGGGCAGGCTTGTTCTGACGGCGCGGGCGGGACGAGTGTGGTCCGCGCACGTGGGACAGCAGCCCTTCGTGTGGCCTGGTGGAATCGGGCAGACATACGAAGCAGTAACGGTCGACCCCTGCGGGAGGGACACAGTGGAGTCTGGCGCAGCGACGCGGGGCACGAGGACGCGCGCGAAAGGCGGACCGTCCGGGCAGTCCCCGAGCGACCGGCGCGCGCCGCGGGGCGGCACCACCGCGGTGGACACGGCGGCCCTGAACCGGTTGCTGGCCGCTCTGGTGGGGATGCGGGACGGGAACTTCCGCAAGCGGCTCACGGTGTCCGGGGACGGCGTGATGTCGGAGATCGCCGCGGTCTTCAACGAGGTGGCCGACCGCAATCTGCACCTGACGGGCGAGCTGTCGCGGGTACGGCGCATGGTGGGGCGTGAGGGAAAACTCACGGAGCGGCTGGAGACGGGTGCCTGTGAGGGGTCCTGGGCGGCCGCGGTCGAGAACTCCAACGCGCTCGTCGACGATCTGGTGCGGCCCGTCTCCGAGGTGGGGCGGGTGCTGTCCGCGGTCGCCGAGGGTGACCTGTCGCCGCGGATGGAGCTGCGCACGCAGGCCGCGGAGGGTGCGGGGCATCCGCTGCGGGGCGAGTTCCTGAAGGTCGGGCGGACCGTCAACAATCTGGTCGACCAGCTGTCGACGTTCACCGACGAGGTCACGCGGGTGGCCAGTGAGGTGGGCACCGAGGGCAAGCTGGGCGGGCAGGCCCGGGTGCGGGGCCTTTCGGGTTCGTGGAAGGACCTGACGGACTCCGTCAACACGATGGCGTCCCGGCTGACCGCGCAGGTGCGGGACATCGCGCTGGTGACCACGGCGGTGGCCAAGGGCGATCTGTCACGCAAGGTCACCGTGCATGTCGCCGGGGAGATGCTGGAGCTGAAGAACACCGTCAACACGATGGTGGACCAGCTGTCCGCGTTCTCCTCCGAGGTGACGCGGGTCGCCCGTGAGGTGGGCACGGACGGCATCCTGGGCGGGCAGGCGCATGTGCCGGGTGTCGACGGCACCTGGAAGGAACTCACCGATTCGGTGAACCTGATGGCCGGCAACCTGACGGCCCAGGTGCGCGGTATCGCGCAGGTCACCACGGCCGTCGCCGACGGCGACCTGTCGCAGAAGGTGACCGTCCCGGCGCGCGGCGAGGTCGCCCGGCTGGCCGAGACGATCAACCAGATGACCGAGACGCTGCGGATCTTCGCGGACGAGGTCACCCGGGTGGCCAACGAGGTCGGCGGGGAGGGGCGGCTGGGCGGGCAGGCGACCGTGCCCGGCGTGGCCGGTACCTGGAAGGACCTGACGGACTCCGTCAACACGGTGTTCCGCAACCTCACCACCCAGGTGAGGGACATCGCCGCGGTGACGACGGCGGTGGCCAGCGGTGACCTGTCGCAGAAGGTCACGGTCGACGTGGCCGGCGAGATGCTGGAGCTGAAGAACACCGTCAACGGCATGGTCGACCAGCTGTCGTCGTTCGGTGCCGAGGTCACGCGGGTGGCCCGGGAGGTCGGGGTCGAGGGCGAGCTGGGCGGCCAGGCGCAGGTGCCGGGCGCGGCGGGCACCTGGAAGGACCTGACGGACTCCGTCAACACCGCCTTCCGCAACCTCACCGGCCAGGTGAGGAACATCGCGCAGGTGACGACGGCGGTGGCCAACGGCGATCTCTCGCAGAAGGTCACCGTGGACGTCTCCGGCGAGATGCTCCAGCTCAAGAACACCGTGAACACGATGGTGGACCAGCTCTCCTCGTTCGCCGACCAGGTGACGCGGATGGCCCGGGACGTGGGCACCGAGGGCCGGCTCGGCGGCCAGGCGCGCGTGGACGGCGTGTCGGGCACCTGGAAGGAGCTGACCGACTCCGTCAACTCCATGGCGTCCAACCTCACCGGCCAGGTGCGCAACATCGCGCAGGTGACGACGGCGGTGGCGCGCGGCGACCTGTCGCAGAAGATCGACGTGGACGCGCGCGGGGAGATCCTGGAGCTGAAGAACACCATCAACACGATGGTGGACCAGCTGTCCGCCTTCGCCGACCAGGTGACCAAGGTGGCCCGCGAGGTGGGCACCGAGGGGCGGCTCGGCGGGCAGGCGCAGGTGCCGGGTGTGGCCGGTGTGTGGCGGGACCTGACCGACTCGGTGAACGGGATGGCAGGCAACCTGACCTCGCAGGTGCGCAACATCGCGCAGGTCGCCACCGCGGTGGCGCGCGGCGATCTCTCCCAGAAGATCACCGTGGACGCGCGGGGCGAGATCCAGGAGCTGAAGAACACCCTCAACACGATGGTGGACCAGCTCTCCTCGTTCGCCCAGGAGGTCACGCGGGTGGCCCGCGAGGTGGGCACGGAGGGCATCCTGGGCGGCCAGGCCGAGGTGCAGGGCGTGGCCGGCACCTGGAAGGACCTCACCCAGTCGGTGAACTTCATGGCGAACAACCTGACCATCCAGGTCCGCAACATCGCCGAGGTCACCACCGCCGTCGCCAAGGGCGACCTGTCGAAGAAGATCACCGTCGACGCCAAGGGCGAGATCCTCGAACTCGTCACCACCGTCAACACGATGGTCGACCAGCTGTCCTCGTTCGCCGAGCAGGTCACGCGGGTGGCCCGCGAGGTGGGCACCGAGGGCATCCTGGGCGGCCAGGCGCACGTGCCGGGTGTGGTCGGCATCTGGAAGGACCTCAGCGACAACGTCAACCTGATGGCCAACAACCTGACCATGCAGGTGCGCAACATCTCCCAGGTGGCGGCGGCGGTCGCCAACGGCGATCTGACGCGGACGGTGACGATCGAGGCGCGCGGTGAGGTCGCGCAGCTCGCGGACACCTTCAACACCATGGTGAAGACGCTGAGTTCGTTCGCCGACCAGGTCACCAAGGTGGCCCGTGAGGTGGGCACGGACGGCATCCTGGGCGGGCAGGCGTACGTCCCTGGTGTGGCGGGCACCTGGAAGGACCTCACCGAGTCGGTGAACCAGATGGCGTCCAACCTGACCGGTCAGGTGCGCAACATCGCCATGGTGACCACCGCCATCGCCAAGGGCGACCTGACCAAGAAGATCGACATCGACGCGCGCGGGGAGATCCTGGAGCTGAAGACGACCATCAACACGATGGTCGACCAGCTCTCCAGCTTCGCCGAGGAGGTCACCCGGGTGGCCCGCGAAGTGGGCACCGAGGGACAGCTCGGCGGGCAGGCGCGGGTGCGGGACGTGGACGGCACCTGGCGGGACCTGACCGAGTCGGTGAACGAGATGGCCGGGAACCTGACCCGGCAGGTGCGGGCCATCGCACGGGTGGCGACCGCGGTGACCCGCGGCGACCTGAACCTGAAGATCGACGTCGACGCCTCCGGCGAGATCCAGGAACTCCAGGACTACATCAACAAGATGATCGCCAACCTGCGTGACACCACGATCGCCAACAAGGAGCAGGACTGGCTCAAGGGCAATCTGGCCCGCATCTCGGCGCTGATGCAGGGCCGCCGCGACCTGGAGGACGTGGCGTCGCTGATCATGAGCGAGCTGACGCCGGTGGTGTCCGCGCAGCACGGCGCGTTCTTCGTGGCGATGCCGGCGGCCGACGACAAGGACTTCGCCGAGGACCTGGAGAACGCGTACGAGCTGCGGATGCTCGGCTCCTACGGCTATTCGATGGGGTCCATGCCGACCTCGTTCCGGCCGGGTGAGGCGCTGATCGGGACGGCCGCGCAGGAGAAGCGCACGATCCTGGTGGACAACGCGCCCAGCGGTTACCTGAAGATCTCCTCCGGGCTCGGCGAGGCGCCGCCCGCGCAGGTGATCGTGCTGCCGGTGCTGTTCGAGGGCAAGGTGCTCGGGGTGATCGAGCTGGCCTCCTTCACGCCGTTCACGCACATCCAGAAGGACTTCCTCAACCAGATCGCGGAGATGATCGCCACCAGCGTCAACACCATCTCCGTCAACACCAAGACCGAGGTGCTGCTCAAGCAGTCCCAGGAGCTGACCGAGCAGTTGCGGCTGCGCTCGGAGGAGCTGGAGCAGCGGCAGAAGGCCCTCCAGGTGTCCAACGCCGAACTGGAGGAGAAGGCCGAGCTGCTGGCCCAGCAGAACCGGGACATCGAGGCGAAGAACTCCGAGATCGAGGAGGCCCGGCAGGTCCTGGAGGAGCGTGCCGAGCAGCTCGCGGTCTCCATGCGCTACCGCAGCGAGTTCCTGGCCAACATGTCGCACGAGCTGCGTACGCCGCTGAACTCGCTGCTGATCCTGGCCAAGTTGCTCGCCGACAACGCCGAGGGGAACCTGTCCCCGAAGCAGGTGGAGTTCGCCGAGACGATCCACGGGGCCGGTTCCGACCTGCTCCAGCTGATCAACGACATCCTGGACCTGTCCAAGGTCGAGGCGGGCAAGATGGACGTCTCCCCGACGCGCATCGCGCTGGTCCAGCTCATCGACTACGTGGAGGCCACCTTCCGGCCGCTCACCGCCGAGAAGGGCCTGGACCTGTCGGTGCGGGTCTCGCCCGAGCTGCCGGCCACCCTGCACACCGACGAGCAGCGGCTGCTCCAGGTGCTGCGCAACCTGCTGTCCAACGCGGTGAAGTTCACCGACTCCGGGTCGGTGGAGCTGGTCATCCGTCCCGCGCGGGACGAGGTTCCGCAGGCGATCCGCGAGCAGTTGCTGGAGGCCGGTTCGCTGACCGGCCCGGACGCGGACATGATCGCGTTCTCGGTCACCGACACCGGCATCGGGATCGCGGCCAGCAAGATGCGGGTGATCTTCGAGGCGTTCAAGCAGGCCGACGGCACCACCAGCCGCAAGTACGGCGGTACGGGGCTCGGGCTGTCCATCTCGCGGGAGATCGCCCAGCTGCTCGGCGGCGAGATCCACGCGCAGAGCGAACCGGGCCGCGGCTCGACGTTCACCCTGTACCTGCCGCTGCACCCGGGCGAGCTGCCGCCGCAGGGCTACCAGCAGCCCGCGTCCGCCCTGGACGCCGACGAGCTGGTCGCCGCCGCCGAGCCGCACCTGTCCGATCTGTCCGGCCTGTCGCACGCCTCCGAGCTGACGGCGGCCGAGGTGGAGACACCGGCGGAGGTGCGGTCGTACCAGGAGACGCAGAACGGGGCCGCCGCGCTCTTCCGGCGCCGCCGCAGGGCGCTGCCCCCCGGCGCCCGGCCGGAGCCCGAGGAGCGGCCCGAGCCGCAGGCGCCTGAGCAGCAGTGGCCGATGGGACCGCTGGGACCGACGGGACCGGCCGGGGCGGCCGCCCAGGCGGACGCGGCGGCCCGCTCGTACCGGGACGTCCGGTTCGGCGGCGAGAAGGTGCTCATCGTCGACGACGACATCCGCAACGTCTTCGCGCTGACCAGCGTCCTGGAGCAGCACGGCCTGTCGGTGCTGTACGCCGAGAACGGGCGCGAGGGCATCGAGGTGCTGGAGCAGCACGACGATGTGGCGGTCGTCCTGATGGACATCATGATGCCCGAGATGGACGGCTACGCGACGACTACGGCGATCCGCAGGATGCCGCAGTTCGCCGGGCTGCCGATCATCGCGCTGACCGCGAAGGCGATGAAGGGCGACCGGGAGAAGGCGATCGAGTCGGGCGCCTCGGACTATGTGACCAAACCGGTCGATCCGGACCACCTGCTGGGCGTGATGGAGCAGTGGATGCGGGAGGAGTGAGGCCGGTCCGGCACCGGCGCCCGGGGGCGTGGCCGGGGAGCACGGCCGGGACCGGGGGAATCCGGTCCCGGCGCCGGGAACCTTCCGCGGGCGCCGGGAGTTGTGACGTCGGACGCCGGGAGGTGTCGGGTGAGGTCGCCGGAGGCCGCATACAGGCGCGGGATCCGGGGAACCTTCTGGTCTCCTGCCGCGTTTCCGCTACGTGCACAGTGACATCGCGGTGACAGGGTGTGGCGACGGGCGGGGTGCGGCTACGATGACCGGCACAAGGACGGGCGGCGCAAGGAAGTCGTCCCCTGGGGCGGCACCGGGTGGTGTCTCCCGGGTTCCTGCGGACAGGGGCGGCCCCAAGCCGGGGCGAGGAGGGCGGGCCATGGTGCAGAAGGCCAAGATCCTCCTGGTCGATGACCGGCCGGAGAATCTGCTGGCGCTGGAGGCCATCCTCTCCGCGCTCGATCAGACGCTGGTGCGGGCATCGTCCGGGGAGGAAGCGCTCAAAGCGCTGCTCACGGACGACTTCGCGGTGATTCTGCTGGACGTCCAGATGCCGGGCATGGACGGTTTCGAGACGGCCGCGCACATCAAGCGGCGGGAGCGGACCCGGGACATCCCGATCATCTTCCTGACCGCGATCAACCACGGTCCCCACCACACCTTCCGCGGTTACGCGGCGGGTGCGGTGGACTACATCTCCAAGCCGTTCGACCCGTGGGTGCTGCGCGCCAAGGTCTCGGTGTTCGTGGACCTGTACATGAAGAACTGCCAGCTGAAGGAGCAGGCCGCGCTGCTGCGGCTCCAGCTGGAGGGCGGCGGCAAGGGCGGCGTCGGCGACGGCAAGGAGGCCGCCGGCCTGCTCGCGGAGCTGTCCGCGCGCCTGGCGGCCGTGGAGGAGCAGGCGGAGGCCCTCTCCAAGCAGCTCGACGACGACGCGGCCGACGCGGCGGCGGTGGCCACCGCCGCCCATCTGGAGCGGAAGCTGACGGGACTGCGCCGGGCGCTGGACGCGCTGGAGCCGGGCACCGGGAACCCGTCGTCGGTCCCCTCGCAGAACTGACCGCCCGCCCCGGCGGGTTGGGACACCCGGGTGAGACACGTCACCTGACCCGCCGGGCAACTCCGGCCCCGCCGCACGGCCGCTGAGGCCCGGTCAACTGTCGGCCCCGCAGGCACGACACGAACGGGTGAAGGGCTGGGCACACGTGTCCGGCGTCGCCCGCGACGGTAACCTCACACCTATGGCCTCACGTCCCTCCGCAGCCAACAAGCCGCCCGCGAAGAAGGCGGCCGCTCCCGTGAAGGCTCCGGCGAGGAAGGCCGCTGCGAAAAGGGCCCCGGCCAAGAAGGCTCCCGCCAAGCGGGCCCCCGCCAGGAAGGCCGTGGCGGGCAGGCCCGTGCCCCGCCCGGCGGCGCCGAGCCCGACCGGGGGCCTGTTCCGTGTCGTACGCGCCCTCTGGCTCGGCCTGGCGCACGCCGTCGGCGCCGTCTTCCGGGGCATAGGGCAGGGAGCCAAGAACCTCGACCCCGCGCACCGCAAGGACGGCGTCGCCCTGCTGCTGCTCGCCGTCGCCCTGATCGTCGCCGCCGGCACCTGGGCCGACCTGCGCGGCCCGGTCGGGGATCTGGTCGAGATCCTGGTCACCGGCGCCTTCGGCCGGCTCGACCTGCTGGTGCCGATCCTGGTCGGGATCATCGCGGTGCGCTTCATCCGGCACCCGGAGAAGCCCGAGGCCAACGGCCGGATCGTCATCGGCCTGTCCGCCCTCGTGCTCGGCGTGCTCGGACAGGTCCACATCGCCTGCGGCTCGCCCGCGCGCAGCGACGGCATGCAGGCCATAAGGGACGCCGGCGGCCTCATCGGCTGGGGCGCGGCCACCCCGCTGACGTACGCCATGGGCGAGGTGCTCGCCGTACCCCTGCTCGTGCTGCTCACGGTGTTCGGCCTGCTGGTCGTCACCGCCACCCCGGTCAACGCCATCCCGCAGCGGTTGCGGCTCCTCGGGGTGAGACTCGGCCTGCTGCCCGACCCGGAGGACGACGAGGACGCCGAGTACGCCGCGTACCCCGAGGACGACGCCCGCTACGACGAGCAGTGGCGCGAAGCGCTGCCCGCGCGCCCCCGCGGCCGCCGGAGCCCCGGCCCGGAGTACGACCCCGACACCGCGGAGCAGGACGCCCTCACCAAGCGGCGCGCCCGGCCCCGGCGCTCGGCCGTGCCGCAGCCCGACATGGAACGGCCGATGGACGCCGTGGACGTGGCCGCCGCGGCCGCCGCCGCGCTGGACGGCGCCGTACTGCACGGCATGCCGCCGTCGCCGGTCGTCGCCGACCTCACCCAGGGCGTCGCCGTGGGCGATCGCGGTGAGACCCCCACCCCCACCCCGGTACCGGCCGCGCGCCCCGAGCAGGACGCCCCCGCCGCGCCCCCGAAGGCGCAGCCGCCGGCCGGACGCAAGGCGGGTCCGGCGGCCGCGCGCCCCGCACCGGGCGAGCCGCCCGCCGGGGTCCCCGACCTCACCAAGGCCCCGCCCGCCGAGACCCGCGACCTGCCGCCGCGCGCCGAGCAACTCCAGCTCTCCGGTGACATCACCTACGCGCTGCCCAAGCTGGACCTGCTGGAGCGCGGCGGCCCCGGCAAGGCGCGCAGCGCCGCGAACGACGCCGTCGTCGACTCGCTCACCACCGTCTTCACCGAGTTCAAGGTGGACGCCCGGGTCACCGGCTTCACCCGCGGCCCCACGGTCACCCGCTACGAGGTCGAACTCGGCCCCGCCGTGAAGGTCGAGCGGATCACGGCGCTGACCAAGAACATCGCCTACGCCGTGGCCAGCCCGGACGTGCGGATCATCAGCCCGATCCCCGGCAAGTCCGCGGTCGGCATCGAGATCCCCAACACCGACCGGGAGATGGTCAACCTCGGCGACGTGCTGCGCCTGGCGGAGGCCGCCGAGGACGACCACCCGATGCTGGTCGCGCTCGGCAAGGACGTCGAGGGCGGCTATGTGATGGCGAACATCGCGAAGATGCCGCACATCCTGGTGGCTGGCGCCACCGGCTCCGGCAAGTCGTCCTGCATCAACTGCCTGATCACCTCGATCATGATGCGGGCGAGCCCGGAGGACGTCCGCATGGTCCTGGTCGACCCCAAGCGCGTCGAGCTGACTGCGTACGAGGGCATCCCGCACCTGATCACGCCGATCATCACCAACCCCAAGCGGGCCGCCGAGGCGCTGCAGTGGGTCGTGCGCGAGATGGACCTGCGCTACGACGACCTGGCCGCGTTCGGCTTCCGGCACATCGACGACTTCAACGAGGCCGTGCGCAGCGGCAAGGTGAAGTCGCCCGAGGGCAGCGAACGCGAGCTGCAGCCCTACCCGTACCTGCTGGTGATCGTCGACGAGCTGGCCGACCTGATGATGGTCGCGCCGCGTGACGTCGAGGACGCGATCGTGCGCATCACGCAGCTCGCCCGCGCGGCCGGCATCCACCTGGTGCTCGCCACCCAGCGGCCCTCGGTGGACGTCGTCACCGGCCTGATCAAGGCGAACGTGCCCTCCCGGCTGGCCTTCGCCACCTCCTCGCTCGCCGACAGCCGCGTCATCCTGGACCAGCCCGGCGCCGAGAAGCTGATCGGCAAGGGCGACGGCCTGTTCCTGCCGATGGGGGCGAGCAAGCCGACCCGGCTGCAGGGCGCGTTCGTCACCGAGGCCGAGGTCGCCGCGGTCGTCCAGCACTGCAAGGACCAGATGACGCCGGTCTTCCGGGACGACGTCGTCGTCGGCACCAAGCAGAAGAAGGAGATCGACGAGGACATCGGCGACGACCTCGACCTGCTGTGCCAGGCGGCCGAGCTGGTGGTCTCCACGCAGTTCGGGTCCACCTCCATGCTCCAGCGCAAGCTGCGGGTCGGCTTCGCCAAGGCCGGCCGGCTGATGGACCTCATGGAGTCGCGGAACATCGTCGGCCCCAGCGAGGGATCCAAGGCGCGGGACGTCCTGGTGAAGGCCGACGAGCTGGACGGTGTGCTGGCCGTGATTCGGGGCGAGAGCGAGGGGTAGGCGTACAGGGCGCGGTCCCGGGAGTCCGGGGGCGGGCCGGCCGCGAGGGAGGGCACCGTGATCCACCCGTTAGCCGACGGCGGGCAACCCTTCACCCGGGCCGTACGTCCAGTTGGGCAAGAGGTCCGGTACGGGTCCGTGCAGGTCCGAATCCTCGGTCGCACAGCGGTCCCGGACCGGTCCCGCCATCGGTTCGTCCGGCCATTCCGATGGCGTACAAAGTACTTCCGCCGGGTCGCTCCACCCTTTGGCACACCCCTAGACTGAATTTCCAGCACAGGTGGCTACACGCTCGAAAGGCGCCCCCGTGTCCATCGGCAACTCCCCTGAAGACGAGCGTCCGTTCGAAGACGTTTCCGAGGAAGCCCGCCCCTCCATCGGCCGAATCCTGAAGGACGCCCGGCTCGCCGCCGGGCTGACCGTCGACGAGGTCAGCACCGCCACCCGGGTCCGCATCGCCATCGTGCACGCCATCGAGGCCGACGACTTCGCCCCCTGCGGCGGTGACGTCTACGCCCGAGGACACATCCGGACCCTGGCCCGCGAGGTGCACCTCGACCCGGCCCCGCTGCTCGCCCGGTACGACGCCGGGCACGGCGGGCGCCCCGCGCCGACCCCGGCCGCCCCGCTCTTCGAGGCGGAACGTATCCGTCCGGAGCGGCGCGGGCCCAACTGGACCGCCGCCATGGTCGCCGCGATCGTCGTCGTCATCGGGTTCGTCGGCTTCACCGCCGTCAAGGGTGGCGGCAGTGGTGACGACGGCGCCCAGGCCCAGGCCGCCGAGGGCTCCACCGCCACCACCGGCGCGCCCGCCTCGCCCAAGCCGCACACCAGCAAGCCCGCCGCCCCGAAGCCGGCCCCGTCCGACAGCGCCATCGCCGCCGCGCCCCAGGACAAGGTGACCGTCCAGGTCAGCGCACCCAACGGACGCAGCTGGATCTCCGCCAAGGACCACAACGGGCGCATGCTCTTCGACGGGCTGCTCGACAAGGGCCAGTCCAAGACCTTCCAGGACAGCACCAAGATCAACCTCATTCTCGGTGACGCCGGCGCCATCCAGCTCTTCGTCAACGGCAAGAAGATCGAGGACCAGTTCCAGCCCGGCGCCGTGGAACGCCTCACGTACACCAAGGGCGACCCGCAGGTCGGATAGCCCGGTACCTGGGGGTCGGCGGGGCACACGGACGAGGGGTTGGCCAAGATCGGCCAACCCCTTCGACATGGGGCGCGACAGAGACAAAGTAGTCTTGAGCCCATGCCTGAACGCCGCACCGTCGCACTCGTCACTCTCGGCTGCGCCCGTAACGAGGTGGACTCGGAGGAGCTCGCAGGCCGTTTGGAGGCGGACGGCTGGCAGCTCGTGGAGGACGCCGCGCAAGCGGACGTCGCCGTCGTCAACACCTGCGGCTTCGTGGAAGCCGCCAAGAAGGACTCCGTCGACGCCCTCCTGGAGGCCAACGACCTCAAGGACCACGGCAGAACCCAGGCCGTCGTCGCGGTCGGCTGCATGGCCGAGCGGTACGGCAAGGAACTCGCCGAGGCCCTGCCCGAGGCCGACGGCGTGCTCGGCTTCGACGACTACGCGGACATCTCCGACCGCCTCCAGACCATCCTGAGCGGCGGCATCCACGCCGCGCACACCCCGCGCGACCGCCGCAAGCTGCTGCCGATCAGCCCGGCCGAGCGCCAGGAGGCGGGCACCGCCGTCGCCCTGCCCGGGCACGGACCCGCCGACCTGCCCGAGGGCCTCGCCCCCGCCTCCGGCCCGCGCGCCCCGCTGCGCCGCCGGCTGGACGGCGCCCCCGTCGCCTCGGTCAAGCTGGCCTCCGGCTGCGACCGGCGCTGCTCGTTCTGCGCCATCCCCTCCTTCCGCGGCTCCTTCATCTCCCGCCGCCCCAGCGACGTGCTCAACGAGACGCGGTGGCTGGCCGAGCAGGGCGTCAAGGAGGTCATGCTGGTCTCCGAGAACAACACCTCCTACGGCAAGGACCTCGGCGACATCCGGCTGCTGGAGTCCCTGCTGCCCGAGCTGGCCGAGGTCGACGGCATCGAGCGGGTGCGGATCAGCTACCTCCAGCCGGCCGAGATGCGCCCCGGGCTCATCGACGTCCTGACCTCCACCCCCAAGGTCGCCCCCTACTTCGACCTGTCCTTCCAGCACTCCGCGCCCGGCGTGCTGCGCGCCATGCGCCGCTTCGGCGACACCGACCGCTTCCTGGAGCTGCTGGACACCATCCGCGCCAAGGCGCCCCAGGCCGGTGTGCGTTCCAACTTCATCGTCGGCTTCCCCGGCGAGTCCGAGTCCGACCTGGCCGAGCTGGAGCGCTTCCTGAACGGCGCCCGCCTGGACGCCATCGGTGTCTTCGGCTACTCCGACGAAGAGGGCACCGAAGCGGCGACGTACCAGGACAAGCTCGACGAGGACGTCGTCGCCGAGCGGCTGGCGCGGGTCTCCCGGCTGGCCGAGGAACTCGTCTCCCAGCGCGCCGAGGAACGCGTCGGGGAGACCGTGCGGGTGCTCGTGGAGTCCGCGGACCCCGAGGACGGCGTCCGCGGCCGGGCCGAGCACCAGGCGCCCGAGACCGACGGGCAGGTGCTGCTCACCGGCGGCGAGGAACTGCGCGTCGGCCGTATCGTCGAGGCGAAGGTGATCGGCACGGAGGGGGTCGACCTGGTGGCCGAGCCGCCGACCGGCTCGTTCGGACGGAGTGAGGAGACGGGCAGATGACCGGAGTCCCGGCATCCGCGGCGGGCGGCTCCTCCGGCGCGCGGAAAGCGGCCGAGGCAGCGGTGGCACACCGTGCCGGCGCGGACGGGGCTTCGGACTCCGCCGGGTCCGACGGCACGGTACGGGACCAGGAGGGCGGCAGGCCCGCGCCCGCGCGCGGCGGGAAGATCACGGCCGCCGCCGTGAACCAGGCCAGCGTGTGGAACGTCGCCAATCTGCTGACCATGCTGCGGCTGCTGCTCGTGCCCGGCTTCGTGGCCCTGATGCTGGCCGACGGCGGCTACGACCCGGCCTGGCGCTCCTTCGCCTGGGCCGCCTTCGCCGTCGCCATGATCACCGACCTGTTCGACGGGCACCTGGCGCGCACCTACGACCTCGTCACCGACTTCGGGAAGATCGCCGACCCCATCGCCGACAAGGCGATCATGGGGGCGGCGCTCATCTGCCTCTCCAGCCTGGGTGACCTGCCCTGGTGGGTGACCGGCGTGATCCTCGGCCGGGAACTCGGGATCACCCTGCTGCGGTTCGTGGTCATCCGCTACGGCGTGATCCCCGCGAGCCGGGGCGGCAAGCTCAAGACGCTCACCCAGGGCGTGGCCGTCGGGATGTACGTCCTGGCGCTGACGGGCTGGCTGGCCACCCTGCGGTTCTGGGTGATGGCCGCGGCCGTCGTGCTGACCGTGGTGACCGGGCTCGACTATGTGAAACAGGCCATCGTGCTGCGCAGGCGGGGAATCGCGGAGCGCCGTGCGGCGTTGGAGGAAACGGAAGCGTGAGTTCCCGGGCCGCCGAAGTCGTCGAACTACTGACAGTGAGGGGCCAGACCCTCGCCGTCGCCGAGTCGCTGACCGGTGGCCTGGTGGCGGCGGAGATCACTTCGGTCCCGGGGGCCTCCAAGGTCTTCCGGGGCTCGGTCACCGCCTACGCCACCGAGCTGAAGCATGAGCTGCTCGGCGTGGACGCCACCCTGCTGGCCCAGCGCGGAGCGGTGGATCCGCAGGTCGCGGCCGAGATGGCGGCCGGGGTACGCGATGCCCTGGGAGCCGACTGGGGTGTCGCGACCACCGGGGTCGCCGGCCCCGACCCCCAGGACGGGCAGCCCGTCGGGACGGTCTTCGTGGCCGTGGCCGGGCCGGGCGGCCCGGTGGCCGGAGCGGATCGTGGCGGGAAAACCGCCGCATTGCGGTTGAACGGCGACCGGGCGGAAATCCGTAGAGAGAGTGTACGGAGCGTGCTCGCCCTGCTTCTGGAGCGGGCCGCGGGCCAACAGACCGGGAACGAGCGGGCACAGGATACGGAACGGAACGGGGGGTTTTGATGTTTGCAGCCCTGAGTGAACACGACATCGCTCCCCGCACGGCCGCGTCACGAGGCGGTACGGTGGGGCGTGAAGGTTGCGGCTACGCGGTCCGAGGAGGGAGCCACCGATGATTCTGCTCCGTCGCCTGCTGGGTGACGTGCTGCGTCGGCAGCGCCAACGCCAGGGCCGTACTCTGCGCGAAGTCTCCTCGTCCGCCCGAGTCTCGCTCGGCTATCTCTCCGAGGTGGAGCGGGGGCAGAAGGAGGCTTCCTCCGAGCTGCTCTCCGCCATCTGCGACGCGCTGGACGTACGGATGTCCGAACTCATGCGGGAAGTGAGCGACGAACTCGCCCTCGCGGAGCTGGCTCAGTCCGCTGCGGCCACCGAGCCCGTACCCGCGCCGGTCCGCCCGATGCTGGGTTCCGTGTCGGTGACCGGTGTGCCACCGGAACGGGTGACCATCAAGGCGCCCGCCGCCGCGGAAGCGGTGGACGTGGTGGCCGCGTGACGGTCCTGTGCGCGTGAATCCGTGCGTGTGAGCTGACGCATACGTCGTGAGGCCCCGGCCGGGGCTTCTCCGGGAGATCCGGGGGAGCGCGGCCGGGGCATTTGCGCGTCTGTCGCTGTGTTTCTGTTGCCTTTCCGTTGTCTTCTGGCTGTTTTCCGGCTGCCGTCTGGCTGCCGTCCGGCTGCCTTCCGGTGGTCTTCCGCGCGCTTGCCGGTGCGGGGTGGTGCGGCGAAGGTGGAGGGCGGGCCGGGTCTCCGGCCGACCGGCGCCAGGGAGTGAGAGGAGCGCCTCCGCGCGCCCCGGTGCGCCCTCCTGTACGCGAGGGCGGCGTTCTAGCGTCGGGCTGGAGGTGGGCGCGTGGGTGCGATGGCAGGGCGGATATGCCGCTGGGGGGCAGCCCTGGTGCTGGGCGCGGTGTGGTGGTGGGCGGTGCTGCGGCTGGCGCTGGCGCGTGACGCGGGGGTGGTGGAAGGGGCGGTCGCGGTGAGTGGGTGGGGGCTGAGCTTGCTGCCGGTGCACTGTGTGCCGAAGGGTGGGGCGGCCGGCCGTACGGCAGGGCGGGGCGCGGGCCGGGGGGACATACCTGACGGGGTGTCAGTGCTGGGGCGTCAGCGGCGGGTGCGGGGGTAGCGGTCGGGATGGCGGTCCCGCCACCTCTGCGGTGAACCCGGTGCCGGGGCGGGTCCCGCCTGGCAGGACGGGCACCAGTACGTGGGGCGCTCCTGGGAGCCGTCGCCCTGGTCGGCCACCCGGACCGAGGTGCCGCAGCGCAGGCAGGGGCGGGGCGCACGGCCGTACACGAACAGGTCCTGGCCCCGCAGCCCCGTGGTCCGGCGGACCGTCCGGTCCCGGTTGACCTCCAGGAGCCGCTGGGCGAGCGCGGGCGTTTCGGCGGCGCGGTCGGCGGGCAGGGCGCCCACGGGCAGCCACGGGGTCACGCCGAGCAGGAAGCACAGCTCGCTCTTGTAGACGTTGCCGATTCCCGCCAGGTTGCGCTGGTCGAGCAGCGCCTCACCGAGCGGGCGGGCGGGGTCGGCCAGCAGGTTGGCCAGGGCGAGTGCGGGGTCCCAGTCCGGGCCGAGCAGGTCGGGGCCGAGGTGGCCGACGGCGCGTTCCTCCTCGGTGGTGCGCAGCAGTTCCAGCACGGGCAGGCGGTAGCCGACGGCCGCGCGGTCGGCGGTGGTGAGCACGGCCCGGATCTGGTGGGCGGGGCCGCCCTTCCAGCGCTCGCCGCTGCCGTACACCTTCCAGGCGCCCTCCATCCTCAGATGCGAGTGCAGGGTCAGGCCGCCCTCGAAGCGGGTGAGCAGGTGCTTGCCCCGTGCGACACAGTCCAGGACGGTCCGGCCGGCGAGGTCGACCGTGGCGTACTTCGGCACCCGGAAGTCGCTGCGGGTCAGCGCCTTGCCCGCGAGGGCGTCGCGCAACCGCTTCGCGGCCTGCCAGACCGTGTCACCTTCGGGCATGGCTCAAGGGTGGCACGGGCGCGGCGGAGCGGGGCGGTGCGCGTCGGCTCCGGGTGGCATCGGCTGCGTAGGCCGTACTGGCCGTACTGGCCGTACTGGCCGCATTGGCCGTACCGGCGGCGTCGGCGCACCGGTGGCTTCGGGCGGGTCGCTGTGGCTCGCTGGTGGTCGGGTCATGCGCGCAGCCGCAGTCCGCGCGGGGTCGCGACGAAGCCCACGCCTTCCAGGAGGGTGCCGATGGGGGCGGTCAGCGCGGAGGCGCCGTTGACGCGCTCCACCGTGACCGTGCCGAGGGAGCCCGCGCGGGCCGCCGCGGCGAGCCCCTCGGCCGCCGCCGACAGCCGCGGGTCCTCGGTGGCGGCGCCGTCCGGGTCGGCGGGCCAGGCCAGCAGGGTCTTGCCGCCGCGCTCCATGTACAGGGTCAGCTCGCCGTCCACGAGCACCACCAGGGAGCCGGCCTTGCGTCCCGGCTTGTGCCCGGCCCCGGTCGGCGGCTCGGGCCAGGGCAGGGCGGCGCCGTACGCGTTCGCCGGGTCGGCGGCGGCCAGGAGCACCGCGCGGGAAGCGACGGAGTCGCCACGGCCACCGCGCCGGTCAGCGGGGGCGGAACCGTACGGGAGGCCGCGCCCGCCGCCCCTCGGGCCGCCGTGGCCGGGGGAGGCGGTGCCCGGCGCGGTGAAGTCCCTCGGTGAGATGTACTCCCCTGGCCGGGGGCGGTCGGGGTCCGTCCAGTCCGGGTCGGTACCGAAGCCGGACGGGCCGGTGCCGGACGGGCCGAGGCCGGACACGTCGAAGTCCGGCGTACCGAAGTCCGGCGTACCGAAGTCGGGCGCGCCGGGGCTGGGGTCGGTGCCGGTGCCGGTGCCGGTCGGGTCGAGGGCGCCGGGGAGGGCGTGCGGGGCGGCGGGCGGAGCGCCGGGTGTGTCGAAGCCGGTCGGGAGGCCGGGGAGGCCGCTGCCGTAGCCGCCGCTCCCGTATACGCCGCCCGGTCCCGTGCCGGGCAGGTTCTCCCCGCGCTCGCGGGCGGTCGCCGCCGCCCGCAGGCGGTCGACCGCGCCGTCCATCGCGAACTGGGCGGCACCCAGCCCCTCCACCACGTACCCCCGGCGAGCCTGGCCGGTCTCCTCGAAGGCGGACAGGATGCGGTACACCGCGGAGAAGCCGCCCTCGACGCCCTCCGCGGCCACCGCGCCCCGGGTGACGACGCCGTGCCGGTCGAGGAGGGTCCGGGCCAGGGCGTGGGCGCGCACGGTGGCGTCGGCCTCGCGGTCCGGCAGCAGCGACCAGCGGCCGGCGACGGTCGGCGGACCGCTGCGGGAGGTGGCGCGGGCCGCGGCCGTCAGCGAGCCGTAACGCCCGCGCGGGACCGCCCGCTTGGCGCGGTGGGCCGTGGACCCTGCGGTGCGGCCGGAGCCGAGCAGGGCGCGCATCGGGGCGAGCGTGTCGTTGGTGAGCCGGCCGGACCAGGCCAGGTCCCACAGGGCGTCGGCCAGCTCGGGATCGGTGGCCTCCGGGTGCGTGGTGGCGCGGACCTGATCGGCGATCTGGCGGAAGAACAGCCCGTAGCCGCCGGCGAGGGTGTCGAGGACGGACCGGTGCAGCGCGGTCAGCTCCAGGGGATGCGGTGGCGGCAGGAGCAGCGGGGCGGCGTCCGCCAGGTACAGGGAGACCCAGCCGTCCTTGCCGGGCAGCGCGCCCGCGCCCGCCCACACCACCTCGCCGGCGGCGGTGAGTTCGTCGAGCATCGCCGGGGCGTAGTGCTGCACGCGGGAGGGCAGGACCAGCTTCTCCAGCGCGGACGCGGGCACGGACGCGCCCTGCAACTGCTCGACGGCGCGCACCAGGCCGTCGACGCCCCGCAGCGCGTGCCCCTTGCCGATGTGCTGCCACTGCGGCAGGAACTGCGCGAGCGCGGGCGGCGGCACCGGCTCCAGCTCGTGCCGCAGCGCGGCCAGCGAGCGGCGGCGCAGCCGGCGCAGCACGGCGGTATCGCACCACTCCTGGCCGATGCCCGCCGGGTGGAACTCGCCCTGCACGACCCGGCCGGCCGCGGCGAGCCGCTGCAGCGCGCCCTCGGTGACCGCCGCACCGAGGCCGAACCGGGCCGCCGCCGAGGCCGACGTGAACGGACCGTGCGTGCGGGCATGACGGGCCAGGAGGTCACCGAGGGGGTCCTTGACCGGCTCGGTGAACGCCTCCGGGACGCCCACCGGAAGCGCCGTGCCGAGCGCGTCGCGCAGCCGGCCGGCGTCCTCGATCGCGGCCCAGTGCTCGGCCCCGGCGATCCTGACCCGGATCGCCCGCCGGGCCCCGGCCAGCTCCGGTGCCCAGCCGGGCTCGGCGCCCCGCTCGGCCAGCTCGGCGTCGGTGAGCGGACCGAGCAGCCGCAGGACGTCCGCGACGCCCTCGACGTCCTTGACGCGGCGGTCCTCCGCCAGCCACTGCAGCTCCCGCTCCAGCTCGGTCAGCACCTCGGCGTCCAGCAGCTCGCGCAGCTCCGCCTGGCCCAGCAGCTCGGCCAGCAGCCGCGAGTCCAGGGACAGGGCGGCGGCGCGGCGCTCGGCCAGCGGGGAGTCGCCCTCGTACAGGAACTGGGCGACGTAGCCGAACAGCAGCGAGCGGGCGAAGGGGGACGGCTCGGGTGTGGTGACCTCGACCAGGCGGACCTTGCGGGACTCGATGTCGCCCATCAGCTCGACCAGGCCCGGCACGTCGAAGACGTCCTGGAGGCACTCGCGGACGGCCTCCAGGACGATCGGGAACGAGCCGAACTCGCTCGCCACCTGGAGCAGCTGGGCGGCGCGCTGGCGCTGCTGCCACAGCGGGGTGCGCTTGCCCGGGTTGCGGCGGGGCAGCAGCAGCGCGCGGGCGGCGCACTCGCGGAAGCGGGCGGCGAACAGGGCCGAGCCGCCGACCTGGTCGGTGACGACCTGATCGACCTCGCCCTTGTCGAAGGCGACGTCCGCCGCGCCGATGGGCGCCTGCTCGGTGTCGTACTCCGTGCCCGCCTTCACCGGGTCCTGGTCCAGCAGGTCCAGGCCCATCAGGTCGGCGTCGGGCAGGCGCAGCACGATGCCGTCGTCGGCGTGCATGACCTGCGCGTCCATGCCGTACCGCTCGGACAGGCGGGCGCCCAGGGCCAGGGCCCAGGGGGCGTGCACCTGGGCGCCGAACGGCGAGTGCACGACGACCCGCCAGTCGCCCAGTTCGTCGCGGAAGCGCTCGACGACGATCGTCCGGTCGTCCGGGACGTGCCCGCACGCCTCGCGCTGCTCGGCCAGATAGGAGAGCACATTGCCGGCGGCCCACGCGTCGAGTCCGGCCGCCAGCAGCCGCAGCCGGGCGTCCTCGTCGGACAGCGAGCCGACCTCGCGCAGGAACGCGCCCACCGCGCGGCCCAGCTCCAGCGGACGGCCCAGCTGGTCTCCCTTCCAGAACGGGAGCCGGCCGGGCACCCCCGGCGCGGGGGAGACCAGCACCCGGTCGCGGGTGATGTCCTCGATGCGCCACGAACTCGTCCCCAGGGTGAAGACGTCGCCGACCCGGGACTCGTAGACCATCTCCTCGTCCAGCTCGCCGACCCGGCCGCCGCCCTTCTTCGGGTCGGAACCGGCGAGGAAGACCCCGAACAGCCCCCGGTCGGGGATCGTGCCGCCGGAGGTGACGGCGAGGCGCTGGGCGCCGGGGCGGCCGGTGACCGTGCCCGCCACGCGGTCCCACACCACGCGCGGGCGCAGCTCCGCGAAGGCGTCGGAGGGATAGCGGCCGGCGAGCATGTCGAGCACGGCGGTGAACGCCGACTCCGGCAGCGAGGCGAACGGCGCGGCCCTGCGCACCAGGGCGAGCAGGTCGTCGACCTGCCAGGTGTCCAGCGCGGTCATCGCGACCAGCTGCTGGGCGAGCACGTCCAAGGGGTTGGCGGGCACCCGCAGGGACTCGATGGAGCCCGAGCGCATCCGCTCGGTGACCACAGCCGCCTGGACCAGATCGCCGCGGTACTTCGGGAAGACCACACCGGTGGAGACCGCGCCGACCTGATGTCCCGCGCGGCCGACGCGCTGCAGGCCGGAGGCGACCGACGGCGGCGACTCGACCTGGACGACGAGGTCCACCGCGCCCATGTCGATGCCCAGCTCCAGGCTGGAGGTCGCGACCACGGCCGGCAGCCGGCCCGCCTTGAGGTCCTCCTCGACCAGGGCGCGCTGCTCCTTGGAGACCGAGCCGTGGTGGGCGCGGGCGATGACCGGGGGCGCGCCCTGGGCCGCGCCCGCGCCGCCCATCAGCTCGGCCGGGGAGTGGTGCTCGTCCAGGGGCTCGCCGGTGGCCCGCTCGTAGGCGATCTCGTTGAGCCGGTTGCACAGGCGCTCGGCCAGCCGCCGGGAGTTGGCGAAGACGATCGTCGAGCGGTGGGCCTGGACCAGATCGGCGATCCGTTCCTCGACGTGCGGCCAGATCGAGGGGCGTTCCGCGCCCTCGTCGCCGTCGGCGGCCGGGGCGCCGCCCAGCTCGCCCAGGTCCTCCACCGGGACCACGACCGACAGGTCGAACTCCTTGCCGGACTCCGGCTGGACGATCTCCACCTTGCGGCGGGGCGACAGATAGCGGGCGATCTCGTCGACCGGGCGGACGGTCGCGGACAGCCCGATCCGCCGGGCCGGCCGGGGCAGCAGCTCGTCCAGGCGCTCCAGGGTCAGCGCGAGGTGGGCGCCGCGCTTGGTGCCGGCCACCGCGTGCACCTCGTCCAGGATCACCGTCTCCACCCCGGTCAGCGCGTCGCGCGTGGCCGAGGTGAGCATCAGGAACAGCGACTCGGGTGTGGTGATCAGGATGTCCGGCGGGCGGGTGGACAGGGCGCGGCGCTCGGCGGGCGGGGTGTCCCCGGAGCGGATGCCGACCTTCACCTCCGGCTCGGGCAGGCCGAGGCGGACGGATTCCTGCCGGATGCCGGTCAGCGGGCTGCGCAGATTGCGCTCGACGTCGACGGCGAGGGCCTTGAGCGGCGAGACGTACAGCACCCGGCAGCGCTTCTTCGGGTCGGCCGGGGGCGGGGTGGAGGCCAGCTGGTCCAGGGCGGCGAGGAAGGCGGCCAGGGTCTTGCCGGAACCGGTCGGCGCGACCACCAGCACGTCCGAGCCCGCGCCGATGGCCTGCCACGCGCCCGCCTGGGCCGCGGTGGGCGCGGAGAACGCCCCCGTGAACCAGCCGCGGGTCGCGGGGGAGAAGCCGTCGAGGGCTCGGTGTGCGTCGCTGACCATGCGTCCATCCTGCACCCGGCCACTGACAATCCGCTCTGACCTGGGCATTTCCCCTGCGCGGCCGGGTGAACACGGCGAGCGGCGCCGGACGGCGGAGAATCGGGGCATGGCGGCGACCGGCGAGGAACGGGCACGGCACTGGCAGTACGCGGAACTGCCCGGTGTCGATCTGCTGCGCGCCCGCTACGTCCGCAAGGAGTTCGTCCGGCACACCCACGAGCACTTCGTGATCGCCGCCATCGCCGAGGGCGTCGAGGTGTTCCACCACGGCGGGGCCGACCGGTACGCCGGACCCGGGGCCCTCGCGCTGGTCAATCCGGACACACCGCACACGGGGCGGGCCGGGGTGCCCGAGGGATGGCGGTACGGGGCGGTGTACCCGGCGCCCGGACTGGTGGCCGAGATCGCCGCCGAGACGACGGCGATCCGCGGCACTCCCGGATTCGTGAGCCCGGTGCTCGACGATCCCCGCGCCGCCGCCCTGGTCCACCGGGTCCTGCGGGCCGCCGAGGAGGGCAACGCGCTCGCCGCCGACACCCTGCTGCGGGTGACCGTGACCCGGCTGCTGCGGCTCAACGGCGGGTCCGTGCCGCAGCGGGAGGTGCGCACGGCGGGAGCGGGCATCGCGGCACGCGCGCGTGCCGTGCTGGAGGAGCGCATGACCGAGCCGCCGACCCTGGAGAGGCTGGCGGCCGATCTCGGAGCGAGCCCGTTCGCCCTGCTGCGGGCCTTCCGGGACACCTACGGGATGCCGCCGCACACCTGGCTGACCGACGCCCGGGTGCGCCGGGCCAGACGGCTGCTGGACACGGGCACCGCACCGGCCCGGGCCGCCGCGGCCGTCGGGTTCACCGACCAGTCGCACCTGAGCCGGCACTTCTCCCGGATCGTGGGGGTGCCGCCCGGCGCCTACCAGCGCGAGCGCAAGAACGTACAAGACGCGCGGTCGCGTCTGCTCCTACCGTCCGGGGTGTGGCAGAAGAGACAGCTCTCCCAGACATACGCGCCGACCGCGCGGGACCGGCCGGAGGCGGCGGACCGGCCGGAGGCGCCCGAACGGACGACGGCGGCGGGAAACCGGACTCCGCCGTCGTCCGGGACGCCCTCGGCGTCGGGATCGCCGTAGGACTGTCCGGGTTCGCCTTCGGGGTGACCTCGGCGGGCGGCGGCCTGACCGTGCTCCAGACCTGCGCGCTCAGCCTGCTGGTGTTCACCGGCGCCTCCCAGTTCGCCCTCGTCGGGGCGCTGGCGGCCGGCGGCAACCCGTTCACGGCCGCCGCCGGAGCCTTCTTCCTCGGCGTGCGCAACGCCTTCTACGGACTGCGCCTGTCCCAGGTGCTGGCCCTCCCGCGCGGGACGCGGCCGCTGGCCGCCCAGTGGGTCATCGACGAGACCACCGCGGTGGCCCTCGCCCAGCCCACCCGGCGCGGCGCGCGCATCGGGTTCACCGTCACCGGGGTCAGCCTGTACGTGCTGTGGAACGTCACCACGCTGCTCGGCGCGCTGGGCGCCAAGGCCCTCGGCGACACCGACGCGTGGGGACTGGACGCGGCCGGGCCCGCCGTGTTCCTCGCGCTGCTCGCGCCCATGCTCAAGGCCACCACCGAGCGGGCCGTGGCCGCCCTCGCCGTACTGCTCGGACTCGGCCTGCTGCCCGTGCTCCCGGCCGGGGTGCCGGTGCTGGCCGCCGCGCTCGCCGCACCGGCCGTGCTGTACCTGGAGGGCCGCCGCCGCGGCCGGGACGCAGGAGACGCACGAGACGCACGAGACGCACGAGACGCACGAGACGCACGAGACGCACGAGACGCACAGGACGCACGAGACGCACAGGACGCACGAGACGCACAGGACGATCGGGATGTACGGGGCGCATCGGACGGACGGGGCGTACGAGGGGCGGACCGGTGAACATCTGGATCGCGGTCGCCGTGACCGCCCTCGGCTGCTACGCCGTCAAGCTGGCCGGGCTGCTCGTCCCGGCCGCCGCCCTGGAGCGGCCGGTGGTGCGGCGGCTGGCCGCGCTGCTGCCCGTCGCCCTGCTCGCCGCCCTCACCGCCCAGCAGACCTTCGCCGACGGGCACGCGCTCGTCCTGGACGCGCGGGCGGCCGGGGTCGCGGCCGCCGCGGTGGCGCTGCTGCTGCGGGCGCCCTTCCTGGTCGTCGTCGCGGCGGCCGTGGTGGTGACGGCCGGGGTACGCGCCATGGGCGGGTGAGACGGGCGGGCCGCCCCGTCCCTCGGATCAGCCGAGTCCCTGGGATCAGCCGAGGGGGCGGCCGTGCGCCCGCAAGGTACGCAGTGCCTCGATCGTCACCATGGGGCGCGCCTCCAGGGCGGCGCCCGGGGCCCACTGGCGCCAGGTGACCGGCCAGCCGCCGTCCTCCTGCTGCCGGGCCGCGAGGTGGTCCAGGGAGCGGGCCATCTCCTCGTCCGTGAACCACGCGCGCGCGAGGGAGCCGGGTGTCCCGGCGAAGTCGTGCGGGAAGCGCCGCTCCTCGGGGGAGTGTCCGGGCGCGCCCGGACACTCCTGCGGTCGGGCGGGGTCCAGCACCGCGAGGCGCTGCGCGCGGACCAGGCGGCCGAGCCGGTCGGCGGCGGCCCGCGCGCGCGGGCGGTCGGGCGCGGCGTCCAGGAAGACGACGGCGGCCCCGGCCTCGTACGGGTGGGGCCGCTCCAGGGACTCGATCCGCTGCCAGCAGAAGTCGGTCGCCCGGAACAGCCAGGCGTGCCACACCTCGTTGCGGTGCAGCAGGCCGGTCACCGGTCCGGTGGCGAGGAGGTCGCCGGCCGGGTCGTCCGCGAGCGGCACGCCGGGCGCCGCCGGACCGCCGCGCAGGCCGGCACGGGCCGCGGGCAGCGCGCCGTCGGGTGTGGAGACCGAGGTCAGATAGCGGCACACGCGCTCCGCCCGGCCGCCGCCGCAGCGCCCGAGGGCGTCCAGGACACGCAGCGCGAACGCGGTGTGCGGCAGCCGGCTGGCAGGGCCGCGCAGGTCCGGCTCCAGGGCGTGGCCGTAGCCGCCGTCGTCATTGCGGTAGGCGTCCAGCGCGGTCTCCACCGGGTCCGCGCCGCCGCCCAGGAAGTGGTACGCGAACAGCCGCTGCTCCAGCACGCGCGCGGTGCGCCACACGAAGTGCTCCGCGCGGGCCAGCGGTGAGGACGCCGGGGGCGGCGGGCAGGCGGGCACAGCTCCGGTCTCGGCCATGCGTCAGACCGTAGGACGCGCGGCGGCCGCGGCAGGCGGTCCCGTCCCTGGGCTCACTCCCAGGGACGGGATACTGGGGGCATGCGGTTGACGGTCTTCTGGGAGCGGATGGCGGAGCACTTCGGCGCGGAGTACGCCGACACCTTCGCGCGCGATCACGTGATGGCGGAGCTGGGCGGGCGCACGGTGCACGAGGCGCTGGAGGACGGCTGGGAGGCCAAGGACGTGTGGCGGGTGGTCTGCCGGGTCATGAACGTGCCGCGCGAGAGGCACTGACCGGGCTCCGGGGCTCCGGGGCACCGGGGCCGTACGGGACTGTCGGCGCCATGGGCGAGACTTGCACCGTGGCACCCACTGAAGAGTCCGGGCAGACGGCCCCGCACGCATCCCCGACCGCTCCGACGGCTCCGACGCCGCCCGGCCGGCCCGCCGCCGAAGGCGCCGCCGGACCGGCCGCAGCCGGGCCTGCCGCCCGCATGCCGCGCTGGCTGCCGCGGGCCATGGTGCTCGCGCTCGCGCTCATCGCCGCCTTCCAGCTCGGCAGCTGGGCCTTCCACCAGGTCACCGGCCTGCTGATCAACATATTGATCGCGTTCTTCCTGGCCCTGGCCATCGAGCCCGCGGTGAGCCGGATGGCCGCCCGGGGCATGCGCCGGGGCGTCGCGACCTTCCTGGTCTTCCTGGGCCTGACGATCGCCACGGCGGGCTTCGTCACCCTGCTCGGCTCGATGCTCGCCGGGCAGATCATCAAGATGATCGAGGGCTTCCCGGCCTATCTGGACTCGGTCATCCACTGGATCAACGCCACGTTCCACACCGACCTCAGACGGGTGGACGTCCAGGAGGGCCTGCTCCACTCCGACTGGCTGCGCAAGTACGCGCAGAACAGCGCCGCCGGTGTGCTCGACGTGTCCGCACAGGTGCTCGGCGGGCTGTTCCAGATGCTGACGGTCGCGCTGTTCTCGTTCTACTTCGCCGCCGACGGACCGCGGCTGCGCCGCGCCCTGTGCTCCGTGCTGCCTCCCGCCCGCCAGGCCGAGGTGCTGCGCGCGTGGGAGATCGCCGTCGACAAGACCGGCGGCTACCTGTACTCACGCAGCCTGATGGCGCTCGTCTCGGGCATCGCCCACTACGTCCTGCTGCAGGCCCTCGATGTGCCGTACGCGCCCGTGCTCGGTGTCTGGGTGGGCCTGGTGTCGCAGTTCATCCCCACCATCGGCACCTATCTCGCGGGCGCCCTGCCGATGCTGATCGCCTTCACGGTCAACCCCTGGTACGCGGTGTGGGTGCTGGTCTTCGTCGTGATCTACCAGCAGTTCGAGAACTACATGCTGCAGCCCAAGCTGACCGCGAAGACCGTCGACATCCACCCGGCGGTTGCCTTCGGCTCGGTCATCGCGGGCACCGCGCTGCTCGGCGCGGTCGGCGCGCTGATCTCCATCCCGGCGGTCGCCACACTGCAGGCGTTCCTGGGGGCGTACGTGAAGCGGTACGACGTCACGGACGACCCCCGGGTGCACGGGCACCGCAACAGGGCTCCGGCGCCCGGGATGCTCACCCGCGCGCGACGGCTGTGGGCGCCGGCCCCGCCGCCGGCGGCGGAGGAGGGCTCCGCCGGGGAGTGACCGGGGGTGCGGACCGGACCCGGTCGTGCGCCGGGGGCCTGGAAAGCCCGAGGCCCGGAGGCCCGGGCCCCGGAGGCCGAGGCCCCGGCGGTCCTGGGGGTCAGTGGCTCAGGAGCGGCAGGAGCCCGGCGCCGAGCACGGTCACGCCGTAGAGGCCGACCGCGCCGGCGACGACCCGCCGGCGCACCGGCTCGCTCCAGGGCGTGCGGGACAGCAGCCACGCCAGCGCGGGCAGCACCAGGACCGCGTGCAGGCTCACCGCGTGCGGCGGCTTGAGCGCCGCCGTCGAGTGGTACGCCGCCTGCTGGTGACCGGTCCGCACCAGGAACACGCCGCGTGCGATCATCGCGGCGCCCGACGCCAGGGCGACCAGGAGGATCGCGAACCCGGAGCGCGGCGCGAGCGCCATCCCGGCGGGGCCCGCCGGGCGGCGCCGGAAGGAAACGACCGCCAACGCGGTCAGGAGCACCACGAGGACCCCGCCGCCCACCGTCAGCGTCATCGACACCGCCGTGTCGAAGGGTGTCTCCATGTTCGGGTGCGGGGGCACCCGGCGCCATGCCTGGAGGGTGATGCCGCCCACCTCGGTGACGCGGTCGGTGGCGAGGACGACGAGCAGCGCGGCGCGCGCACGACGCCCCGTGCGCAGATAAGACGTCACCCAGGTGAGCGCGATCAGCGTCGCCCCGAAGGACAGCCCAAACGTGACGGGCTTGCGCCAGGAGACGGGCCCGTCCCACGGGCCGCCGTCGACCGCGAACACCACGAGGTGGGCCAGGCCGGAGAGGACGAGCAGCAGCCTGATCGTGTGGCACAGCCGTTCGACGGTGCGGGGCGCGCGGGCATGCGGCGCCGGGGCGGAGGGGGCGGGCGGGAGCGTGGAGACTGCCATGACCGCAAGCGTCACCGAGGCGCGGCGATCCGGCGTCGCCCGGGGGAAGGCACCTGCCGTACCCCGTGGAGAGCGGGCGGGGAGCGGCGGACGGCCGGGGGCCGCGGAGGCCGTCCGGACGTCCTTCGGATGCCGCTGCGGGGTGCGGTGCGGATGCCGCGTGGCACGCTTGACACGAAAATCGAACATCCATTCTTATGGAGGCTCCGGCGAGGCTCAACCGAGGGGATTTCGCCCAGTTTTGGGGTAATAGATCCCCTGGTTATCCACAGGCCGGACATGCGTCGAGGCGCATTGTCAGTGGCAGGCGTTAGCGTCTTTGACGTGAAGCGATCGACTCAAGCAAACCGGGTGGAACCCATGGCAGGAACCGACCGCGAGAAGGCGCTCGACGCCGCGCTCGCACAGATTGAACGGCAATTCGGCAAGGGCGCGGTCATGCGCATGGGCGAGCGGTCGAGGGAGCCCATCGAGGTCATCCCGACCGGGTCGACCGCGCTCGACGTGGCCCTCGGCGTCGGCGGCCTGCCGCGCGGCCGTGTCGTGGAGATCTACGGACCGGAGTCCTCCGGCAAGACGACCCTGACCCTGCACGCCGTGGCGAACGCGCAGAAGGCAGGCGGCCAGGTCGCCTTCGTGGACGCGGAGCACGCCCTCGACCCCGAGTACGCGCGCAAGCTCGGCGTCGACATCGACAACCTGATCCTGTCCCAGCCGGACAACGGCGAGCAGGCGCTGGAGATCGTGGACATGCTGGTCCGCTCCGGCGCGCTCGACCTCATCGTCATCGACTCGGTCGCCGCGCTCGTGCCGCGTGCGGAGATCGAGGGCGAGATGGGCGACTCGCACGTGGGTCTGCAGGCCCGCCTGATGAGCCAGGCCCTGCGCAAGATCACCAGCGCGCTCAACCAGTCGAAGACCACCGCGATCTTCATCAACCAGCTGCGCGAGAAGATCGGCGTGATGTTCGGCTCCCCGGAGACCACGACCGGTGGCCGCGCGCTGAAGTTCTACGCCTCGGTGCGTATCGACATCCGCCGCATCGAGACCCTGAAGGACGGCACCGAGGCGGTCGGCAACCGCACCCGCTGCAAGGTCGTCAAGAACAAGGTCGCGCCGCCCTTCAAGCAGGCCGAGTTCGACATCCTCTACGGCCAGGGCATCAGCCGTGAGGGCGGCCTGATCGACATGGGCGTGGAGCACGGCTTCGTGCGCAAGGCCGGCGCCTGGTACACGTACGAGGGCGACCAGCTCGGCCAGGGCAAGGAGAACGCGCGCAACTTCCTCAAGGACAACCCCGACCTGGCCAACGAGATCGAGAGGAAGATCAAGGAGAAGCTGGGCGTCGGCGTGCGGCCGGAGGAGCCGGCCACCGAGGCGGCCGCGGACGCGCCGGTCACCGCCGCCCCGGGCGACGCGGCCAAGACGGTGCCCGCCCCGGCGGCCGCCAAGGCCACCAAGCCCAAGGCCGCCGCGGCCAAGAGCTGACCCGTGACACGGCGAACCGACTGGGCCGAGTACGAGTACGAGCAGGCGTACACGGCTCCCGGTGCCCCACGGGGGAGGGGCACCGGGGCCGCCGGCACCGGTCAGGACGGCGAGGACCGGTTCGGCACCGGTCCGGATCGCGAGGGCCGGTTCAGTACCGGCCCGGACGGCGAGGACGGGTCCGGCGGCGGCCTGGACAGCGGCGGTATGGACGGCACCGGCCCGGACGGCGGGGGCCGGCCGGGCGGCAGGTCCGGTGGCTCGGGTACGGGCGGCTCACGCCGGCGCGGCTCGCGTGACGGCGGGGCGCACGGCGGGCGCGGGCGTCGACGGCGGGACGTCGGCGAGACGTCCGCGGCGGACGGGGACACCTCTTCCCCATCGAGGGCGGAGCAGGGGGAGTCCCCGGGGGACCCGGTGGAGCGGGCGCGCGGGATCTGCCTGCGCCTGCTCACCGGGACCCCGCGCACCCGCAAGCAGCTCGCGGACGCCCTGCGCGAGCGGGAGATCCCCGACGAGGCGGCCGAGGAGGTGCTGTCCCGGTTCGAGGAGGTCGGGCTGATCGACGACAGCGCGTTCGCGGACGCCTGGGTGGAGTCCCGCCACCACGGACGCGGACTGGCCCGGCGCGCGCTCGCCCAGGAGCTGCGCACCAAGGGCGTCGACGTCACGCTGATCGACGAGGCCGTGGGCCGGCTCGACGACGAGCAGGAGGAGGCCACCGCGCGGGAGCTGGTCGCGCGCAAGCTGCGTTCCACCCGGGGCCTGGACCGCGACAAGCGGCTGCGCCGCCTGGCCGGCATGCTCGCCCGCAAGGGCTACTCCCAGGGCCTCGCCCTGCGGGTGGTGCGCCAGGCGCTGGAGGAGGAGGGCGAGGACACCGGGTTCCTGGACGACGGCGGGTACTGAGCGGCGCTCACCTCACGGTCCGGGCCGCGGCGACACCGGCAGCCCGGCCGAGCGCCAGGCCTGGAAGCCGCCGATCAGGTCGGTCGCCCGGCGCAGGCCGATCTGGTGCAGCGACGCGGCGGCCAGGCTCGACGCGTAGCCCTCGTTGCAGACGACGACGATCCGCAGGTCGTGGCCGGTGGCCTCCGGGAGGCGATGGCTGCCCCGGGGGTCAAGACGCCACTCCAGTTCGTTGCGTTCGACGACGACGGCGCCCGGGATCAGCCCGTCCCGTTCGCGCAGCGCGGCGTACCGGATGTCCACCAGCAGGGCCTGGCCGGTCCGGGCGGCGGCGTGCGCCTCGTGCGGGCCGACGCGCTCGTAGCCGCGGCGCACACGCTCCAGCAGTTCGTCGATGCCGGCCGGCCGCTCGTCCGGGGCGCTCACTGCCAGTCCTCCGGGCGCTCGACCTGCTCCAGGCGGAGGGTCTGGCCGGTGCGGCTGAAGCGGCGGATGCGGGGCAGCGGCGGGTAGTAGGCGTGCACGGAGACAGCATGCCGGTCGGTGGACTCGTTCAGCACCTCGTGGACGTGGTGGTGGCCGAAGGCGCGGCCCCGGCCGGCCGGCAGCCGCCGGGCGCGGTCCACGTCGTCGGTGAGTTCCAGGGTCTTCCAGCCGTCGGTGGGCAGCCGGGCGGCGAGCGAGTGCTCGGTCAGTTCGCCGGTGGCGGTGAGGAAGGCGCCGACCGAGTCGGCGTGGTCGTGCCAGCCGGTGCCGGTGCCGGGCGGCCAGCCGATCAGCCACGCCTCGCTGCCCCCGGGCCCCTCCAGGCGCACCCAGGTGCGGCCCTCGGGGTCGAGCGGCAGGGAGGCGATCAGTTCGGCGTCGGCGGCGGTGCGCCGGACGAAGTCGAGGAGTTCCGCCTGCGTGGGCGCCGCCGGAGCGGGAGCTGCCGGGGCGGGCGCGGGGGAGGAGACAGACATGTACACCGTCCTGGAGAAGGTTCGCGGTACACGCGCGCGGCAGCACGAGGGCGCGCGGAAGGCGCGGGGGCAGACGTGAGCGACGCGCGGAAAGGGCAGGGAGAGGCGCGAATTCAACAGGAGGTGCGACACACGCAGCCCGCATAGCGGACGAGGTCCATATGGACCCTCCGCCACAGGCGCACATCGGTGTCGGTCACGGTCCGGAGTACACCATGACGGCCGGAACCGGTCAACTCACCGTCACCATGCGGACCGAGGATGACGGTGCGTGCGTGGGCGAGTGCGGGGGCGCGTCAGCGGGCACCCGCCCCGGCGGGTTCCGCGGCGGGCGCGGGCCCGCCGAGCGTGGCCCGGGCCGCGGTGTAGAGGTCGGCCGGGCGCACCCCGGCCAGCGCGGTGACCAGATGGCCGTCCGGCCGTACCAGGAGGACGGTGTGCGGGGCGGCGCCCGGGTAGCTCTCCGCGACCAGCAGTTCGGCGGGGTGCGGCAGGGCGGTCACCGCGGCCGCCAGCCGGGGCATGATCCCGGCGCCCACCCAGTGGCGGCGCTCCCACACCACCGTGCCCGGCGCCACCAGCACGACCAGCAGTGCCCCGCGGCCCAGCCGGTCCCGCAGCGGCACGAACGTGCCGTCCTCCGCGGTCACCACGACGTCCGCGACCGGCGCGCCGGTCGGGGTGTCCACGGGCACCTCCGTATCGAAGCGCGGCGGCGCCAGCGGCGAGTCGGCGTGCGCTCCCGGCGCGCCCAGTGTCCCGCGCCCCAGGTGGCCGTCCATGAGGAGCCCGTCGTGACCGCGGGCGGCTCCGGGGACGTAGGCGCGCAGTCCGCCGCGCCCGCGCACCACGGGCAGCAGCTGGTCCGCGGCGCGCAGCCGGGCGGCGACGATCGCGCGCCGCTCGGCCTGGTAGCTGTCGAGCAGCACCTCGTGCGGCCCGTGGTGCCAGCTCAGCGCCAGTTTCCAGGCCAGGTTGTCGGCGTCGCGCAGGCCCTCGTCCAGCCCGTGCGTGCCGAACGCGCCCAGCAGGTGGGCGGCGTCCCCGGCGAGGAAGACCCGGCCGGCGCGCCAGCGGCGGGCCACCCGGTGGTGGACCGTGTGCACGCCGGTGTCCAGGAGTTCGTAGGACGGCGAGGTCTCGCCGGTCCAGCCGGTCAGGGTCTCCCGGACGCGGGCGAGCAGCAGTTCGGGGGTGACCAGGTCCTTGCCGGGCGGCAGCAGCCAGTCCAGCCGCCACACGCCGTCCGGGAGCGGGCGGGCGGTGATCTCCCCGGCCGAGGGGCCGGTGGTCCGCCAGGGCGGGGTGCGGTGGAGGAACGCTTCACCGGGGCGCGGGAGTTCGGTGCGCAGCGCGGCCACGGCGTACCGCTCGACGGCGGTCCGGCCGGGGAAGCGGATGTCCTGGAGCTTGCGGACGGTCGAGCGCGGGCCGTCGCAGCCCACCAGATGGCTGCCCCGCCACCAGACGCCCTGCGCGCCGCGGGTGTGGGCGGTGACGCCGGCGGGCTCCTGCTCCAGGGCGTCCAGGCGGCCGCCGGTGGCGAGTTCGACCAGCGGCTCGCGGGCGACGGCGGCGCGCAGGGCGGCGGTCAGGGCGTGCTGGGCGATGTGCAGCGGGGCGGGGCCGGCGCTCGCGGTGGTGATCTCGACGGGGTCGGTGTCCCCGGCGGTGCCGGACGTCCCGGCGGTGCCGGAGGCCCCGGTGGTGCCGGACGTCCCGGCGGTGCCGGAGGCCCCGGTGGTGCCGGACGTCCGGGTCGTGTCGAAGATCGCCTCGCCCGTCACCTGTTTGCGCCGCATGGACCACCATCCGGCCCAGCGCAGTCCGGCCCGGTCGAGCGGGGTGCCGGTCAGCCGCTCCACGAGGGCGGCGGTGTCCTCGCGCAGCACGACCGTGCGCGCGGCGCGCGGCGCGTCCGTGCCCGGCCCCTCGTCGAGGACGACCGACGGCACTTCCTGGCGCGCCAGCGCCAGGGCGAGCGTGAGCCCGACGGGCCCCGCTCCGACCACGATCACCGGGTCCACGGCGCGGCGCCCCCTGCCCGTGGCGGTGTCCTGACGGCCGGACGGGAAGAAACGGATGGACCAGGGTGCACGATCACAGAACGTATGCAACCTATTGCCGCTGCTTGCGTCAAGTGACGGGGGCAGTGGTGATCACTCCACTGCCCCCGTGCCGCCGCGACCGGCTGACCGCCCGTCAGACCGCCGCTCCGGCGGCCTCGGCGCCCGCCACCGCCGCCGGCGGCAGCACGGCGCCCGTCGACTTCTTGCCGCGCCGCAGCCGGCCCTCCAGCCAGCTCGCGAAGCTGGTGAGGCTGAAGTTGAGGACGACGTAGATGAGCGCCACGATCGTGAAGCAGGCGATGGTGTTCGCGCCGTAGAACGAACTCATCGGGTTCACCGCCGCGAGCAGTTCCGGGAAGGTCAGGATCGCGCCGCCGAGCGCGGTGTCCTTCACGATCACCACCAGCTGGCTGACGATCGCCGGCAGCATCGCGGTGACCGCCTGCGGCAGCAGGATCGACGTCATGATCTGCGTCTTGCGCAGGCCGATGGCCTGCCCGGCCTCCGCCTGCCCCTTGGGCAGCGCCAGGATGCCCGCGCGGACGATCTCCGCGAGCACCGAGGCGTTGTAGAGCACCAGGCCGGTGACGACGGCGTACAGCGGGCGGTCGTCCGAGCCGACGTCGCTGTACTGGGCGAACAGGGCGTTCCCGAAGATCATCAGGATCAGCACCGGGATGGCGCGGAAGAACTCCACGATCACGGCGGCCGGCACCCGCACCCACGCGTGGTCCGAGAGCCGCGCGATGCCGAAGAAGGCGCCCAGCGGCAGCGCGATGACCATCGACAGGGCCGCGGCGATCAGTGTGTTCTTCAGGCCGGGCAGGATGTACGTGGTCCACGCCTCGGACCCGGCGAGCAGTGGCTTCCACTTCACCCAGTCGAGCTGCCCCTTGTCGTCCAGGCTCCGGTAGACCCACCACGCCAGCACCGCGAAGGCGAGGACGAACACGATCGAGTAGACGACGTTGCGCCGCTTGGCCCTGGGACCCTGCGCGTCGTACAGCACCGAGCCGCTCATCGCTTCACCGCCACCTTCTTGCCCACCCAGCCGAGGATCAGGCCGGTCGGCAGCGTCAGGCACACGAAGCCGAACGCGAACACCGCCGAGATCGCCAGCAGCTGCGCCTCGTTCTCGATCATTTCCTTCATCAGCAGGGCGGCCTCGGCCACGCCGATGGCGGCGGCCACCGTGGTGTTCTTGGTGAGCGCGATCAGGACGTTGGTGAGCGGGCCGATGACCGACCGGAACGCCTGCGGCAGCACCACCAGGGTCAGGACCTGGGTGAAGTTCAGCCCGAGGGCGCGGGCCGCCTCCGCCTGGCCGACCGGGACGGTGTTGATGCCGGAGCGGATCGCCTCGCAGACGAAGGCCGAGGTGTAGGCGATCAGGCCGATGACGGCGAGCCGGAAGTTGATGCTGTCGAAGGCGGTCGCGCCGAGGTCGACACCGAGCGTCTGGTTCAGGCCCAGCGAGGTGAACAGGATGATCACCGTCAGCGGGATGTTCCGCACGATGTTGACGTAGGCGGCGCCGAAGCCGCGCATCAGGGGTACCGGGCCGACCCGCATGGCCGCCAGCAGGGTGCCCCAGACCAGGGAGCCGACGGCGGAGAGCAGGGTGAGCTGCACCGTCACCCAGAAGGCTCCCAGCAGGTCGTAGCCTTGAAGAAAGTCGAACACGATCTCCCGTGCTTCCGCGTGTGGGTGGGCCCCGGCTGCGCCGCCCCCCGTGGGCGGCGCAGCCGGCGGGCGCTGACTCAGCTCTTGATGTCGCCGATCTTCGGCGCCGGGTCGTTCTTGTAGTCCGCCGGACCCAGGTTGGCCTTCACGGCCTTCTCCCAGGAGCCGTCGGCGACCATGTCCTGCAGGGCCTTGTTGATCTTGGCCTTGAGGTCGCTGCCCTTCTTGACGCCGATGCCGTAGTTCTCGTTGGTCATCTTCAGGCCGCCCAGCTTGAACTTGCCCTTGAACTGGGCCTGGGAGGCGTAGCCGGCGAGGATCGAGTCGTCCGTCGTCAGGGCGTCGATCGCCTTGTTCTGCAGGCCCGTCAGGCAGGCCGAGTAGGTCGGGTACTTCTGGAGGTTGGCCTTCGGGGCCAGCTTGTCCTTGATGTTCTGCGCCGAGGTCGAGCCGGTGACCGAACACAGCTTCTTGCTGTCGAGGTCGGACGGCGACTTGATCGAGTCGTCGTCGGCGCGGACCAGGACGTCCTGGTGGGCCAGCAGGTACGGGCCGGCGAAGTCGACCTTCTCCGAGCGGGCCGGGGTGATCGAGTAGGTGGCGGCGATGAACTGGACGTCACCGCGCTGCAGCATCGTCTCGCGGTCGGCGCTCTTCGACTCCTTCCACTCGATCTGGTCCTCGTTGTAACCGAGCTTCTTGGCGACGTACTTGGCCACGTCCACGTCGAAACCGGAGTAGCCCTGCGGCGTCTTCTGGCCGAGGCCGGGCTGGTCGAACTTGATGCCGATGGCGATCTTCTTGCCGCCCGACGAGCCGTCCTTCTTGTCGCCCGAACCGCACGCCGTCGCCGAGACGGCGAGAGCGAGCACGACGGCCGAGACGGCGGTGACCTTGCGGAGCTTCATGATGAACGTCCTTTGTTCAATGCGGTGTCGTCTGGCCCGCCCGGGGCGGGCGACGGCGCCGCCGCGGGGCCGGGAGGCCGGCCGGCGGGGCGCCCGGGGCCCGGCGCGGCACGTGTCGCGTGCGCGGCGGGCCCGGAAGCCGTCAGTGGTGCAGGATCTTGGACAGGAAGTCCTTGGCCCGGTCGCTGCGCGGGTTGCTGAAGAACTGGTCGGGCGCGGCCTGCTCGATGATCCGGCCGTCGGCCATGAAGACCACCCGGTTGGCGGCGGAGCGGGCGAAGCCCATCTCATGGGTGACGACGATCATCGTCATGCCGTCCCGGGCGAGCTGCTGCATGACCTCCAGCACCTCGTTGATCATTTCCGGGTCCAGCGCGGAGGTCGGCTCGTCGAAGAGCATGACCTTCGGGTCCATGGCCAGCGCCCGCGCGATCGCCACGCGCTGCTGCTGGCCGCCGGAGAGCTGGGCGGGGTACTTGTCCGCCTGCGCGCCCACCCCGACCCGGTCGAGCAGGGAGCGGGCCCGCTCCTCGGCCTTGGCCTTGTCGGTCCTGCGGACCTTGACCTGGCCCAGGGTCACGTTCTCCAGCACGGTCTTGTGCGCGAAGAGGTTGAACGACTGGAAGACCATGCCGACGTCGGCGCGCAGCCGGGCCAGCTCCTTGCCCTCGTCGGGCAGCGGCCTGCCGTCGATCGTGATCGCGCCCGAGTCGATGGTCTCCAGGCGGTTGATGGTGCGGCACAGGGTGGACTTCCCGGACCCCGACGGGCCGATGACCACGACGACTTCGCCGCGGGAGATCGTCAGCTCGATGTCCTGGAGCACGTGCAACGCGCCGAAGTGCTTGTTGACGCTCTTCAGGGTGACCAGATCGCCGGTCGAGGCCACGTCTTCCTTGGCCATCGATACTTCGGTCATCGCTTTCAGGCTCCGTCCTCCTCGGTTGCGGAGGACAGTAGCCATGCCGTGCGAACAGCGTCATCACATCTGAGGAGGATCTGAGCATCACGATCCGATAGCAATCGGACACGTGTCGTAGCACCGGGCACAGGGGCGCGTACCGGCTGGATAACGACAGCGTGCGCGCCCCCGGAAGCCCTTGACGCGGTCCTCGTCCATCGGCGTGACTGCATGGGGCACGCGCGCGTGCCCACATCAGGAGTACGAACGGATGAACCGGAGGGGGCCGGGATGAGACTGCTGCTCGTCGAGGACGACAACCACGTCGCGGCCGCCCTGTCCGCGATCCTGGCCCGGCACGGCTTCGACGTCACGCACGCCCGCAGCGGGGCGGAGGCCCTCCAGGCGCTCGTCCCGGAGGGCGCGGGCTTCGGCGTGGTCCTGCTCGACCTCGGTCTGCCCGACCAGGACGGCTACGAGGTCTGCGGAAAGATCCGCAAGCGCACCAGCACCCCGGTGATCATGGTCACCGCCCGCTCCGACGTCCGCTCCCGCATCCACGGCCTCAACCTCGGCGCCGACGACTACGTCGTCAAGCCCTACGACACCGGGGAACTGCTGGCCCGTATCCACGCGGTCAGCCGCCGCACCGTCCAGGACGACATCACCGGCACCACCGAGACCGCCCTGCGGCTCGGCCCCGTGCGCATCGAGCTGCTCACCCGGCAGGTCAGCGTGGACGGCACGGTCGTCCAGCTCACCCGCAAGGAGTTCGACCTGCTCGCGCTGCTCGCCCAGCGGCCCGGCGTGGTCTTCCGCCGCGAGCAGATCATCAGCGAGGTGTGGCGCACCAGCTGGGAGGGGACCGGCCGCACCCTGGAGGTGCATGTCGCCTCGCTGCGCTCCAAGCTGCGCATGCCCGCCCTGATCGAGACCGTCCGCGGCGTCGGCTACCGCCTCGTCGCCCCGGCCGGGTAGCGGGCCCGGGTGCGCACCCGCCTGCTGCCGCTGCTCATCGTCCTGATGGCGGCGGTGCTGCTCGCCCTCGGCTTCCCGCTCGCCGTCAGCCTGGCCGGCGGCGAGCAGCAGAAGGTGGTCGTCGACCGGATCGACGACACGGCCCGGTTCGCCGCCCTCGCCCAGTTCGTCACCGACCGGCCCACCGGCTCGCGCCAGACCGTCCCCGACGAGCGCCTGGAGACGCTGAGCCGCGAACTGACCAGCTACAACGAGGTCTACGGCATCCGGGCCGGCGTCTTCTACCGCTCCGGCGTGGCCATGGCCAACGCTCCCGGCGACTGGTCGCTGCCCGCCACGGGCGAGGTCCGTGAGGCGTTCGGCGAGGCCCTGCTGAGCCGGCGCAGCCACGACCCCGCACAGGTCTGGCCCTGGCAGCGGCGGCGGCTGGTCGTCGCCTCGCCCGTCATCCGGGACGGCGACGTCGTCGCGGTCGTCGTCACCGACTCGCCCACCGGGCAGATGCGCTCGCGGACTCTGCACGACTGGCTGCTCCTGGGCGCCGGGGAGACCGCCGCGATGCTGCTCGCCGTCGGCGCCGCGCTGCGGCTGACCGGCTGGGTGCTGCGGCCCGTACGGGTGCTCGACGCCACCACCCACGACATCGCCACCGGACGGCTCAAGTCCCGGGTGGCGGCGGCCGGCGGGCCACCGGAACTCAGGCGGCTGGCCCGTTCGTTCAACGAGATGGCCGACCACGTCGAGGACGTCCTGGAGCAGCAGCGCGCCTTCGTCGCCGACGCCTCCCACCAACTGCGCAACCCGCTCGCCGCGCTGCTGCTGCGCATCGAGCTGCTCGCCCTCGAACTGCCCGAGGGCAACGAGGAGATCGCCTCGGTGCGCACCGAGGGCAAGCGCCTGGCCCAGGTCCTCGACGACCTGCTGGACCTGGCGCTCGCCGAGCACGCCGCGGCCGACCTCCGGCTCATCGACATCGGCGAGCTGACCGCGGAGCGGGTGGCGGCCTGGGCCCCGGCCGCCGAGGCCGAGGGCGTGGCCCTGGTGGGGGAGTGGCCCGCCACCACCGCCTGGGCCGACCCGGTGGCGCTGTCGTCCGCCCTGGACGCGGTGATCGACAACGCGGTGAAGTTCACTCCCGGCGGCGAGCGCGTCGAGGTGAAGGTGTCCGGCGGCGGCGACACCTCCACGATCGTGGTCGCCGATCACGGCCCCGGCCTCACCGACGAGGAACTGGCCCGCGTCGGCGACCGGTTCTGGCGCAGCGGACGGCACCAGAACGTCCAGGGCTCGGGGCTCGGCCTGTCCATCTCGCGGGCCCTGCTCGCCGCGGGCGGCGGCTCCATCGCGTACGCCGCCCATCGCGCCGCCGAGCCGCGCGGGCTGAAGGTGACGGTGACCGTCCCGAGGACGGAGCCCGGGTCCGCCTCCGGCGTGCCTACGGCTTGACCGAGCGGTAGTAGCGCCGCGCGCCCTCGTGCAGGACCAGCGGGTCGGTGTAGATCGCGGTGCGCAGATCGACGAGCTGGGCGGAGTGGACGTGGGCGCCGATGCCGTCGCGGCTCCTGATCACGGTCCGGGTCAGCCACTCGGTGAGCCGGGGGTCCATGTCCGCGCGGGTCATCAGCACGTTGGACACCGCGATCGTCGGCACGGTCGCGCCGTTCTGCACCGTCGGGTACGCCGACTCCGGCATGTTGGTGGCCCGGTAGTAGCGCGTGGCACCGCCCTCCGCGTGCAGCCGCGCCACCAGATCGGCGTCGATCGGCACGAACCGGAACGCGAACTTCGAGGCGAGCTGCTTGAGCCCGTCCGTGGGCAGGCCGCCCGACCAGAAGAACGCGTCGATCGCACCGCCGCGCAGTTGGCCCGGCCCGGTGTCGATGCCGTCCGCCCTGGGCTGGATGTCCTTGGCCGGGTCGATCCCGGCGGCCCGCAGCACCCGCTCCGCGATCAGCCGCACGCCCGACTCCGGCGGCCCGATCGCCACTCGCTTGCCCCGCAGGTCCGCCACCGAGTTGATCTTGGAATCGCGGGCGACGGCGAGCTGCACGTAGTCGTCGTAGAGGCGGGCCACCCCGCGCAGCCGCCCGGCGCCCGGACCGTCGTTCAGCTCGTACGTCTCCACCGCGTCGGCCGCGGCGATGGTGAAGTCGGCCTTGCCGGTCGCCACCCGGGTGACGTTCTCCTGCGAGCCGTCGCTGGTCAGCAGCCGCACCTTCAGACGCGGCATGTCCTGGGCGAACGCGGTGCGCAGCCGTACGCCGTACTCCTGGTAGACGCCGCGCAGCGTGCCGGTGCTGAAGGTGATGGTGCCGCTCGGCGGGCGCTCGCCCAGCGGCAGCAGCCACCACAGCAGCAGCCCGAGGACCACGGCGGCGACGGCCGCGCCCCGCAGGCCACGGCGCCTGCCGGCGGAGGGGGACAGCTTGGACATGGCGCGATCCTGCCAGCAGTGGGGGCGGCTGAACAGGGCCGGGGGTGGGGGTGGGGGTGGAGCAGGGGGCCGGGGTGAGGGGCAGAGGGTGCCTGTCCGTGACGGACGGCTGACTGTCACCGGCGGCCGATAGAGTCGCCGTATGAGTTCCTCCCCCGCCGACCTCGTCCGTGAGTTCCACCGCGCCTTCGGGCTCGACGTCCGCGCCACTCCGGCGCGGGTCTCCCCGGAGCTGGCCGCGCACCGCGGGGAACTGCTCGCCGAGGAGGCGGCCGAGGTGGCGGAGGTCTCGGTCGACGGCCCCCTCGACAAGCTGGCGCACGAACTGGCCGACGTGGTGTACATCGCGTACGGCACCGCCCTGGTGCACGGCGTCGACCTCGACGCGGTCATCGCCGAGATCCACCGGTCCAACATGACCAAGCTCGGCCCTGACGGCCAGGTCGCCCGCCGGGCCGACGGCAAGGTGCTCAAGGGCGACCACTACGAGGCGCCCGACGTGTCGGCCGTGCTGCGCCGGCAGGGCTGGGAGCCCGGGGGCGACGCCTGACGGGGCGGCCCCGGGTCAGGGAACCGCGGCGGGCGGCTCGGAGCCGGGCGCGGGCCCCGGCCCGGGTGCTCGCCCGGGAGCGGAGGCGGTCCGCCGGGCCGGCGCCGGCCGCGCGCAGCGCACCGCCACGACCAGCGCCAGGCCGCACAGCGTGACCGTGTCCTTGAACGCCCGGCGGGTGGAGGCGTCCAGGTACGGGACCGCGATCCCGGGCACCTGCGGCACCAGCGCCGCCCAGAACCACGGTGAGCGCGCCACCGCGCCTGGCCGCAGCACGCCCGCCGCCAGCAGCGGCACCACGACGGCCAGGTAGTGCTCGTACGAAGGCCGGGACACCAGGAACGACGACAGCATGAGCAGGGCGGCCGTCTCCGCGAGCCGGGCCGGGCCCGGGTCGGCGCGCCGCCAGCGCCGCCAGGCGCACACCAGGCCGGCCGCCGCGGCGGCCAGCGCCACCGCCTCGGCCGCGAGCGGCGGCACCCCGAGCCGCGGCAGCACCGCGGGCAGCGAGCAGTCGAAGGGCCGCATCAGCCGGTCCCCGCCCTTGAGGAGGAAGGGCAGCGTACGGGTGAAGAACCCGCCCGGGTCCGGCATGACCAGCGCGGTGCCCGCCGACAGGGCCAGCGGCAGCCCCGCCGCCCAGGCCAGGGCGCCCCACCTGCGGGCCGCCACCAGCAGCAGGAGCACCGGCAGCAGCAAAGGCTTGACCGCCACGGACAGCCCCAGCACCACCCCGGCTGCGGTCCAGCGCCCGCGGTCCGCGAGCAGCAGGGCGCACGGCAGCGCGAAGGCGCCGACCGCGGTCCAGTTCCCCAGCTCCACGAGGTGCCCCACCGGTGCCCAGCACAGCACCAGGCCGAGCAGCCCCAGCACCGCGAACCGGCTGCGCGCCGGCACCCGGAACAGCCGCAGGGCGCACCACCAGCCGCCCGCGATCAGCCCCACGCACACCGCGGGCGCCGCGAGCCGCAGCAGGGCCGCGGGCAGCAGTGCCTGACCGGCGGCGAAGAGCACGGCGCTCGGCAGGTAGAGGAAGCGGCGGTCGGCGTACGGGGCGCCGCCGTGCAGCCAGGTCTGTCCGGCGTGCAGGACGAAGGCGTTGTCCATGCCGCCCTGGGCGGAGACCACCGCCACGTGCGCGGCCCGCGCCAGCAGGACCACGGCGAGCACGAGGAGCGGCACCGGACCGGCCGGACGCAGCGGCCACGCCTGCGGCGAGCCGGGCGGGGGGACGGGCGGGGGGACGGCCGGGGCCGCGGTCCTCTGGGCGGCACGAAGCTGCATCACACGTGTACCTGTTACCTGTCGCCTGTCCGGTATGGTCCGCCATGAGCGGAACGGGGGCCGCCGGGCGATATGTCCCATTCTGGGGTCGCGGGGTCTGTCCCGGAGTCAGGGGGGGGCGGGCGTGTCGGGGCGGGCGTCGGGAGGGGGGAGCGTGCTCAGGCGGGATCGGCGGGATCGGCCGGATCGGCGGGATCGGCCGGATCGGTTGGTTCGGTCGGTTCGGTCGGTTCGGTCGGTTCAGCCGTATCAGCCGTATCAGCCGTATCAGCCTTATCGGTCGGATTCGCCGGGTGCCGTCGGCCGAAGGGCGCGGGAGCCTCGCGTACCGCTTCCTCCGGGGTCAGCCGGGTGCCCCGGGCGAACGCCTCGGCGAAGGGCCCCGCGCCCAGAGCGGCCCGCGCGGCCGAGGTGACGCGGTCCACGTCGCCGCGTTCGGCGGGCGGCAGCGGCGCGCCCACGCTGCGGCGTGCCGCGTCCGCCGCGCCGAGCAGCAGGGCCGCGTACGCCGGTCCGGGCCCGGCCGGGAGGGCCGCCGCGCCCGCGAGTCCCTCCAGCGAGAGGGCCAGGGCGCGCGGCTCACCGAGGGAGCGGGCGATCTCCAGGCCGCGCAGGTGGTGCGCGGCGGCCCCGGCCGCGTCGCCGCGCAGTTCGGCGAGGAAACCGAGTTCCGCGAGCAGCAGGTGGTCGCCGGCCGGGGAGGAGACGGCCGCGTGGCCGCGCAGGTGCAGCAGGTGCGTCTCGGCGGCGTCGAGGTCGCCCGAGCGGCGGGCGCCGAGCGCGAGCCCCATCTCGGAGTGGATCTCGCCGTACCGGTAGCCGTGCCGGGCGGCGATGCGCCGCGCCCGCTCGTGCAGTTCGCGGGCCCGGTCCCAGTCCCGGGTGAGCAGCATGAGCCGGCCGAGGCCGGACAGCCGCGCCGAGACCTCGGCCGCCAGGCCCAGTTCGCGGGCGATCCGCAGCCCCTCGCGCTGGCGGCGCGCCGCGTCCTGGTAGTCGCCCTTGATCTCGGCGAACGTGGCCAGTGGCGACACCGTCTGCAACTCGCCCCAGTGGTCGCCCAGTTCCCGGAAGAGCGCGGCGCCGCGCAGCCCGTCGCGTTCCACCGCGGCCAGGTCGCCGCGGTCCAGGGCGAGCCGCGCCCGCAGGCTGAGCGCGGCGGCGGTGCCCCACTGGTCGCCCGCGGCCGTGAACAGCGTGCAGGCACGATCGTTCAGCGCGCCGCTCTCGGCCGTGGCGCCCGAGCTGAACAGCCCGAACGCGCACAGCCACAGCGCGCGCGCCCGGCGTACCGGGTCCGCGACGGCGTCGGCGTCCCCGGTGGCGCTCACCGGCACCTGATCCCCGGTGAGCAGCGCGAACCCCGCGTGCAGCAGCGCGAGTTCGGCGGCCGACTCGCAGGGGAGGGCGCCGCCGCCGGACCCGCCGCTTCGCGCGAGCGCCGCCAGCAGGGCCGCCAGTCGGCTGCGGGCCTCGGTGAGCCGGCCGCGCAGCAGCCACCACCAGGACAGGGCGAGGGCCAGCCGCGCGGCCTGCTCCGGGGCGCCCGCGGCGGCGCGGCGCACCGCCTCGTCCAGGGCTGCGCGCAGATTGCCCGCCTCCGCGTCCAGCCGCGCCAGCCACTCGCTCTGCGCGCCGCCGCGCAGCCGGGGCCCGGCGTCCTCCGCGAGCGCGAGGTAGTGGCGCAGATGGCGGTCCCGTACGTTGTCCAGGTCCTCCATCTCGTGCAGCCGTTCCGTCGCGTACGCCGCCACCGACTCCAGGAGGCGGTAGCGGGGACCGGCCGAGCCCTCCACCACGGCCACCAGGGAGCGGTCGACGAGCCGGGTCACCAGGTCGAGCACCTCGTCGCGGGCGACACCGCCGCCCGGGCACACCGCCACGGCCGCCGCGAGGTCGCAGCCGTCGCTGAACGCGGCGAGCCGCCGCAGGACGATCCGCTCGGGCGCGCTGAGCAGTTCCCAGCTCCAGTCGATCACCGCCCGCAGCGTCTGCTGCCGGGCGGGCGCCCCGCGCTGACCGGACGTCAGCAGGTGGAACCGGTCACCGAGCCGGGCCGCCAGTTCCCGTACGCCCAGGGCGCGCACCCGGGTGGCGGCGAGTTCGAGGGCGAGCGGGATGCCGTCCAGGCGGCGGCAGATCTCCGCGACGGCCTCGCGGTCGGCCGGTTCCGCGGCGTCCGGATCGGCCGGGAAGCCGGGCGCGGAGGCCGCCGCACGCTCGGTGAACAGCCGTACGGCGTCGGCGTCGCCCAGCGGTTCCACCAGGAACACGGCCTCGCCGGTCAGGCCGAGCGGTTCCTGGCTGGTGGCCAGCACGCGCAGCCCGGGGGCGGTGCTCAGGAGCAGTTCCGCGAGTTCGGCGGCGGCGTCCACGACGTGCTCGCAGTTGTCCAGGACGAGCAGCGCCCGCCGGTCCCGTACGGCGGCGGCGAGCCGGTGGGCGGGGGAGGCGGCACCCGGCCCGGCCACCGGACCGGTGCCCGGCACGGCGTCGTCGCGGACACCGAGGGCGGCGGCGACGATCTGGGCGAGAGCGGCGGCGGTGCCGGACCGTACGCCGGCGAACTCCACGAGCCGTACCCCGTCGGGCAGTGCGCCGTCCTGCTCCGCCGCACGGGCCGCGGCCACGGCCAGGCGGGTCTTCCCGACGCCGCCGGGACCGGTGAGGGTCACCAGGCGGGCCGAGCCGAGGAGTCCGGACAGTTCGGCCAGGGCGCGGTGCCGGCCGATGAGGGGGGTGAGGGGGGCGGGGAGGTGGGAGCGGGGGGTGGTGGTGGAGTCTGTGCGGGTGGTGGACTCCGTGCGGGTGGGGGGCGACTGCGGGTCCTGGTTCCGGAACGTCCCTCGTGGTGCCGCCGGTTGGGGGTCCTGGCCCGGGGATGCCTGACGCAGGGTGCTCAAGTGCGGGTCCTGGCGGAGGACCGCCTGCCGCAAGGTGCTCAGCTCGGGGCCGGGGTCGACGCCCAGTTCCTCGGCGAGGCGGGCGCGCAGCTCCTCGTACGAGGCCAGGGCCTCGCTCTGCCGGCCGGCCGCGTACAGGGCCCTCATGTGCAGGGCGCGCAGGCGTTCGCGCAGCGGGTGCCGGGCCACGAGGTCCGCCAGCTCACCGACCAGCAGTACCTGCTCCCCGGCCTCCAGCCGCGCCTGCGCCTGCTCCTCCAGCACGGACAGCCGCTGCTCCGCGAGGCGCTGCGCGGCCCCCCGGGCGAACTCCTCGTCCGCGAAGTCCGCGTACGCCGGCCCCCGCCACAGCGCGAGGGCGTCGGTGAGCAGGGCGGCCCGCGCCCGGGGGGCCTCTTCGCGGCGCGCCTCGGTCACCAGCGCGTGGAACCGTACGGCGTCCACCTCGTCCGCGCCGCCGTCGAGCCGCAGCCGGTAACCCGGCGGCTGCCGCACCACCCGGTCCCGGCCGAGGACCCGGCGCAGCTGGGAGACCCTGGCCTGCAGGGCGCCCGCCGGCCTGCCCGGCGGCCGGTCGCCCCACAGGTCCTCGATGAGGCGGTCCGCGGAGACCGGGCCGCCGTCGTGCGCGAGGAGATCCGCGAGCAGCGCGCGGACCTTGACTTCGGGGACCCTGACGGTCTCGCCCGCGTCGTCCCACACCACCAGTGGCCCGAGCACCCCAAACCGCATGCGGATCACTGTATATGCGCCTGCATACGTCCGGGCGGCCCGCAACAGGTCCGAAGGCTCCGGCCCTCAGCCTGTCCGAAGGCTCCGGCCCTCAGCCTGTCCGAAGGCTCCGGCCCTCAGCCTGTCCGAAGGCTCCGGCCCTCAGCCGGTCCGAAGGTTTCCCGAAGTGCCGGGGCGCACGCTCGGTCCTGCCGGACGGTACCGCGCGTCCGGCGGGAGCGACCGCACGGAGGGAGCGGCAGGCATGACCAGATACGCCGGCCGGAGGGCCGTGGTCGTCGGTGAGAGCGCCGCTATCGGCCTGGCCATCGCCAAGCGCCTGGTGGAAGGCGGTGCCGAAGTGGTGCTGACCGCCGCCACACCGCACGAGCGCGACCGCGCGGCCGCCGAACTCGGCTCCGCAGCCCGGGTCGTCGCCCCGGCCGCCCTCGGTACCTGCCTCGGCTCCGCCGGGGGCGAGGTGGACCTGCTGTTCGCGGACACCGTGCCGGCCGCGCGGCTGCTGCTGCCCCGGCTGAAGGACGGCGGCGCCGCGGTGCTCACCGCCGCCGGGCCGTCCTCCGACGGGCCGCCCTCCGCCGGTGTGCACGCGCTCGCCGCGGAGGCCGTCTCCCGTGGCATCCGGGTCAACGCGGTGGCCCCCGGCTGTATCGAGGCGCCGGGCGGCGCCGCCGTGCCGCTGCCGCCGCTGGGCCGCCTCGGCGCCGCCGAGGAGGTCGCCCGGGCCGCCCTCTTCCTGGCGACCGACGCGACCTTCACGACCGGGGCCCGGCTCCCGGTCGACGGCGGCCTCGGGCACGTGTGACGCCCGGCGCCCACGTTCAGGTCAGGCCCACGTCCAGGCTCAGGTCCAGGCCCGGGCTCGCGCCCTCACCCGCAGACCCCTCACCCGCAGCCCCCCGCACCCTCTCCCGCCCTCCTCACCCCCCTCACCCCCTCCCGTCCCCAGAACCCACGGAGTACCTCACATGAGCACCGCACCCGACACCGCGGCCGGTTCCGCCGCAGGCCCCGGACCCGGCACCGGTCCAGGCGCCGCCGCAGGCGCCGGCGCCGAGACCGGCGCGGCGGGAGGCGGCGAGCCGCAGCGGCTCCCGCTCCTCGCCCTGCTCGCCCTGGCGACCGCCGTCTTCATCACCAGCCTCACCGAGACCCTCCCGGCGGGCCTGCTGCCCGCGATGAGCCACGACCTCAAGGTGAGCGAGTCCGCGACCGGCCAGACCGTCACCATCTACGCGATCGGCACCGCGCTGACCGCGATCCCGCTGACCGCGGCCACCGCGGGCTGGCGGCGCAAGCGGCTGCTGCTGACCGCCATGGGCGGCTTCGCCCTGGCCAACACCGTCACGGCCGTGTCCTCCGCCTACGGGCTGACCATGGCGGCCCGTTTCGTCGCGGGCGTCGCCGCCGGCCTGGCCTGGGCGCTGCTCGCCGGGTACGCGCGGCGCATGGCGCCGCCCCAGCTCCAGGGCCGGGCGATCGCCATCGCCATGGCGGGCATCCCGGTGGCCCTCTCGCTCGGCGTGCCCGCCGGGACCTTCCTCGGCAAGGTGACCGACTGGCGCGTGGCCTTCCTCGCCATGACCGCGCTCACCGTGGTCCTCCTGCTGTGGATCACCGCGGCCGTGCCGGACTACCCGGGGCAGGAACGCGGCGAGCGCCCCAGGATGCTGCAGGCCCTGCGCGTGCCGGGCGTGACCCCGGTCCTCTTCGTCACCCTCGTCTTCGTCCTCGCCCACACCATCCTGTACGCCTACATCGCCACCTTCCTCGACGACCTGGGCCTGGGCGGCAACACCGATCTGGTGCTCCTCGTCTTCGGCGCGGCCTCGCTGGCGAGCATCTGGATCGTCGGCGCCCAGATCCACCGCCGGCTGCGCGCCCTGACCGTCGCCAGCGCCCTGCTGGTCGCCGTGGCCGCCGCCGTGCTGGCGGTGCTCGCCGACCACACCGCCTTCGTCTACGTCGCCGCCGTGCTGTGGGGCCTGGGCTGGGGCGGGGTGCCCACCCTGCTGCAGACCGCGGCCGGTGAGGCGGGCGGCGAGCACGCCGACTCCGCCCAGGCGATGCTGGTCACCCTGTGGAACGTGGCGATGGCGGCCGGCGGGGTCATCGGCGGTGTGCTGCTGGACGTCGCCGGCAGCGACTCCTTCCCCTGGAGCGTGCTGCTGCTCCTGCTGCCGGTGCTCGCCGTCGTCCTCGCCGCCCGCCCCCACGGCTTCCCGGCCCGGCGGTCCGCCGACTAGGGCCTGTCGCGGAAGCGGCGCCTGCCGCGGAAGTGGCGCCTGCCGCCCCGTACGGCTCGGCACCGCACGTCTCCCGGACCGCCGCCCGGCCCCCCTGCCGGCCGCCGAAGGTACGTCCCCCGGCCTTCGGCGGCCATTAGCCGCTTTCGGTGCTGCGTCAACTTTTCATGCGCCGTTGACATTCCGGCAGTCGAAAAATGGCGTCACAACGGCCGTTCGCGCAGATCAGAGCGCGAATTGGCGAAGTGATAAGCCAGCCTCGACATTGCCGCTCCGGGCGGTATTTTTGTATCCCGTGCGGATGCGCCATGCACTGACATGAGTGCGATCAGTACGTAATCAAGGGGGACCCCTCACATGTCGTCAAGCGGGATACGGTCGGCCATGCCGGGCGAAGGCGCGTCCATACGGAGTTTCGTGGACGACGTCTTCAGATCGCTTCGCCGGGCGGAACAGCGCCGTTGGGCCCGGGAGTATCTCTGGGCCCTGATCCATGTCTCCGGCAAGAAAACACCACGCCGTCTCGGGCGGGCCCCGGCCCTGCCCTCCTCGGCGGTGCACGGCCTGGACCAGTTCATCAACGCCAGCCCGTGGGACTGGCGCCCGGTGCGGCGCCGGCTCGCCCGCCGGGCCGCGGCCGCCGCCACCCCGCTCGCCTGGACCGTGGCCGAACTGATCATCCCCAAGACCGGCGAGCACTCCGTCGGGGTGCACCGCCGCGTGGACGGGACGACCGGGCGCACCGTCAACTGCCAGCGCGCCCTCGGTCTCTTCCTGGCCACGGACACCCACTGCTTACCGCTGGACTGGAGCCTGCTGCTCAGCGGCCCCTGGGAGCACGACGCCCCGCGCCGGCGCCGCGCCCGCGTACCGGAGACGGAGACCGCGCGCCCGGCCGGCGCCCACGTGGTCGACCACGCCGCCGGCGCACTCGCCCACGCGCCCGACGTCCCCTGGGTGCTCGACCTGACCCGGTACGAGGACGCGACCGGGGTGCTCGCCGGGCTCGCCCGGCTGGGACGCGAGGTGGTGTGCGAGGTCGGTCCCGGCCAGGCCGTGCTCGTCGGGCAGCACCTCCCGGCCGTGAGCACCGTGGGCGCGCTGATGGCCGCCCGGCACGCCCGGCAGGCGCACCTCATGGCCGCCCGGAACACGGAGGGCCGCTCCCGCGCGGTGCCCGTGCGCACCTACCAGGGAACGGTCCGGCTGCCCCACCCCGGCCCTGGCCCCGGCGCCGAGGGGGACGCGCGCACGTACCGCGTCCTGGAACAGCCGGACCCGAACGGCCGCGGCACCCGGTACTGGATCACCACCCTGGTGGACCGGCGGGTGGAGGAGGTGCTCGGTCTCGGCCGGGTCCGCACCGCCGCCCGGACGGCCGTCGGCACGCTGCGGGAACGGTACGGCGTGCTCGACTTCGAGGGCCGGTCCTTCCCCGGCTGGCACCACCACATGACCATGGCCTCCGCCGCACACGTCTACGAACACCTGTACGGAGCATCCCGTGCCACTCCCGGGGCACCGGCGCCGCCGCCCGCCGAACTCACCGGCGTGGCGGGCTGATGACGGGCGAGGAGAAGGGACGGGACACGTGACGAACGTACTCGTGGTGGAGCGGGACACCGCCACCGCCGAAGCCATGGTGCACGACCTGCGGCGGCAGGGGTACGCCGCGCGCAGCGTGCACACCGGCGCGCGCGCCCTGCGGAGCTACCGCGACGCCGATCTGGTGCTGCTCTCGCTGGAACTGCCCGACATCGACGGACTGGAGGTGTGCCGGTCCGTGCGCAGCGGCGGCGGCACCCCGCTGATCGCCGTCACCGACCCCGACGACGAACTCGACCGGGTGCTCGCCCTCAACGCGGGCGCGGACGACTGCGTGGCGAAAACCTGGGGATTCCGGGAGATCGGCGCCCGTATCGAGGCGGTGCTGCGCCGCGCCCGTCCGGTACGGGACACCATCGGGCCCATTTCCCTGCGCCCCCTCCACATGGACCCGCGCATCCAGGAAGTACGCCTGCACGACCGGGTCGTCCCGGTCACGTCGAAAGAATTCGAACTGCTCTACACCCTGGCCGCCACCCCGGAAACCGTGCTGTCGCGCAATGAGCTGATGGAAAGGGTGTGGGGGAGCAGCTGGGGCAGTGCCAGCCGGACCATAGACACCCATGTCAGCAGCCTGCGGGCGAAACTCGGTTCCAGCCGGTGGATCATCACCGTACGGGGGGTGGGATACCGGATGGGCCATGCTTCCCGCGTGCCGGAACCGGCCGAGGGGTGAGGGACGGGAGGTGGCTGAGGGACGGGAGGTGGCTGAGGGGCCGGGGCGGCTGGGGGCTCGGGCGGCTCGGGCGGCTGAGGAGCGGTGGACGGTCCGGCCCAGCCCCCGCCGCGTATCAGGCCGCCGCCCGTTCCAGGCGCCGCAACAGCGGATGCGCGTCCCCGCCCGCGCCCCCGCCCCCGCCCGCACCCGCGCCCCCGCCCCCGCCCGCACCCGCACCCGCGCCCCCGCCCGCACCCGCGCCCCCGCCCGCACCCGCACCCGCGCCCCCGCTCGCGCCGCCTCCGTCGTCGCCCGCCGCCCGCAGTGCCCACCAGGCCGACGCCAGGTTGGAGGTGAGCAGGGTGCGCCGGCCGTCCTCCCCGGCGAGCCGGTCCAGCGCGGCGAGCGTGGCCATGCCCGTGCCGGTGAACAGCAGGGCCGTGTCGCCGGGGAGCCGGGCCTCGCGTATGCGCCGCAGCAGCGCCTCGGGCGTCACCTCGTACGGGTCGTAGTGGTCCCGGCCCGCCGGGTCCTTCGCCGCCGGTACCCGCAGCACGCCGTCGACCGTGAGGCCGGCCCGCTCCCAGAACGCGCGGGAGGTGTCGGTGAGCCACGACTCGTACGGGGAGACCAGGGTCAGCCGGGACACGCCCAGCGCCTCGCAGGCCGCCAGGATCGCCTGGGTCGAGGACCGCACGGGAAAGCCCGCCCGGTCCGACAGCCGCTCGCAGAAGTCCCGGTCCCCGTCCGGGCCCAGCAGGTAGTGCGAGGCGCTGCACGCCACCACGGCGGCGTGCAGCCGCAGCCGGCCGAAGTCGCCGAGCGTGCCCGGCAGTACGGCGTTGTACGTCTCCAGCATGTCCCGCAGCCCGATTCCCGGGGTCACCGGGAAACGGGACGTGTACACATTCATGCGGGCGGCCAGAAGGCTATTGAACTCCGGTTCCGCCGTGGGGTTCTCCGGCGGTACGACGACCCCCAGCCGAGGCAGTGAGAAAAGGTCCATGAAATCCACCGTAGGACGTAAGGCGCGCCCATGGCAGTGCGCTCCCGCAGATTTGTCGAGGGCGGACAGGAACCTTGCACGGCCTTTTCCCCTTGTCATTCCCTGACATTTGCCCAAGGAGTTCTGACACGGCGGACCTTGTTTTCCGCCGCCTTGCCGAAGAGGCTTTGGGGCAGTGCAGCGGACCATCCCGGAGAAGGAGTGACGGACCATGGCTGCGACAGAAATCCCCGGTACGGTTCCGGGATCACCCCGGATATCCGACGCCACCCTGCGCGACTCCGCGCACATGGCCGGCGTCGAGTTCGGGCCCAAGGACGCCGCGGCCATCGCCTCCCTGCTGGTGCGGACCGGCGTCGAGCTGGTCGAGGTGGGCATGGTGTCCGGCCCGGACTCCAAGGACGCCGATCTCGTCCTGGCCACCCACGAGGAGATCGGCCCCGAGCGCAGCATGACGCTGGTCGTCGTGCGCGACCGCCGGCAGGTCGCGACGGCACTCGACGAGGCCGCCCGCCTGGGCGTGCGGCACATCATGTACTCCATCCCCACCTCCGAGCAGCACGCCGCGCTCAAACTGGGCTCGTCCAGCGCCAAGTTCCTCACCGCGCTGGCCCGTTCCGCGATCACCCAGGCCAAGGAGCGCGGCTTCCACGTCACCTTCAGCGGCGAGGACGGCGCCCGCACCCCCGCTGAGCGGCTCGTCCCGTACGTGAGCGCGGGGTTCGAGGCCGGTGCCGACCGCTTCCGGCTCGCGGAGACCGTCGCCCAGCTGTCGCCCTGGCAGATGGAAGAGGTGATCGGCCGGCTCACCGCGCTCGACGGCGCGGAGATCGAGATCCACTCGCACCACATGCTCGGCATGGCCGTCGCCAACTCGCTGGCGGCCGTCCGCGCGGGCGCGCGGTGGATCTCCGCGACCGTCGGCGGCATCGGTGAGCGCGGCGGCAACGCCCCGCTGGCCGAACTGCTCACCGCGCTGCGCGTCATGCACGGCGACACCCGCTTCGACCTCACCCACCTCACCGAGCTGTCCCGCCTCGCCCTGCGCGGCGCCGGCCTCGGTGACGCCTTCCAGTCCGGGCCCACCACCCCGCACGCCTTCGCCTACGAGCTTCCGGGCCAGCTCAGCAACCCGGAGGCGTACGAGACGCTGCCCGCCGAACTCGTCGGCAACCAGCGGGAACTGCGGGTGCGCAGGCGCCTCACCCCGGCCCTGGTCCGGTGGGCGCTGGCCGACTCGGGCATCGACGTCGACGTCGACGCCTTCACCCCCTGGCTGACCGAACGCCAGGAGCGGGCGGGCGGCCCGCTGCTCGACCGGGACGCGATCCGCAAGGCGGCCGTCGACTTCCAGCCCGCCTGAGACACCCCCGCCGGCCCACCTGACACGTCCCACCCGCACCTCCCCAACCCTCACCACGCCCGTCCACGAACGGAGTTCCCCCATGCCCACCGCCACCCTCTCCGGCGCCTGCCCCGAGTGCGAGACCGGCCTGACCGTGCCGCCGGTCGTGCGCGGCGAGACCCTCTCCTGCCCGGAGTGCCTGCTCACGCTGCGGGTCGAGGGCGTCGAGGACGGCCGCCTCGCCCTGCGGATGGTCGAGGTCCAGCTCCGCGACTGGGGCCAGTGACATGGGCAACGCCGTCGCGATCGTCGCGGACCGGCTCGGCTGGGAGGAACGCCTGCTGATCCAGGCCGCCCCGGACTTCGGCCTGCGCGCCGACTGGGTCAACGACGAGTCCCTGGGCCTCGGCGACCCGGACGCGCCCTCCGTCAAGGACTACGACCTGCTGCTGGTGCGCAGCCGCAGCTACACCCGCGGCGGCCTGATCGCCACCCTCGCCGAGGCCGCCGGGGTCCGCACCCTCAACACCGCACGGGCCATCCACGCCTGCGAGAACAAGGCCGCCCTGCGCGCCCTGCTGCACACCGCGGGCGTGCCCGTGCCCGACTTCCGGCTCGTGCTGTCCCGCACGGACTTCACCCGGGCGCTGGCGGAGCTGGAACTGCCGCTGGTCCTCAAGCCGGTCTTCGGCGGCATGGGCAAGCGGGTCACCCTGCTCCGCGACGCCGACACCGCCCAGTCCGTGTACGACTACGTCGAGGACCTCGGGCACGCCTTCGAGCAGGCCGGACTCGTGGAGCCGTACCTCGGCGGCTCCTCGGTGCGCTGCCTCGTCGTCGGCCGGGAACTGGTCGGCGCCGCCGAGTTCGAGAGCGGCGGCACCGACTGGCGCACCAACGCGGCGCTCGGCAACAAGCACCGCGCCCTCGCGCACGACCCCGACATCCTGAAGATCGTCGACGGCGTCGTGGCCGAACTCGGCCCCGGCATCTACGGAGTCGACCTCTTCCGCACCCCGGACGGCCTCCTCGTCAACGAGGTCAACCACGCCCCCGCGTTCCGGGCGGTGGCCTCGGCCACCGGAGCGGACATCGCGTCGGCCATCGGCCGCTGGCTGCAGGAGCTGCTCGCATGATCCGCGCAGGAGTGGTCGGCGCCTCCGGGCTCGCCGGCGGCGACCTCATCCGACTCATCACCCACCATCCCGGCCTGGAGCTGACCTTCCTCGGCGGTTCCTCCCGCATCGGCAGGCGCCCGGCGGAACTGCACCCGGGCCTCCGCCTCGACCTGGGCCTGACCGTGGAGCCCGTCACCGAGGACATCGCCGACCGCGTCGACGTCGTCTTCCTCGCCACACCCGCGCCGGTCTCGGCGGAACTCGCCGCCCTGCTGGCCGACCGCGTCCCGGCGGTGATCGACCTCAGCGGAGCCTTCCGCATCCGCACCCCGCACCTGCACGACCGCTGGTACCCGAAGGTGCGGCGGCGCGCCGACCTCGCGGACCGCTTCGTGTACGGCGTACCGGAACTGGTCGGCGACCGGCTGGCCGACGCCCCGCTGATCTCGCTGCCCGGCTGCTACGCCACCGCCATCACCCTGGGACTCGCCCCGCTCACCCTGGGCCTCGGCCTGGACCTGAAGACCGTGGTGGTCGACGGCAAGAGCGGCTCCAGCGGCGGCGGCCTCCAGCTGCGCACCGCCGACCTGCACCCCTTCCGCAGCGGGGCCATCGCACCGTACGCCCCGACCGGGCACCGGCACGCCGCCGAGGTCGGTGACTTCCTGACGCGCGACGGAGCCGGCACCATCGGTTCGCTGACCATGTCCGCGTACGGTGTCTCGCACGTTCGGGGCCTGCTGACCAGCAGTTACGTCTTCCCCGCCGAGGATGCCGGGCCGCTCGGCCAGCGTGAGCTGCACCGGGCGTACCTGCGGTACTTCAAGGACCACCCGTTCGTCCGGGTGCGCCGGCACACCGAGACGCTGATCCCGGTACCGGACCCGCAGGCCGTGCTCGGCTCCAACTTCTGCGATGTGACGGTGCTGCGGGACGAGGAGGACGACAGCGGCCGCATCGTGGTCCTCGCCGCCCTCGACAACCTCGTCAAGGGGGCCGCGGGCCAGGCCGTGCAGGCCGCCAACATCCGGTTCGGACTGCCCCAGGAGACGGGGCTGACCATGCAGCCGGTGATGCCCGCATGACCGGGACGGCGAAGTCCGGCACGCCGGACGGCCCCGCGCAGGACGGCCCCGCGCAGGACGGCCCCGCGCAGGACGGCCCCGCGCAGGACGGCCGCGGCCAGGGCGGCCCCGCGCCGGACGGCCCCGCGCCGGTCGTGGTCAAGCTCGGCGGCAGCTGCCTCGACGAGCTGGACGGCGCCTGGTGGGACGACCTGGCCGAGCTGGGGCGGACGCGGCCCCTGATCCTCGTCCACGGCTGGTCCAAGCCGCTCAAGCGGTTCCATCCGCGCCACCGGGCACCCTCGGCGATCCTGCGCGACCGCTACGGCAACCAGAGCCGGTGGACCACCCCCGAGGTGATCGCCGACATCAAGACCGTCAGCGCCGGTCTGGGCATCCAGGTCATCGACCTGCTCGCCGCGCGCGGGATCACCGCCGAGCGGCTGCTCGGCAGCGACGGCCTGGTCCGCGCCGGGCAGGCCGAACGCTGGTGGTGGCGGGACAAGCAGCTCGTCGAGCTGGAGAACCGCGTCGGCCCGATCACCGGCGTGGACACCGAACCGCTGAAGGACCCGCGGCCCGGCCACGCCCACCTGATCACCCCGCTGGCCCGCAACGAGGCCGGCCAGGAGGTCAACACCGACGCCGACCGGGCCGCCGCGGCCCTCGCGGGCGCCGTCCGCGCCGCCCGCCTGGTCCTCGTCACCGACGTCGCCCACCTGCTGATCGACGGCGAACCGGTGCGCCGGATCGGGGCGCGGGCCGCGGCGGAGTTCCGCGACAAGGGCGCCACCGGAGGCATGCGCAAGAAGCTGCGGGCCGCGGGCGAGGCCCTGGACAGGGGTGTGGAGCAGGTCGTGATCGGCAGCGCGCCCGTCACCGACCTGACCGCCGGCCGCACCGGAACCGTCATCACCCGAGAATGAGGAGCACGTACGTGGCGCACCCCCGTGTGCTGGTCGTCAACAACGGAACACTGTCCCTGAAACAGCTCCGCGCCCGCTTCGAGGAACTGGGCTCGGACACCGACGCGGTGGACGTGGCGTCGGTGCCCGCCCGGCTCGGCGGCCGCTACCAGGCGATCGTGCTGAGCGGCACCAAGGTACGGGCCTACGACCGCGACCACTACCGGCCGCTGATCGACCTCGTGACCACCGCCGGCGTACCGGTCTTCGGGATCTGCGGCGGCATGCAGATCCTCGCCGTCGCGGCCGGCGGGCAGCTCGCGGAAGGGCCGCAGCGGGTCGGCGGCCACGAGGCGCAGGTCGACAAGGAGGAACCGCTCTTCGCGTACGTGAAGCCGACGGTGACGGTCTTCCACCGTCACACCCTGTACCTGCGGGCGGCCCCGGAGGGCTACCGGTCCATCGGCCGCTCCGAGCACGCGCCGGTGGAGTTCCTGCGCTCCGAGGACGGCCGGGTCCACGGCTCCCAGGCGCACCTGGAGTTCCGCAGCGACGGCCTGGAGATCCTGCGCGGCTTCACGCGGCTCTACCGGTGACCCCACCCGCATCGCACCCGCGAACCACCCGAAGACCTGGAGGAGTTGTCCATGAGTGCTAGTGCTCCGCAAGACGGCCAAGAGCCCGCGTTCACCGTCCACCTCAACGGCAGCGGCGGCGCCGTCAAGGGCTGGGTGGTCGTCGACACCCTCGTCGACGGCCTGGCCATGGGCGGCGTACGGATGACCCCGGGCGTCACCGAGGAGGAAGTGCGCGGCCTGGCCCGCGACATGACCGACAAGTTCACCCTGGCGGGCCTGCGTATCGGCGGCGCCAAGGGCGGCATCGTCTCCGACGGCAGCGGCCGCGAGGAGACGTTCCGCACCTTCGGCCGGACCGTCAAGCCGCTGCTGCACGGCGGCATCCACCTCGGCATCGACATGGGCGTCACCTCGGCGGACCGGGCCGTGTTCTTCGCCGAGGCCGGTTACGACCCGCGCTACCGGCTCGGCGTGCCGGACATGCCGATCGACTGGCGCACGTACTACGAGCCGCTGCTCGACGTCACCGGGCACGGGGTCGGCGTGGCGGCGGTCACCGCCCTGGAGGCGAGCGGGCACAGCGGGCCCGCCCGGGTCGTGGTGCAGGGCTTCGGCGCGGTGGGCCGGGCCGTCGCCCGCTTCCTGGAGGAGCGCGGGCACGTCGTCGTCGGCGTCGCGGACGTGCAGGGCACCATCAGCGCGGACCGGCTGCCGGTGGCCGAGCTGGCCGCCGTCACCGACGACTTCGGGCGCATCGACCGCTCCCGGCTGCCGCAGCACGTCACGCTCTCCGGCGAGCCGGACGCCTGGCTCGACGTCGACGCCGACCTGCTGGTCCTCGCCGCGCAGAAGCACGCGCTCAGCGCCGAGAACGCGCACCGGCTGCGGGCCGGGCTCGTGGTCGAGGGCGCCAACCTCGCCTCCAGCGCCGCCGCGAAGGAGAAGGCCGCCGCCTCCGGGGCCACCCTGGTCCCCGGCGTGATCGCCAACATCGGCGGCGCCGGCTCGGCCGCGCTGGCCGTCACCCGGGTCGTCCCCTTCGACCTCCCGGCGGACGCCCGCAAGCAGTGGGTCTTCGACTGGGTCGCCGACCGGGTCCGCCGCAACACCCGGGACCTGCTGGAGATCGCCGCCTCCCGGGCCGGCGATCCGCTGCCGGAACTGCTCGACGTCCGCCGCGAGGAGCGCCGATGACGACCACGACCGAGCCCGCGCAGCCCGCCGCCGGGCCGCCCGACCGGTCCGCTTCCCCCGCGACCGAGTCCCCGACAGCGCCAGCGCCAGTGACCGATCCCGCGACGGCGCCCGAGCCTACGACCGAGCCCGAGCCCGAGCCCGCGACGGCGACGGCGCCTGCGACCGAGCCTGCGCCTGCGCCTGCGACCGAGCCCGCACCCGCGACCGCCACCACGCCCGCACCCGCGACCGCCACCACGCCCGCACCCGCGACCGCCACCACGCCCGCACCCGCGATCGTCACCACGCCCGCACCCGAGCCCCCGCCCCCCGCCCCCGGCTTCGCCGCCTGGTACACCGGCCCCGTCTCGCCGGTCCCCCCGGAGCGCGCCGCCGAGTACCGGCGGCGCGGCTGGTGGCGGGAGGAGACCTTCCTGGACGACCTGTGGCGCCACGCCCGCGAGCGCCCGCGCAAGCTCGCCGTCGCGGCCCGCCGCGTCACCGAGTCCCGTACCGACACCCTGGACTACGGCGAACTCGTTCGGCTGACCGACCGGTTCGCCGCCGCGCTGCTCGGCCTCGGGGTGCGGCGGGGCGACTTCGTCGCCGTCCAGTTGCCCAACCGGTGGGAGACGGTGCCGCTGATCTTCGCCGCCCAGCGCGTGGGCGCCGTCATCTGCCCGATCGCGCCCGTCTGCCCCGAGCCCGAACTCCGCCACCGCCTCACCCTCACCGGCGCGCGGGTCCTCGTCACGCTCCCCGACTGGCAGGGCACCTCCCCGGCCCGGACCGCCACCGCGCTCAGGGACGAACTCGCCACGCTGGAGCACGTCGTGGTGGTGGACGGCCCGGTACCGGAGGGCGCGCTCTCCTTCCACGACCACTTCACGGCCGTACCCCGGGAAGAGCACCCGGACAGCGCACGGGACCTGGACGGCCTGGCGCTGACGGCTGACGAGCCGTTCGTGGTCCTGTTCACCTCCGGCACCACCGGCCTGTCCAAGGGCGTACTGCACAGCCAGAACACCGTCCACTCGGCGGTGCGCGGCTACGTCGACGCGTTCGGCGCCGGAGAGGACCGGCAGGACTGGGTGGCGGCCGTGTCCACCCCGCTCGTGCACTACTCCGGCTTCGCGCAGGGCGTCCTCGCGACCGTACTGCTCGGCGGCACCGTCGCCTTCCAGGACATCCGCCGCAACGAGGCCCTGCTCGACCTCGTCGAACGCTACGGCGCCACACTCCTTTACGGGCCGCCCGCCACCCTCGCCGACGTCGCCGCCGCGCAGCGGGCCGTCCACCGCGACACCGGCTCGCTGCGGCATGTCGTCGTCGGCTCGGCGCCCGTCCTGAAGGACCTCGCCGACGAGGTGCACGCCACCCTCGGGGCACGCGCCCACTCGCTGTGGGGCATGTCCGAGAACGGCCCGGTCACCATGACCCGGCCCGAGGACCCCGAGGACTGGGCCGCCCGCAGCAACGGCCGCGCCATCGACGCCATGGAGACCCGTATCGCCCCCTCGGGCATCGAGGGCGCCACCGACCCGGCCGGCCGCCTCCAGGTGCGCGGCGCCTCGCTCTCCCTCGGCTACCACCGGCGCCCCGAGGCGTTCGCGGCGGAACTCGGCGCGGACGGCTGGTTCGACACCGGCGACCTCGCCCGGGACGACGGCCGTGGCGGCATCCGCGTCCTCGGGCGGGCCCGCGACGCGATCGTCCGCGACGGGCGGTTCGCGCCGATGACCGAGCTGGAGGAGGTCATCACCGGCCACCCGAAGGCCGCGGAGGCCGCCCTGGTGGGCCTGCCGGCCCCCGACGGCGGCACCGGGACCGTCATCTGCGCCGTCGTGGCCCCCTACGGCGACACCGGACCCTCGCTCGACGAACTCCACACCCTGCTGCGGGAGTCCGGGCACGACCCGCGCTTCCTGCCGGACCGCCTGGAACCGCTGCCCGCCCTGCCCAGAACCCTGACCGGCAAGGTCCGCAAGGCGGAGCTGCGGCAGCGCTACGCCACGCCCGGCTGACGGGCCCGAGCCCGTCGCCTCCCCTCCGCCCCGGCCGCCCCCGCCCCTCGACCGCCCCGCGACCCGGCCCCCGCCCCTCGACCGTTGGAGTCCCCATGCCCGAGCCCACCCCGGTCTCCCTGTCGGCCACCCTCGCCGCCGACGAGATCCTGGAGCGCAGGCGCCGCGCCGGGGAACGGGTGCTGGCGATGACCAGCGGCGAGATCGGGCTGCCCGCCCACCCGGCGCTGCGCGAACGGCTCGCCGCCGCGGCGGACCGCACCGCGTACGGACCGGTGCCCGGCAGCCCGGAACTGCGCGCCGCCGCCGCCGGGTACTGGGCGCGGCGCGGCCTCGGCACCGACCCCGGGCTCGTCGTCGCCGGACCGGGCAGCAAGCCGCTCCTGTACGCGCTGCTGCTCGCCGTCGGCGGTGACGTGGTCGTCCCGGTGCCGAGCTGGGTCAGCTACGCGGCACAGGCCCGGCTCGCCGGGGCCCGCCCGCTGCCCGTACCGATCGTGCCGGGCCAGGGCGGGGTGCCCGACCCGGGGCGGCTGCGCGAGGCCGTGCTGCGGGCGCGGGCCCAGGGGCAGGACCCCCGGTCCGTGGTGGTGACGGTGCCGGACAACCCGACCGGCACCGTCGCCGCGCCCGGCACGGTACGCCGCCTGGCCGAGGCCGCCCGCGAACTCGGCCTGATCGTCATCTCCGACGAGATCTACTGCGATCTGGTCTACGACGTCCAAGGCGCCGCGGCCCCCGCCCGGTCCCCGGCCCTGGAGGCCCCCGAACGCACCGTCGTCACCACCGGCCTCACCAAGAACCTCGCGCTCGGCGGCTGGCGCACCGGTGTGGCCCGGCTGCCCGACAGCGACCTCGGGCACGCCCTGCGCACTCGGCTCGTCTCCGTCGCCAGCCAGCTCTGGTCCACCGCGCCCGCCCCCGTCCAGGCGGCCGCCGCGTACGCCTTCGCGGAGCCGCCGGAGATCACCGAGCGCGTCGCGGCCAGCCGCCGCCTGCACGAGACGGTGGTGCGCGCGGTCGCCGCCCGCTTCACCGCCGCCGGGGCCCTCCTGGCACCGGTCGCCGCCACCTGCTACCTCTACCCGGACTTCGCGCCGCTGCGGGACCGGCTGGCCGCGCTGCACGGCGTGCGAGGCGGCGACGACCTGGCCCGCCACCTCCTGGAACGCCATGGCGTCGGCGTCCTGCCGGCCTCCGCCTTCGGCGAGCCCCGCGACGCCCTGCGGATCCGCGCCGCCACCAGCCGCCTCTACGGCGACGACGACGAGCGGCGCACGGCCGCGCTCACCGCCGCCGACCCCCTGCGCCTGCCGTGGATCGCCGCGGCCGTCGAGCGGATCGGCGAGGTCCTGACCGACCTCACCGCCCCCCGCCCCACCAGTCGGCCTTCCCGCCGCCTGACCACTCCGGCCCCCTGACTCCGAGGAGCACCGCATGTCCCAGCAGCCCCTTCCTCCCGTCCTGTTCGAGGCGCTCCACCGGGGTGAACGCCACATCGGCTTCGGCCGGCCCGAACCCGGCACACCGCACACCCTGTACCGCGTCCCCGAGGGCGCCCTGGCCGCCGCCGTCATCGCCACGGACGGCTCCCCGGCCGCGCTGCGGGCCGCCCTCACCGAGGGCGCCGCGACCGTCACCGTCCCCGGCGACGACCCGGAACTGCGCCCGCTCGCCCCGCTGCTGCCCACCCGCGCGGGCGACGCGCTGCTGAGCGGGTTCATGGGCACCCACACGAAGAAGTGGGGCGGCCAGCGGGCCCCCGAGGACGGCGAGTTCACCCCGCCCAAGTGGTTCTTCAAGGGCTTCGGGGACTGGGTGCGGCTGCCCGGCGAACCACTGACCGTGCCCGCCGCCCCGGTCGCCCTCATCGAGGAGCCCGAGATCGCCCTCGTCTACGTCAACGACTCCGACGGCACCCCGCGCTACGCCGGGTACACCTTCGGCAACGACCTGTGCGACATCGGCCTGCACCGCCAGGACCCCGGCTACAACCCGTACTGCAAGCTGTGCGACACCGCCCTGTCCCCGTGGCTGTTCCTCGGCCCGCCGCCGCGCTCGGCCACCGGCAGGGTCACCATCGTGCGCGACGGCGCCACCGCCTGGGAGGGCGGCTTCGACTGCGGCGGCGACGCCCTGTACTTCCGGATCGGGGACATGGCCGAGCACCTGTTCTCCTTCCCGGCGGTGCGCCGCCCCGGCCTGGTCAACTACGTCCTGCTGGGCGCCGACGAGGCCAGCTTCCACGACGGCTTCCGGATCGCGGACGGGGACCGGATCGCCATCGACGTCAAGAGCCACGGCGTGGCCTTCGAGAACGCGGTGCGGTACGTCTCCCCGTCCCCGCTGCCCGCCCCCGCCGAGCCGTGGGCGTGACCGTGAAGCAGATCCACCTCGCCGCCCAGCTGCCCGCCATCCACAACGTGACCGTCTGGTCCGACCCCCGCTCGCGCAGCCAGATCGCCTTCGACTCCTTCGCCGAACTGGCCCGTACCGCCGAGCGCGGGAAGTTCGACTTCTTCTTCCTCGCCGAGGGACTGCGCCCGCGCGAGCACAAGGGCCATGTCTACGACCTGGACATCGTGGGCCGCCCCGAGAACCTGACGGTGCTCAGCGCGCTGGCCGCCGTCACCACCCGCCTCGGCCTGGCCGCCACCGTCAACGCCACCTTCAACGAGCCCTACGACGTGGCCCGCAGGCTCGCCACCCTGGACCACCTCAGCGAGGGCCGCACCGCCTGGAACATCGTCACCAGCTTCGACGCCTTCACCGGCGAGAACTTCCGCCGCGGCGGCTTCCTCGCCGAGACCGACCGCTACACCCGCGCCGCCGAGTTCCTGGCCACCGCCCGCGAGCTGTGGGACAGCTGGGAGGACGGCGACGTACGCGCCGACCCGGCCGCGGGGGAGTTCGTCCGCGCCGGGGCCGGCGCCTTCGCCCACCGCGGCGCGCACTTCGACATCGGCGGGGCCTTCACCACCCCGCGCGGCCCCCAGGGGCACCCGGTGATCATCCAGGCGGGGGAGTCCGAGCAGGGCCGCGAGTTCGCCGCCTCGGACGCCGAGGTCGTCTTCAGCAAGTACAACCGGCTCGACGAGGCCCGCGCGTTCTACCAGGACGTCAAGAAACGGCTGCCCCGCTACGGCCGCGCCCCCGGCGACCTGAAGATCCTCCCCACCGCCGGCGCCGTCGTCGCCGACACCGACGAGGAGGCCGCCGCCCACGCCGAGGAGATCACCCGCGCCCTGGTGAGCCCGCAGACCGCGATCGCCCACCTGGAGGCCGTCTGGGGCCGCGACCTGTCCGGGTACGACCCGGACGGACCGCTGCCCGACATCGACCCGGAGCCCGACTCCCAGCTCCTGAAGGGGCATTCGGTCTTCCGCCGGGACCGCGACGAGATCGCGCGGCGCTGGCGCGCACTGGCGGACGCCCGCGGCCTGAGCATCCGCGACCTGGTCATCGAGGTCAGCGGCCGCCCCACCTTCACCGGCAGCCCGCGCACCGTCGCCGACGCCGTCGACCACTACGTGCAGAGCGGCGGCGCCGACGGCTTCGTGCTGGTGCCCCACCTGACCCCCGGCGGCCTCGACGACTTCGTGGACCGGGTGGTGCCCCTCCTCCAGGACAAGGGCGTCTTCCGCACCGACTACACCGGCACCACCCTCCGGGACCACCTGGGCCTGGGCACACCCCCGCACACCGCACGGCCCGGACACGGCCGGGAAGGGACGGCGTCATGACCGGGAACCCGCTGCACCTGGCCGTGGCCCTGGACGGGGCCGGCTGGCACCCGGCCGCCTGGCGGGCCGCCGGCGCCCGGCCCCGCGACCTGTTCACCACCGCCTACTGGGCCGATCTCGTCACCGAGGCCGAGCGCGGGCTGCTCGACTTCGTCACCTTCGAGGACGCCCTCGGCCTCCAGTCCGCCGCCTTCCACCGCACCGACGAACGTACCGATCAGGTCAGGGGCCGCCTGGACGCGGTGCTGCTGGCGGCCCGCCTCGCCCCGCTCACCCGCCGGATCGGCCTGGTCCCCACCACCAACGTCACCCACACCGAGCCGTTCCACCTGGCCATCGGCATCGCCACGCTCGACTTCGCCTCCCGGGGACGGGCCGGCTGGCGCCCCCAGATCGCCGCCCGCGCCGCGGACGCCGCCCACTTCGGCCGCCGCACCACCCCCGTGGTCACCGACGAGGACGCCCGCCACCCCGAGCTGATCGCGGCCCGGCTGCGCCCGCTGTTCGACGAGGCCGCCGACGTGGTCGAGGTGGCGCGGCGGCTGTGGGACAGCTGGGAGGACGACGCGGAGATACGGGACGCGGCCACCGGCCGCTTCATCGACCGGGACAAGCTCCACCACATCGACTTCGAGGGCCCGCACTTCAGCGTGCGCGGCCCGTCGATCACCCCGCGCCCCCCGCAGGGCCAGCCACTGGTGGCGAGCCTCGCCCACGCCTCCACGCCGTACGAGTTCGCGGCCCGCGCCAGTGACCTCGTCCAGGTCACGCCGCACGACCGCGAGGACACCGCGGCGATCCTCGCCCAGGTCGACGCGGCGGTGGCCGCGACCGGCCGCGACGAGCGCGCCCGCCCCCTGCTCCGGTTCGCCGAACTCGTGGTCCTGCTGGACGACGAGCCGGGCGCCGCGGCCCGCCGCAAGGGCCGCCTGGACGACCTGGACGGCGCCGCGCAGACCTCCGACGCCGAGATCTTCACCGGCACCCCCGGCGACCTCGCCGACCTGCTGCTCGACTGGCGCGACGCCGGACTCGACGGCTTCCGCCTGCGGCCCGGCGCGCTGCCGCACGACCTCACCGCGATCACCCGGCGCCTGGTCCCGGAGTTGCAGCGGCGCGGCGCCTTCCGCACGGCGTACGCGGCGGACACCCTGCGCGGGCACCTGGGACTGCCCCGCCCGGCCAGCCGCTACGCGGGGCCGAGGGAGCGCTGAGGGAGCGCCGGCGGAGCGAAGTCCACCACCCCTCCGGGACCGCCTACCCTTGAGCCATGACCAGCAGCAGCGACCGGAGCCCCGTGGTGGACGCCCCCTCCTCCAAGACCTACGAGATCCGCACCTACGGGTGCCAGATGAACGTCCACGACTCCGAGCGGCTGGCCGGGCTGCTGGAGGACGCGGGGTACGTACGGGCGCCCGAGGCTTCGGACGGCGACGCGGACGTGGTCGTCTTCAACACCTGCGCGGTACGCGAGAACGCCGACAACCGGCTCTACGGCAACCTCGGCCACCTCGCCCCCAGGAAGGCGCGGCGGCCCGGGATGCAGATCGCGGTCGGCGGCTGCCTGGCACAGAAGGACCGCGACACCATCGTGCGGCGGGCCCCCTGGGTGGACGTCGTCTTCGGCACCCACAACATCGGCAAGCTGCCCGTCCTGCTGGAGCGCGCCCGCGTCCAGGAGGAAGCCCAGGTGGAGATCGCCGAGTCCCTGGAGACCTTCCCCTCCACGCTGCCCACCCGGCGCGAGAGCGCGTACGCCGCCTGGGTCTCGGTCTCGGTCGGCTGCAACAACACCTGCACCTTCTGCATCGTCCCGGCGCTGCGCGGCAAGGAGAAGGACCGCCGCCCCGGCGACATCCTCGCCGAGGTCGAGGCCCTGGTCGGCGAGGGCGTCTCCGAGATCACCCTGCTCGGCCAGAACGTCAACGCCTACGGCTCCGACATCGGCGACCGCGAGGCGTTCAGCAAGCTGCTGCGCGCCTGCGGGAGCGTCGAGGGCCTGGAGCGCGTCCGCTTCACCTCCCCGCACCCGCGCGACTTCACCGACGACGTGATCGCCGCCATGGCCGAGACGCCGAACGTCATGCCGCAGCTGCACATGCCGCTCCAGTCCGGCTCCGACACCGTCCTCAAGGCGATGCGCCGCTCCTACCGCCAGGAGCGCTACCTCGGGATCATCGAGAAGGTCCGCGCCGCCATCCCGCACGCCGCGATCACCACCGACATCATCGTGGGCTTCCCCGGCGAGACCGAGGAGGACTTCGAGCAGACCCTGCACGTGGTGCGCGAGGCGCGGTTCGCGCAGGCGTTCACCTTCCAGTACTCCAAGCGGCCCGGCACCCCGGCCGCGACCATGGACGGCCAGATCCCCAAGGAGGTCGTCCAGGCGCGCTACGAGCGCCTCGTCGCCCTCCAGGAGGAGATCTCCTGGGACGAGAACAAGAAGCAGGTCGGCCGCACGCTGGAGCTGATGGTCGCCGAGGGCGAGGGCCGCAAGGACGGTGCCACCCACCGCCTGTCCGGCCGCGCCCCCGACAACCGCCTGGTCCACTTCACCAAGCCGGACCAGGACGTCCGCCCCGGCGACGTGGTCACCGTCGAGATCACCTACGCGGCCCCGCACCACCTGCTCGCCGAGGGCCCGGTCCTCGCCGTGCGCCGCACCCGCGCGGGCGACGCCTGGCAGCAGCGCACCGCCGAGGCCGCCGCCAAGCCGGCCGGCGTCATGCTGGGCCTCCCGAAGATCGGCGCCCCGGAACCGCTGCCGGTCGCGGCCACGAGCGGCTGCGGCTGCGACTGAGCCACGCCGCCGGGGCCCGCCCCGCGCCCCGGCGCACGCGTTACCCTGCCGATCATGCTTGTCGCCGCCGCAGTGAGTCCCTGCCCGCCCCTGCTCGTGCCCGCCGTCGCCCAGGGGGCCGCGCCCGAGCTGGACGCCCTGCGCGCCGCCTGCACGGACGCGCTGGGGGTGCTCGCCGCCGCCCGGCCGGACCGGCTCGTGGTCGTGGGGCCCGCCGAGGAGTCCGGCGGCGGCCGGTACCCGGAGGGCACCCGCGGATCGTTCCGCGGCTTCGGCGTGGACCTGGACGTACGGCTCGGCCGGGACACCGGCACCACGTCCGGGCGGGAGCTGCCGCCCTCGCTCGCCGTCGCCGCCTGGCTGCTGGAGCGGACCGGCTGGTCGGACGCCCCGGTCGAGGGCCTCGGTGTGGACGAGCGGCTGGCGCCCGGGCACTGCCTGGCGGCGGGCCGGGACATCGCCGCGGCGGCCGGGCGGGTGGCGCTGCTGGTGATGGGCGACGGCAGCGCCTGCCGCTCGCTCAAGGCGCCGGGCTACCTCGACGAACGGGCCGGACCCTTCGACGCGGAGGTCGCCCGCGCCCTGGACACGGCGGACGGGGCGGCGCTCACCGCCCTCGACGCCGATCTGGCGTACGAGCTGAAGGCGTCCGGCCGGGCCCCCTGGCAGGTGCTCGCGGGCGCCGCCGAGCCCACCGGCCTCACCGGCACCCTGCTGCACACCGAGGCCCCGTACGGCGTCGGCTACTTCGCGGCCACCTGGTCCTGACACCGCACCCCGGGCCCTCCGCCGCCGGCGAAGGAGTCCACGGTGACGAACGGAGCGGTGACAAGACGAAGCGGTGACAGAACGAAGCGGCGGCCGGCCGGGAGACGAGTGCGCCTCCCGGCCGGCCGCCGCCGCGCCGCTCAGGACATGGGCGGGGAATCCTGCGGGGGCGTCCCCCCGGGCGGCGTCCGGTCGGGGCCGCCCTGCGGCGCCGAGCCGGGACCCGGACCGGGACCCGGCCCCGTCCCCTTGCTCGCGCCCGGACTCGGGTCCGCACCCGGCTGCCCGCGGTGGGCGAGCCGGTCCACGGCCTCCTTGGCCTTGCCCGTACCCGCGTTGATCTTGTCGCTGTACTTGCCCTTGGTCCTCTCGTCGACCGCCTTCGCGGCCCGGTCGAGGCCCTGCTCGATCGAGCCCCCGTGCCGCTGCGCGAGGTCCGACACCTTGTCCTTGGCCGGGCCGAGCCTGGCCTTCATGTTGTCCAGCAGACCCATGGTTCACCTTCCCTGGCGGGGTCACTCACCTGCGGGCGCCCTCGCCGGCCCCGTGCCCGGCCGACTCGTCGGCGGACTGCTGCTCGGGGATCTCCACGCCGTCGGCGGCACCGGTCCCGGCGTCCGTGCCGCCGGATCCGGTGCCGTCGGCGTCCGCGGTCGTGCCCTCGGCCCGTGCCGCCCGTGCCGCACCGTCCTCGGCGGCGCCGTCCACCGCGGCGGAACCCGCCACGGCCGTGGCCGCGGCGCCGTCCGCCCCGGAACCCTCCGTCACCGCCGCGGCCGGCTCGTCGGTGGTGGCCGGCACCTCCTCCGCGGCTTTGGACCTCCGGAGAAGTCGCGCAAAAACGCCCATCTCAACTCCCTACGTTACTCGTGCGGAAGACATCCCGCGTGACCCGTCGTGTCCGTCCACGGGCGCCCGCGCCTCGGCCCGCCGGAATCCGGCCGCGGGAACCTCGCAACGGGCAACGACCCCGTGCGCGTCCCGTCACGTAGCTCGTTCGAGGAGCCCGCCGGAGGTTTGCGAGACTGGTGCCGTGAGCAGCGCACCCCCCGCCCCCCGCGTCATCGCCGTCGTCGGCCCCACCGCGGCCGGAAAGTCCGATCTCGGCGTCTTCCTGGCCCAGCGTCTCGGCGGCGAGGTCGTCAACGCCGACTCCATGCAGCTCTACCGGGGGATGGACATCGGCACCGCGAAACTGACGCCCGAGGAGCGCGCCGGCGTACCGCACCACCTCCTGGACGTCTGGGACGTGACGGTCACGGCCTCCGTGGCCGAGTACCAGCGCCTGGCCCGCGAGCGGATCGACGCCCTGCTCGCCGAGGGGCGCTGGCCGGTCCTGGTCGGCGGCTCCGGCCTGTACGTGCGCGGCGCCGTCGACAACCTGGAGTTCCCCGGCACCGACCCCGAGGTGCGCGCCCGGCTGGAGGAGGAACTGGCCCTGCGCGGCTCCGGGGCGCTGCACGCCCGCCTGGCCGCCGCCGACCCCGACGCCGCGCGGGCCATCCTGCCCGGCAACGGCCGCCGCATCGTGCGCGCCCTGGAAGTGATCGAGATCACCGGCCTGCCCTTCACGGCGAACCTGCCCGGCCACGACTCCGTCTACGACACGGTGCAGATCGGCGTCGACGTGGCCCGCCCCGAACTGGACGAGCGCATCGCGCGCCGGGTCGACCGGATGTGGGAGGCGGGGCTCGTGGACGAGGTGCGCGCGCTGGAGGCGCAGGGCCTGCGCGCCGGGCGTACGGCGTCCCGCGCACTCGGCTACCAGCAGATCCTCACGGCGCTCGCGGGGGAGTGCACGATGGAGGAGGCGCGCGCGGAGACGGTCCGCGCCACCAAGCGCTTCGCGCGCCGCCAGGACTCCTGGTTCCGGCGCGACCCGCGCGTGCACTGGCTGAGCGGGGCCGCGGCGGACGCGGCGGAACTTCCGCACCGGGCGCTGGCGTTGGTCGAACGACCGGTTACAGCCTGATCACGTGATGGCATCGGGAAGCCCAGGCCGTCATCCAGGCATCCGGTGCCGTGCCATCATCAAGCTGCGATCGACAAGTGGAACCCTAGTTGGGAGGGCGCGTGGCGATGGAGGCCGGCCCTCGTGACACCGCACAAGGCACCGAGCGCACCGCCGTGGAGCGCGTCGGTGCGGAACCGGACGAGGGCGCGCTGAGCCCGGACGGCCCCGACGACACCCAGGGCGGTGTGACGGCGGACGGCCCGGAGCCCGAGGAGATGTTCGCCCCCGAGGTGGAGGTCGAGCTGCGTCCGCAGCGGCGGCTGCGCATCTGGCAGCTCGCCCCCATCGTGGGACTGGCCGCCGTGGGCTCGCTGATGTTCGCCTTCCCGCTGGCCTTCGACGGCGACAGCGGCGCCGTGATCGCCATGCTCGGCCTGCTGATCTGCTCCTGCGCGGCCGGCTGGGGCATGATGGCCGCCCGCCGCGTCGGGTACACCTGGCCGGGCGTGCCGCCGCGCGGCTCCGGACGCCGCCCCGACTGGCGGATGCTCGCCCTGTACGTCCTGCTCGCGGCCGTGGCCGTGGTGCTCGCCGTGTGGCGGGTCGCCCGGCTGCGCTGACCCGGACGGCCCCGCCCCGGCCCGTGGGCGACGCGGGGCACCGTCGTACCCATGCTGTACGCCCGGGGGCACTGTCCTACCCACCCCGTACGATCGAGGCATGAGCACGCGCATCGCCTTCCTCAAGGGTCACGGCACGGAGAACGACTTCGTGATCCTCCCCGACCCGGACAACGCGCTGGACCTGTCCCCGGCCGCCGTCGCCGCCCTGTGCGACCGGCGCGCGGGCATCGGCGGCGACGGCGTGCTGCACGTGGTGCGCTCGGCCGCGCACCCGGAGGCCCGGGGGATGGCCGCCGAGGCGGAGTGGTTCATGGACTACCGCAACGGCGACGGCTCGGTCGCCGAGATGTGCGGCAACGGCGTACGCGTGTTCGCGCGCTACCTCCAGCACGCCGGGCACGCGACCGAGGGCGACCTCGCGATCGCCACGCGCGGGGGCGTGAAGACCGTGCACCTCGCCAAGGACGGCGACGTGACCGTCGGCATGGGCCGCGCCCGCCTCCCCGAGGGGGACGTGGAGGTCGGCGTCGGCGGGCGCCGCTGGCCCGCCCGCAACGTGAACATGGGCAACCCCCACGCGGTCGCCTTCGTCGACGACCTCGCGCACGCCGGCGACCTGCTCTCGCCGCCCCCGTTCAGCCCGGCGGACGCCTACCCGGACGGTGTGAACGTCGAGTTCGTGGCCGACCGGGGCCCCCGCCACGTGGCGATGCGGGTGCACGAGCGCGGCTCCGGCGAGACCCGCTCGTGCGGCACGGGCGCGTGCGCCGTCGCCGTGGCGGCGGCCCGCCGCGACGGAGTCGACCCCGCCGTCACCGGCACGCCGGCGACCTACACGGTCGACGTGCCCGGCGGCACCCTGGTCATCACCGAGCACCCGGACGGCGAGGTCGAGATGACCGGCCCCGCCGTGATCGTCGCCGAAGGCGAGATCGATAGGGAGTGGCTGGAAAAGGCGGCCGGCTGACCGAGGGCCGACCGGCCATCACAGAGCCCGCGGACCGGTGCCGGCTCAAGATCGATGCCGTCGGCCCCGGCCGGGATGTGAATCCACGGCCACTCGTACGACACCTGACCGAAAACCGTAAACCTTCTCCGCGTCGCTCGAATGGGTGATCCGTTTCACGCTGGCCGAGAGGCGGTCGGAGGAGTGTGCTGGGCTCGGTAGCATCAAGCACCGGCCCGGACGGGGGATCCGACGCCAACCCCTGAGCCGTGTACGCCCTGGGGCACCCCGTCCGCCGGTCCACGCAGCCGGAGGTGCCCATGAGTGCGGATGCCACGAATCCTGCGGCCCCGGGCCCGGTGGCGCCGTCGGCGCCCCGGAGGCGGGCCCGCCCGCGGATCGACCTGCGACGCCTGGGCCGGGCCGCCGTGCTCGGCCCCGCCGCGCGCGACCGCCTGCCCGATGCCATCGGCCATGTCGCCGAGGTCCACCGCGCCCACTTCCCCGACGCCGACCTCGAACCACTGCGCCGCGCCTACGTCCTGGCCGAGTCCTCGCACCGCGGCCAGATGCGCAAGAGCGGCGAGCCGTACATCACGCACCCGCTCGCCGTCACCCTGATCCTCGCCGAACTCGGCGCCGAGACCACCACCTTGACGGCGTCCCTGCTGCACGACACGGTCGAGGACACCGAGGTGACGCTCGACCAGGTCGGCGAGGAGTTCGGCGCGGAGGTCCGCTACCTCGTCGACGGCGTCACCAAACTGGAGAAGGTCGACTACGGCGCCGCCGCCGAGCCGGAGACCTTCCGCAAGATGCTCGTCGCCACCGGCAACGACGTCCGCGTGATGTCGATCAAACTCGCCGACCGGCTGCACAACATGCGCACCCTCGGCGTGATGCGCCCGGAGAAACAGGCCAGGATCGCCAAGGTGACCCGGGACGTGCTCATCCCGCTCGCCGAACGGCTCGGCGTGCAGGCGCTCAAGACCGAACTGGAGGATCTGGTCTTCGCGATCCTGCACCCCGAGGAGCACGCCCGCACCCGCGAGCTGATCGCGGAGAACGCCGCCCGCCCGCGCGACCCGCTCGCCGAGGTCGCCGAACAGGTCCGCGGCGTGCTGCGCGAGGCCGGCATCCCCGCCGACGTCCTCGTCCGGCCCCGGCACTCGGTCTCCGTGCACCGCGTGGCCCGCAAGCGCGGCCGGCTGCGCGGCTGCGACTTCGGCCGGCTGCTGGTCCTGGTGAACGAGGACGCCGACTGCTACGCCGTCCTCGGTGAACTGCACACCTGCATGACCCCGGTCGTCTCGGAGTTCAAGGACTTCATCGCCGTACCCAAGTTCAACCTGTACCAGTCGCTGCACACCGCGGTCGCCCTCCCCGCGGCCCGGGCGGACACATCCGCGGGGTCCTGTCCGGACGGCCGGATCGTCGAAGTCCTCATCCGCACCCACCAGATGCACAAGGCCGCCGAGGCGGGCGTGATCGCGCTCGGCAGTCCCGACGCCGCCCCCTCGGAGGAACCCGCGGGCGACGGCGAACGCGTGGACCCCACGCGTCCCGGCTGGCTCTCCCGCCTCCTCGACTGGCAGCGGGCCGCGCCCGACCCCGACACCTTCTGGTCCACGCTGCGCGAGGACCTCGCCCAGGACCGCGAGATCACCGTCTACCGCCCCGACGGCGGCACCCTGGGCCTGCCCGACGGGGCCACCTGCGTCGACGCCGCCTACGCCCAGTACGGCGAGGACGCCCACGCCTGCATCGGCGCCCGCGTCAACGGCCGGCTGGCCACCTTGAGCACCGTCCTCAAGGACGGCGACACCGTCCAGCTCCTCATGGGCCAGGAACCCGCCTCCGAGCCGTCCCGTGAGTGGCTGGACCACGCGCACACCCCCGCGGCCCGCATCGCCATCCAGCGGTGGCTGGCCGCGCACCCGGCACCGGCGGCCCCCGCCGACGACGTACCCGGGACCCCCGCGGGCCCCGCCGAGGGCCCCGAGCCGCCCGACACTCCCGACACGCCCGCTCCGGGCCGGCGCGGCAGCCGGCCCGGACCGGCGAGCGCCGTCGTCGTCGACGGGCGCCGCGCCAGCGTCCGGCTCGCCGGCTGCTGTACGCCCGTGCCGCCCGACCGTGTCACCGCGTTCACCGTCCGCGGCGGCGTGGTGACCGTGCACCGGACCGAGTGCGCCACGGTCGACCGGATGAAGAGCGCGGGGCGCGCGGAGATCGGCGTCCGCTGGGGCGACACCGCCGAGTGCCGCGTCACGCTGCTTGCCGAATCGTTCGGCCGCCCCCATCTGCTCGCCGACCTCACCGAGGCCATCGCCCTGGAAGGCGTCGAGATCGTCTCGGCGACCGTGGCCCCGCCGACCCAGCAGCGCGTCCACCACACGTACACCCTGCACCTCCCCGACGCCGCCCGGCTGCCCGCCCTGATGCGAGCGATGCGCAACGTCCCGGGCGTCTACGACGTCAGCCGCACCCGGTCCCACCCCCAGCCCCCACAGACCTGACCCGAGCCTCCGGCTCACCCACCCCGCGCACGGCGACCGGCCCCGCTGGGCGCACCCCAGGCACCACACCCTGGCCCTCAGCTGCGCCCTGCCCGGCCCCGGAGAGCTGATCCGCAGCCCCGGGCCCGCCCAGCTCACCGCGACCGCAGGCCCGGCGCACCCCGGCTACAACCCACCCGGCGCGCCCGCACCCCCCACCCTCCGGCGTACGCCTGTACGCACCCCCGAGCACCCGTTCGGGTGGGACCGGCGCGCGCCGTCGCCGACGCGCGCCCCCGCGCTGATAGCGGTGGGGCATGCCGCGCACCCCCCGCTCCCGCGCCCCGCGCCGCCTCAAGGCGGCCTTCCTCGCCTCCGCCGTCTCCGTCTGCCTCCTCGCCGCGAGCGCGCCGCCCACCGCGCTCGGTGTCGGCGACCGGCTCTTCCCCGAGCTGGGCAACCCGGGCTACGACGTGCAGTCGTACGACCTCTCCTTCGCCTACTCCGGGGACAACAGCAAGCCGCTGCGCAGCGTCACCACCATCGACGCCCGGGTGACCGAGGACCTGGACCGGATCAACCTCGACTTCGCGCACGGCACGGTCGACTCCGTGCTGGTCGACGGCGTACCGGCCGAGTTCGCCACGGCGGGCGAGGACCTCGTGGTCACCCCGCGCACCCCGCTGGCCGAGGGCAGCCGGACCCGGATCACCGTCCACCACACCAGCGACCCGGTGTCCGAGAAGGGCCGGGACGGCGGCTGGGTGCGCACCGCGGACGGCCTCGCCATGGCCAACCAGGCCGACGTCGCCCATCTGGTCTTCCCCTGCAACGACCACCCCTCCGACAAGGCCCTGTTCACCATCCACGTCACCGCCCCCGAGGGCTACACGGCCGTCGCCAACGGCCTGCCCGACGGCGTCGCCGCCCGGGCCACCGGGGCGACCACCTGGACGTACCGCACCCGCCACCCCATGGCCACCGAGCTGGCGCAGGTCTCCATCGGCCGCTCCACCGTGCTGCACCGCACCGGCCCGCACGGCCTGCCGGTACGGGACGTCGTCCCCACCGCCGACCGCGAGGCGCTCGAACCCTGGCTCGCCAGGACGCCGGACCAGATCGCCTGGATGGAGAGCAAGGTCGGGCGCTACCCCTTCGAGACGTACGGGGTGCTCGCCGCCTCCGCCACCACCGGATTCGAACTGGAGACACAGACCCTCTCGCTGTTCGAGAAGGAACTGTTCACCGACCCGGCCTGGCCGCAGTGGTACGTCGAGTCGGTCATGGTGCACGAGCTGTCCCACCAGTGGTTCGGCGACAGCGTCAGCCCGCACTCCTGGTCCGACCTGTGGCTGAACGAGGGGCACGCCACGTGGTACGAGGCCCTGTACGCCGACGAGAAGGCGCACAAGTCCATGGAGGCCCGGATGAAGGCCGCCTACGGCGCCTCCGACCGCTGGCGCGCCGCCGGCGGGCCCCCCGCGCTGCCCAAGCCGCCCCAGCCCGGCCAGAAGATCGGGATCTTCCGTTCGAACGTCTACGACGGCGCGGCCCTCGTCCTGTACGCCCTGCGCCAGGAGATCGGCACCCCGGCCTTCGAGGGCCTGGAACGCGCCTGGGTGCGCGACCACCGGGACTCCACCGCGAGCACGGCCGACTTCGAACGGCTCGCCTCCGACATCGCCGGACGCGATCTGAGCGCCTTCTTCCGGGCCTGGCTGTACGACCCCAAGACCCCGCCGATGCCCGGCCACGCCGACTGGAAGCAGCAGCCACCGCCGCGGACCACCAAGACCGGGACGCTGCCGGGGACGGCCAAGCGGTGAGCGGACGGTGAGCGGATAACGCGGTGCCGAGACGGGCCGTGCCGTGCGACCATCTGAGGGTCGGCACGGCACGGCACACGGGAATCTCCCGGCGCCCCCGTGTGTTGAGAGAGGTGACGGAAGGGCCGGCGCGTCCCGCCGGACTCCGCAGCCCCTCCGCCGGCGCACCACGGATTCCCATCGACGTAAGGACCCAATGACCTCCTCTTCTTCCTCTTCCCAGGCCACCAAGCGCCTCGCGCACCACCACCCCGAAGGTCTCCGGGCCGATGCCCTGATGGAAGAGGACGTCGCCTGGAGCCACGAGATCGACGGAGAGCGGGACGGCGACCAGTTCGACCGCTCCGAGCGCGCGGCCCTGCGCCGTGTCGCGGGCCTCTCCACCGAACTCGAGGACGTCACCGAGGTCGAGTACCGCCAGCTCCGCCTGGAGCGGGTCGTCCTCGTCGGCGTCTGGACCTCGGGGACCGTGCAGGACGCGGACAACTCCCTGGCCGAACTCGCCGCCCTCGCGGAGACCGCTGGCGCGGTCGTGCTCGACGGCGTGATCCAGCGCCGCGACAAGCCGGACGCGGCCACCTACATCGGCTCCGGCAAGGCCGACGAGCTGCGCGACATCGTCCTGGAGTCGGGCGCGGACACCGTCATCTGCGACGGTGAGCTGAGTCCGGGCCAGCTGATCCACCTGGAAGACGTCGTCAAGGTCAAGGTCATCGACCGTACGGCCCTGATCCTGGACATCTTCGCCCAGCACGCCAAGTCCCGGGAGGGCAAGGCGCAGGTCGCGCTCGCCCAGATGCAGTACATGCTGCCCAGGCTGCGCGGCTGGGGCCAGTCGCTGTCCCGGCAGATGGGCGGCGGCAAGGGCGGCGGCCTCGCCACCCGCGGTCCCGGTGAGACCAAGATCGAGACGGACCGGCGGCGGATCCGCGAGAAGATGGCGAAGATGCGCCGGGAGATCGCGGAGATGAAGACCGGCCGCGAGATCAAGCGCCAGGAGCGCCGCCGCAACAAGGTGCCCTCCGTCGCCATCGCCGGCTACACCAACGCCGGCAAGTCCTCCCTGCTCAACCGCCTCACCGGCGCGGGCGTCCTGGTCGAGAACGCGCTGTTCGCGACCCTGGACCCGACCGTGCGCCGGGCCGAGACCCCGAGCGGACGGCTGTACACGCTGGCCGACACCGTGGGCTTCGTCCGGCACCTGCCGCACCACCTGGTCGAGGCGTTCCGCTCCACCATGGAGGAGGTCGGCGACTCCGACCTGATCCTGCACGTGGTGGACGGCTCGCACCCGGCCCCGGAGGAGCAGCTCGCCGCCGTGCGCGAGGTGATCAGGGACGTCGGCGCCACCGACGTACCGGAGATCGTCGTCGTCAACAAGGCGGACGCGGCCGACCCGCTGGTGCTCCAGCGGCTGCTGCGCACCGAGAAGCACTCGATCGCGGTGTCGGCCCGTACCGGCCGGGGCATCGCCGAGCTGCTCGCGCTGATCGACGTCGAGTTGCCCCGGCCGTCCGTCGAGATCGAGGCGCTGGTGCCGTACACCCACGGCAAGCTGGTCGCCCGCGCCCACACCGAGGGCGAGGTGATCTCCGAGGAGCACACCGCGGAGGGCACCCTGCTCAAGGCCCGGGTGCACGAGGAGCTGGCCGCGGACCTGGCACCCTACGTGCCGGCGCCCGCGCTCTGACCCACCCGCCGAGCGCGGTACAGCGCGAGGGCCCGCCCCCTTCACCGGAAGGAGGCGGGCCCTCTCGCGCGCGTACGGCGGCAGGGATCGCGGGATCACCGACCGCCGTAGGTCCGGCTCATGTTCTGGTACAGCGCCTCGGCGACCGGGCCCAGCTGCGGGCCGGCGAGCCAGGTGTTGTCGGACGGGCCGATCGAGGTGTTCGACACCAGCTCGGTCTTGCCGCCCACCACCCGGAACCAGCCGCCGCCGGAGGAACCGCCGGTCATGGTGCAGCCGATCCGGTACATCGCCGGCAGCGCCGGGCTCAGCGACAGCCGGCCCGGCCGGTCCAGGCAGCGGAACATCTTCAGGCCGTCGTACGGCGGCGCGGCCGGGTAGCCCCAGGCGCCCATGGTGGTGACCTGGTTCGCCTGCGGCGCGGAGAAGTCCACGTCCAGCGCCCCGACGGTCTCCTCCAGCGACTTCGACCCGGACTCCGGCTTCACGTGCAGCACCGCGTAGTCGTACGGCGCGCCCGCGCCACCGGTCTCGGCGCCGCCCTGGATCCACTGGTTCGAGGTGGAGGCCCAGTCCGCCCACCAGGCGCCGAACGGGGCGACCTCGGCGGAGGTCGCGCCGCTGAGCTGGGAGGCGGACTTGCCGTAGTCGTTGTACGACGGCACGAAGGCGATGTTGCGGTACCAGCCCCCGGCCTGGCCGGCGTGCACGCAGTGGCCGGCCGTCCACACCAGATTGGACTTGCCCGGGTGGTTGACGTCCTTGACGACCGTGCCCGAGCACACCATCGGGCCCTCGGGGGAGTCGAAGAAGACCTTGCCGACCGGGGCCGCGTGCCGGTGGTACGGCGTCTTCTCGGCCTGGGCCCGCACGGGCCGCGGGGCCGGGTCGCTGACGCCCTGGTCGGCGGCGGCGTCCTTGGTGACCGTCTTGTTGGCCTCCTTGGCGGACTTCATCCGCTCGGGCTTCCACAGCCCCTTGATCACCGGGTTGACGAAGTCCTCGGCCGAGCTGAGCCACTTGTCCTTGTCCCAGTTCTTCCAGCCGCCGCTGGTCCACTGGTCGACGTCGATGCCGTGCGCCTTGAGCCTGCCGGCGATGTCGGCCGGGACGTGGACGCCACCGCTCCCGCCGCTGCCGCCGCCGGTCGCGGCCTGCGAGGCGGACGCGCCGGGCCTGCCGCTCGCGTCGTCCTTGCCCGAGCCGTCGCAGGCGGTCGCGGTGAGCGCCAGGGCCGCGACGAGCCCGGTGGCGGCGACGGCCGTGCGCCGGCGCCCGCGCCGGGGCGTGGGAGACGTACGTATGGAACGCATGATGCGATGAACCCCCGTTGGTTCGTGGGTGCGCCGCGCGCCGCGCCCGAGGGCCGCGCGCTCGTCTGTGCGCTGTGGATGTGTGCTGCGGGTGTGTGCCGTGGACGCGTGCTGCGGACCGGTCGACTCACCGGCTCGTCACCGCGTACGGCTCACTGCGTACGGCTCACTGCCCGGCGAACTTCTTGCTCACCGAGTCGTAGACGCCCTTGGCCACCGTGCCCAGCCGGGGACCGGCCAGCCAGCCCGCCGTCACCGGGCCGATCGAGGTGTTGGAGACCAGCGCCGGCTTGCCGTCCGAGCCGGTCTCGACCCAGCCGCCGCCGGAGGAACCACCGGTCATGGTGCAGCCGATGCGGTACATCGTCGGGTCGGACGCGGTGACCGACAGCCGTCCCGGCTTGTCCTGGCACTGGTAGAGCAACTGCCCGTCGTACGGCGGCGCGGCCGGGTAGCCGGTCGCGGTGATGCTCCGCACCTTCGGCACGGCCGGGGCGTTGAAGTCCACCGGCAGCGCCGAACCGACGGTCTCCTCCAGCGACTTGCCGCTGCCGCCCTTCTCCGGCGTCACATGGATGACGGCGTAGTCGTAACTGGCGCCCTGCCCGCCGGTCGCGCCGCCCTGCTCGATCCACTGGTCGGAGGTCTGCGCCCAGTCGCCCCACCACACCCCGTACGGGGCGACCTGGTCCTTGGTGGCGCCCTGCAACTGGGCGGTGCTGCGGCCCGCGTCGTTGTACGACGGCACGAAGGCGATGTTGCGGTACCAGCCGCCCTTCTTGCCGGCGTGCACGCAGTGGCCGGCCGTCCAGACCATGTTGGACTTGCCGGGGTGGGCCGGGTCCTCGACCACCGTCGCCGAGCAGACCATCGTGCCCTCGGGGGAGTCGAAGAAGACCTTGCCCGCCGTCGCCGCGTTGGTGTGGTACGTGGGCGACACCGCGCGGGCCCGCACCGGCGCCGGGGCCGGGTCGGTGACCCCCTGGTCACCGGAGATGTCGTTGGCGACGCCCTTGTCGGGGTCCTTGGCCCGGCGCATCCGGTCCGGGTTCCACAGGCCCTTGATGATCGGGTTGACGAAGTCGTCGGCCTCGCGCAGCCAGTCGTCCTTGTTCCAGTTCTTCCAGGCGCCGTTCTTCCACCTGTCGATGTCGATCCCGTGCGCCTTGAGCTTCTTGCGGATGTCCTCGGGGACCTTGACCGCGCCGTCGCCCGTGCCGTCCGTGTCGGCCGCGCCGGCCGAGGCGGAGGACTTGCCGTCCGCGTGCGTGTCGTCGCCCGAGTTGCAGCCGGTGGCCGTGAACGCCAGCGCGGAGACCAGGGCGACGGTGGCCGGCACGAGGAATGCCCGGCGGCGGGCGCTCCCTCCCCGGCGAGCGGTGGCGGACGGGCGTATGGGTCGCATGTTTCGACTCCCCCTGAAATGTACGTACTTGCCGGCACGGCCGTGCCCGCGCGCGGCCCGGACCGGGTTCACGCACGTCACGGCAGGTGGAACGGCATCACACACTATGCGCTCGCTGTGGGGGACCGCCGACGGAACGGCAACAGTTCCGTCACGGCAAGGATCTTGGGGCAACCCGTAACCGGACGGACCGTGCGCGGTTGTAGCGGTGGGGGGCCCGCTGTCCGTGTCCGGACGCCCCACGCCGTCAGCAGGGGCGGCCCGGCTCCCCGCGGCAGGTGTGCGGGGAGAGCGGGAGGACGTCCGTGGGAGAGCGGGAGGACAGGGAGCCGTGACCGTGACGGAGTCGGTGCCCGGCGGATGCGCGCCGGACGGGGCGCGTGCCCTGCACGAGGGGATCCTGCGCCGCCAGTCGGCGCGCGAGTCGGCGGCGCGCACCTACGCGCGCGCCCTGCCGATCGTGCCGGTACGGGCCCGCGGGCTGACCATCGAGGGCGCGGACGGCCGGCGCTACCTGGACTGCCTCTCGGGCGCGGGCACCCTGGCCCTCGGCCACAACCACCCCGTCGTCCTGGAGGCCGTCCGCCGGGTCCTGGACTCGGGCGCCCCGCTGCACGCCCTCGACCTCGCCACCCCCGTCAAGGACGCCTTCGTCACCGAGCTGTTCCGCACCCTGCCGCCGGGACTGGCCGGCCACGCGCGCGTGCAGTTCTGCGGCCCGGCCGGCACGGACGCGGTGGAGGCCGCGTTCAAGCTGGTCCGGACGGCCACCGGCCGCACCGGGATCATGGCGTTCACCGGCGCCTACCACGGCATGACCGCCGCCGCGCTGGCCGCCTCCGGGCACGCCTCGGACGTACGGGTCGCCCGGCTGCCCTACCCGCAGGACTACCGCTGCCCGTTCGGTGTCGGTGGCCCCCAGGGAGCCGAACTCGCGGCCCGCTGGACGCGGTCCGTGCTGGACGACCCCAAGTCGGGCGTCCCGCTGCCCGCCGCGATGATCGTCGAACCCGTGCAGGGCGAGGGCGGGGTGCTCCCCGCGCCGGACGACTGGATGCGGCGCATGCGGCGGCTCACCGCCGAGCGGTCCGTGCCGCTGATCGCCGACGAGGTCCAGACCGGGGTCGGCCGCACGGGCGCCTTCTGGGCGGTGGAGCACAGCGGGGTGACCCCGGACGTGATGGTGCTGTCGAAGGCCATCGGCGGCAGCCTGCCGCTGGCCGTCGTCGTCTACCGCGACGACCTCGACGTGTGGGAACCGGGCGCGCACGCGGGGACGTTCCGCGGCAACCAGCTCGCCATGGCGGCCGGCACCGCCACCCTGGCCCACGTCCGCGAGAACCGCCTCGCCGAACACGCCGCGGCCCTGGGCGCCCGCATGCTCTCCCGGCTGCGCGAACTGTCCGAGCGGTACCCCTGCGTCGGCGAGGCCAGGGGCCGCGGACTGATGCTCGGCCTGGAACTGGTCGATCCGGCGGGTGAGTCGAGCACATCGGGTGCATCGGGTGCATCGGGTGAGCCGGGGGAGTACGGGCGGGGCGGCGCGGAGGCGGCCGGGCGGGACGCCGTGGCGGCCCACGGGCAGCACGACAGCCAGGCGACCGCCTTCCTGCCGCAGGCCCGTACGCCCTTGCCCGCCGCGCCCGGACTCGCCGCCACCGTCCAGCGGGAATGCCTGCGCCGGGGCCTGATCGTCGAACTCGGCGGCCGCCACGCGAGTGTCGTACGCCTCCTGCCGCCGCTGACCCTCACCGACGAGCAGGCGGAGGCCGTACTGGACCGGCTGGCCGACGCGATCGCCGCGGCGGCCGCCGGACACCCGGCCGGAGCGCGGGCCTAGCGCCCTCGCCTTCCCCACCTCCCCACCTCCCCACCCCGACACCCCGACACCCCGACACCCCCAGGAACCCTCTTGAACACCACCCAGGAACCGCCGCACGGCACGGCCACCGACCTCCTGGAGCACCCCGACCCGCACACGGCCGCCCAGGCCGCCGGAGTGGAGAACCTCCTGCGCTGCTGGGTGCGCGAGACGGACACCGCCGACCCCGGGAACGGCACCCTCCGTATCCCCCTCCAGGCCACCGGAACGGCCCTGCTCGTCCCGGTCCACCACTGGTCACCCACCGGCTGGCACCGCTTCGGCCCACCGCGCCTGGCCGGCGCCCCGGAGTCCGCAGGCCCGGCCGACGCCGTCACGGTCGCCGCCCTGCTCGCCCGCGAAGCCGCCACGACGACCGCCGCCACGGCCGTGACCATCTCGACGGCGCCCGCCGCAGAGACGTCCACCACAGGGGCGCCCACCGCGGAAGCGTCCACCGCGGCGGCGCACGCCCCAGCGGCGCACGCCCCCGAAACGCCCACCTCAGAAACATCCCCCGCACCGGCACCGTCCTCCTGGACCGCCCCGCCCGTCGATCTCCTGGCCCGCGTCGCCGACTCCGTCCGGCGCACCGCCCTCTTCCTGAGCGACCGGCGCGAGGACCCGGCCGACGGGCCCGACCTCTTCCTCTCCGCGGAACAGGCCCTGGTGTTCGGCCACCCGCTGCATCCGGCCCCCAAGAGCCGCGAGGGCCTGTCGGAGGCCGAGGCCCGCCCGTACTCGCCCGAGACACGCGGTTCCTTCCCGCTGCACTGGATGGCGGTCGCCCCCGCCGTCCTCGCCACCGACTCCGCCTGGACCGAAGCCGGGCGGCCCGTCCCCGCCGCGCGGCTCACGGCCCGGCTCGCCGGAGCGGGACTGCCGCTGCCCGAGGGACACGCCGCCCTGCCGCTGCACCCGTGGCAGGCGCGCGAGGTCCGGCACCGCGCCGACACGGCGGCGCTGCTGGACGCCGGACTCCTGCGCGACCTCGGCCCGCACGGCCCCTCCTGGCACCCCACCTCCTCCGTGCGCACCGTCCACCGCACCGGCGCGCCCGCCATGCTCAAACTGTCGCTGGCCCTGCGCATCACCAACTCGCGCCGGGAGAACCTCCGCAAGGAACTGCACCGCGGTGTCGAGGTCCACCGCCTGCTGCGCGCCGGCCTCTCCCGGCGCTGGCGGGCCGCCCACCCCGGCTTCGACATCGTCCGCGACCCGGCCTGGCTGGCCGTCGACGACCAGGACGGCGCCCCCGTGCCCGGACTGGACGTGATGATCCGGCACAACCCGTTCGCCCCGGCCGACGACGTCTCCTGCGTCGCCGCCCTCGTCGCACCCCGCCCCCGCGCACAGGCGGAGCCGCGCACCCGGGCGGAGCGGTCCGGCCGTCCCGGCACCGGCCCGGCCCTGCGGTCCCGGCTCGCCGAGATCGTCACCGGCCTCGCCCAGCGCACCGGCCGGCCGAGCGGGGCCGTCGCCGCCGAGTGGTTCCTGCGCTACCTCGAACACGTGGTCCGCCCCGTGCTGTGGCTGGACGGCGAAGCGGGCATCGCCCTGGAAGCCCACCAGCAGAACACCCTGCTCCTGCTCGACGCGGACGGCTGGCCGGTAGGCGCCCGCTACCGCGACAACCAGGGCTACTACTTCCGCGCCTCCCGGCACGCGGAACTCGACGCCCTGCTGCCGGGCATCGGTGCACGCAGTGACACCTTCGTCCCCGACGAGGTCACGGACGAACGTTTCGCCTACTACCTCGCCCTGAACAACGTGTTCGGTCTCGTCGGCGCCTTCGGCTCCCAGCGGCTGGCCGACGAACGGGTGCTCCTGGCCGCCTTCCGCCGCTTCCTGCGCGAGGCCGCCACGGGTCCGGCCCGCACCCGCTCCCCCCTCCCGGCCCGCCTGCTGGACTCGCCGGTGCTGCGCTGCAAGGCCAACCTGCTGACCCGCCTGCACGGCCTCGACGAGCTGGTCGGCCCGGTCGACACCCAGTCCGTCTACGTCACCGTCACCAACCCCCTGTACGTCTGAGGGCCGACCGGCCCACCTTCCGAGAGGAGCGCGCCATACCTCCCGCCGACGCCGGCGCCGTCACGGACCCCGCCTCCACCGCCCCGGCCACCGCTGTCACGACCACGGCCGCCCTGGACACGGGCGGCGAGGACACCGACGCCGAGGACACCGACGCCGAGGACACCCTCGACCTGCACCTGCCCGACGACTTCGCCGCCCTCTTCGCGGAGCCCGGCCCCGGCCCCGCCGCCGGGGACGACCTCCTCGACGGCATCGACGACTGGGGTCCGACCCCCACCTCCGCCGGGGCGTTCCGACTGGCCCCCGTCCGGCTCGAACGCGACCTGTCCCTCGTCAGCCGCTGGATGAACGATCCGGCGGTCGCCGCGTTCTGGCAGCTGGACGGCGAGCAGAGCGTGACCCGGCAGCACCTGCGCGCGCAGCTGTCCGGGGACGGCCGCAGCGCCCCCTGCCTCGGGCTGCTCGACGGCACCCCGATGAGCTACTGGGAGATCTACCGGGCGGACCTCGACCCCCTGGCCCGGCACTACCCGGCCAGGCCGCACGACACCGGGATCCACCTCCTCATCGGCGCCCCCGGCGACCGGGGCCGGGGCCTCGGCGGCACCCTGCTCAGGGCCGCCGCCGACCTGATCCTCGACCGGCGCCCCGCCTGCGCCCGCGTCGTCGCGGAGCCCGACCTGCGCAACGCGGCCTCCATCGCCGCCTTCCTGACCGCCGGATTCCGGCTGTCGGCCGAGGTGGACCTGCCGGGCAAGCGCGCCGCCCTCATGCTCCGCGACCGCTGCGCGCGCGGCCTGCTGTGACCTGCCGCCACCGTCCCGCCCCGCATGGAGTCCGTGCCGCGCCCCAGGTCCCGGCCCCGGTCCTGGCCCCGGTCCCGGCCTTCCGTACTCGTTTGTCAGTGCCGGGCCGTAGGGTGGTCGCGCTATGACGAAGCCCTCACTCCCCGAACTCCTGCATGCCGCCGTCGCCGCCGTCGGCGGTACGGAGCGCCCCGGCCAGGTGACCATGGCCCAAGCCGTCGCGGACGCGATCGACGACGGCTCGCACCTGCTGGTCCAGGCCGGCACCGGTACCGGAAAGTCCCTCGGCTACCTCGTGCCCGCCCTCGCGCACGGGGACCGGGTCGTCGTGGCGACCGCCACGCTCGCCCTGCAGCGCCAGCTCGTCGAACGGGATCTGCCGCGCACCGTCGACGCCCTGCATCCGCTGCTGCGCCGCCGCCCGGAGTTCGCCATGCTCAAGGGCCGGTCGAACTACCTGTGCCTGCACCGCCTGCACGAGGGGGTCCCGCAGGACGAGGAGGAGGGCCTGTTCGACCAGTTCGAGGCGGCCGCGCCCACCAGCAAGCTCGGCCAGGACCTGCTGCGCATGCGCGACTGGGCGGACGAGACGGAGACCGGGGACCGCGACGACCTCACGCCGGGCGTGTCCGACCGTGCCTGGGCGCAGGTGTCGGTCTCCTCCCGGGAGTGCCTGGGCGCCTCGAAGTGCGCGTACGGCGCCGAGTGCTTCGCCGAGAACGCCCGGGAGCGCGCCAAGCTCGCCGAGGTCGTCGTCACCAACCACGCCCTGCTCGCCATCGACGCCATCGAAGGCGCCCCCGTCCTCCCGCAGCACGAGGTGCTGATCGTCGACGAGGCGCACGAACTGGTCTCCCGGGTCACCGGCGTCGCCACCGGCGAACTCACGCCCGGGCAGGTCAACCGCGCGGTGCGCCGCGCCGCGAAACTCGTCAACGAGAAGACCGCCGACCAGTTGCAGACCGCCGCCGAGGGCTTCGAGCGGCTGATGGAGCTGGCGCTGCCCGGCCGCCTGGAGGAGGTCCCCGAGGACCTCGGCTACGCGCTGCTGGCGCTGCGGGACGCCGCCCGCAATGTGATCTCCGGGATCGGCGCGACCCGTGACAAGTCGGTGCAGGACGAGGACGCGGTGCGCAAGCAGGCGCTGGCCTCCGTGGAGTCCGTGCACGGTGTGGCGGAGCGGATCACCAACGGCTCCGAGTGGGACGTCGTCTGGTACGAACGCCACGACCGCTTCGGCGCCTCCCTGCGCGTCGCCCCCATGTCCGTGTCGGGCCTGCTGCGGGAGAAGCTGTTCGCGGAGCGTTCCGTGGTGCTCACCTCCGCGACGCTCAAGCTCGGCGGCGACTTCAACGGCGTCGGCGCCTCGCTCGGCCTGGCCCCGGAGGGCACGGAGGGCGAGGACGTACCGCAGTGGAAGGGCGTGGACGTCGGCTCGCCCTTCGACTACCGCAAGCAGGGCATTCTCTACGTCGCCAAGCATCTGGCGCGGCCCGCGCGCGACGGCGACCGCGGGGACATGCTGGACGAGCTGACGGAGCTGATCCGGGCGGCGGGCGGCCGGACCCTCGGCCTCTTCTCGTCGATGCGGGCCGCCCAGCTCGCCGCGGAGGAGCTGCGCTCCCGCCTCCCCGAGTTCCCGGTGCTGCTCCAGGGCGAGGAGACGCTGGGCGAGCTGATCAAGAACTTCGCGGCCGACCCGAGGACGTGCCTGTTCGGCACGCTCTCCCTGTGGCAGGGCGTCGACGTGCCGGGCCCCAGCTGCCAGCTGGTCGTCATGGACAAGATCCCCTTCCCGCGCCCGGACGACCCGCTGATGAGCGCCCGCCAGAAGGCCGTCGAGGACGCCGGCGGCAACGGCTTCATGGCCGTCGCCGCGACCCACGCGGCCCTCCTGATGGCCCAGGGCGCCGGGCGTCTGGTCCGGGCCACGGGCGACCGGGGCGTGGTCGCCGTCCTGGACCCGCGCCTGGCCACCGCCCGCTACGGCAGCTATCTGAAGGCGTCGCTGCCGGACTTCTGGTACACCACCGACCGCGATCAGGTCCGCAGGTCGCTGACGGCCATCGACGCGGCGGCCCGGCAGGCGGAGGAGGAGCCGGCGGCCAGGTGAGCGGGGTGATCGGGGCTCACTGCCGGGCTTCGGCCACCCCTTCGCCGCCCGGCACCGGACAGCTCCGGACAGCATGGGGCCCCGGAACCGGCGCAGAGGTTCCGGGGCCCGATCGAGGGGCGGGTCGGCGGCCCGCCCGCGGCGGTGCTCAGACGCGCCGCAGGACGGCCACGACCTTGCCGAGGATGGTCGCGTCGTCACCGGGGATCGGCTCGTAGGCCGCGTTGTGCGGGAGCAGCCAGACATGGCCGTCCTCGCGCTTGAAGCGCTTGACGGTGGCCTCGCCGTCGATCATGGCGGCCACGATGTCGCCGTTCTCGGCGACCTGCTGGCGGCGGACCGTCACCCAGTCCCCGTCACAGATCGCGGCCTCGATCATCGAGTCGCCGACGACCTTCAGGACGAACAGCTCACCGTCACCGACCAGCTGCCGGGGGAGGGGGAAGACGTCCTCGACCGACTCCTCGGCGAGGATCGGGCCACCGGCGGCGATCCGCCCGACGAGCGGGACGTACGACGCGGCCGGCTTGCCCACAGTGTCCGTGGCCTGCAGGGTGCTGGACTGGTCCGAGCCGCGGACCTCGTAGGCGCGCGGGCGGTGCGGGTCGCGGCGCAGGAAGCCCTTGCGCTCCAGTGCCATCAGCTGGTGAGCCACCGAAGAGGTGCTCGACAGCCCCACGGCCTGGCCGATCTCCCGCATGGACGGCGGGTAGCCGCGCCGCTGGACCGAGTCCCTGATGACCTCGATCACCCGGCGCTGCCGGTCGGTGAGGCCCGAGCTGTCCGCCCGGATGCCTGGAGGTCGGCCCGGGAGGGAGCGCTTTTGCCCCTCGGGACTCGCGGCTTCGTTCATCGCATGCACCGGCTCGAATCGGCCCTGGAGGCGGTCCTGGGCAGTGATGGTCGCACTGTCTGCGGTGGTGGTCACGTCGTCGGCCCCTCTCGATGGTCTCCCTCCGGCACAACGGTAGTTGCTTTCGAAAGGTTGCGCCAAACACACGTTCGAGTGAAAAAGCGGGAATCGCCTGACTTGATCTTGTGAATGGGTGTATGGCTGACGTGGCGGCCGTCGGACAAAAGGGCCGATCGCTGTACTCTTCACCGCCGGGACGCGCCCCCGCGGGCGCCGCCCCGGTGTGCCACCGGCCGCATCGAGCCGCCCCGTCGGCCGAGTGCCGACCGCGAGCCGACCGAGTGCCGGTGCCGCCGGGCCGCGCAGTCCCGCCGCTCCTCCGCCCGGCGCTCACGGTAATCCCTGCCCGAGCCGGGCGGAACGGACGGGCACCGGCGTGTTCGCCGTGGTGTCCGCCACCCGTCCCGGGTCACGCTGTGTCGCCACGCCCGCACGACACGTGCGGGGCGCGGCGCGCGTACGAGCCGATCCCTACATGTAGTGGTTGGATGGCTACAGCAGCCCACAAGTTGTGTTCCCCCGGGTCTCCGGCCCTCCGGTCATCGCCTATGCTTGGGGCTGCTTCGCGGGACTCCTGAGGTCCGGCGAGGCCCATGAGTCTGCTGTGAGGAGGGTTGGAGCCATGCACTGCCCCTTCTGCAGGCACCCCGACAGCCGTGTCGTCGACAGTCGTACGACGGACGACGGCACGTCGATCCGCAGGCGCCGCCAGTGCCCCGACTGCTCCCGCCGGTTCACCACCGTCGAGACGTGTTCGCTCATGGTGGTCAAGCGGGCCGGAGTCACCGAGCCGTTCAGCCGTACCAAGGTCATCAACGGCGTGCGCAAGGCGTGCCAGGGGCGGCCGGTCACGGAGGACGCGCTCGCCCAGCTCGGCCAGCGGGTCGAGGAGGCCGTGCGGGCCAGCGGAAGCGCCGAGGTCGCCGCCCATGAGGTGGGGCTGGCCATACTCGGCCCCCTGAAGGAGCTGGACCTCGTCGCCTACCTGCGGTTCGCGTCCGTGTACCGGGCGTTCGACTCGCTGGAGGACTTCGAGTCCGCCATCGCGGAACTCAGGGAAGAGACGCGGCGCCCCGCCGCGGAGCGCGAGGACGGCGACGACGCCGTCACGGGGAACCAGGAAGACGATCGCGGACGCGGTGGGACGCCTGACGTCCCCGTGCCCGCGCGCGCCGCCGACTGATCGGCGGGCCGGTCCGGACCGCGGGTCCGGGCCGGCCCGGCGGCGGCGAGGAAGACGGCTGCGGGCGGCAGCGACCGGGATGCCCGCAGTACCAGACAGCACACCGTGTCCCCGGAACATCGGGGCACTTCAGGGCGTTTTGCCCGTACAGGGAGGCGGCATGACAGAGACGGCGAGCGGTCCGGCACGAGGTTCCCGCGCCAAGGGCGGCAAGGCGGGGAACAAGGGACTGCAGATCGAGCGCATCCACACCACCCCGGGCGTGCACCCGTACGACGAGGTGAGCTGGGAGCGCCGTGACGTCGTCATGACCAACTGGCGCGACGGCTCGGTCAACTTCGAGCAGCGTGGCGTCGAGTTCCCCGACTTCTGGTCGGTGAACGCGGTCAACATCGTCACCAGCAAGTACTTCCGCGGTGCCGTCGGCACCCCGCAGCGCGAGACCAGCCTCAAGCAGCTGATCGACCGCATCGTGAAGACGTACCGGAAGGCCGGTGAGGACTACAAGTACTTCGCCTCGCCCGCCGACGCCGAGATCTTCGAGCACGAGCTGGCGTACGCCCTCCTGCACCAGATCTTCAGCTTCAACAGCCCCGTCTGGTTCAACGTGGGCACCCCGCAGCCCCAGCAGGTCTCCGCCTGCTTCATCCTGTCCGTCGACGACTCCATGGAGTCGATCCTCGACTGGTACAAGGAAGAGGGCATGATCTTCAAGGGCGGCTCCGGCGCCGGCCTGAACCTCTCCCGCATCCGCTCCTCCAAGGAACTGCTCTCCTCCGGCGGCAACGCCTCCGGTCCCGTCTCCTTCATGCGCGGCGCCGACGCCTCGGCCGGCACCATCAAGTCCGGCGGTGCCACCCGCCGCGCCGCCAAGATGGTCATCCTCGACGTCGACCACCCCGACGTGGAGGACTTCATCGAGACCAAGGTCAAGGAGGAGGAGAAGATCCGCGCCCTGCGCGACGCGGGCTTCGACATGGACCTGGGCGGCGACGACATCACGTCCGTCCAGTACCAGAACGCCAACAACTCCGTCCGCGTGAACGACACGTTCATGAAGGCGGTCGAGCAGGGCGGCAAGTTCGGCCTGCGCGCCCGGATGACCGGCGAGGTCATCGAAGAGGTCGAGGCCAAGTCCCTCTTCCGCAAGATGGCCGAGGCCGCCTGGGCCTGCGCCGACCCGGGCATCCAGTACGACGACACCATCAACCACTGGCACACCTGCCCGGAGTCCGGCCGCATCAACGGCTCGAACCCGTGCAGCGAGTACATGCACCTGGACAACACGTCCTGCAACCTCGCCTCGCTGAACCTGATGAAGTTCCTCAAGGACGACGGCAAGGGCAGCCAGTCCTTCCAGTCCGAGCGCTTCGCCAAGGTCGTCGAGCTGGTCATCACCGCGATGGACATCTCGATCTGCTTCGCGGACTTCCCGACCCAGAAGATCGGCGAGAACACCCGCGCCTTCCGCCAGCTCGGCATCGGCTACGCCAACCTCGGCGCCCTGCTGATGGCGACCGGCCACGCCTACGACTCCGACGGCGGCCGCGCGCTCGCCGGTGCCATCACCTCCCTGATGACCGGCACCGCCTACAAGCGCTCCGCCGAGCTGGCCGCGGTCGTCGGCCCGTACGACGGCTACGCCCGCAACGCCCAGCCGCACCAGCGCGTCATGAAGCAGCACTCCGACGCCAACGCCACCGCCCACCGCATGGACGACCTGGACACCCCGGTGTGGGCCGCCGCCACCGAGGCATGGCAGGACGTGCTGCGCCTCGGCGAGAAGAACGGTTTCCGTAACTCCCAGGCGTCCGTCCTGGCGCCGACCGGCACCATCGGCCTGGCGATGTCCTGCGACACCACCGGTGTCGAGCCCGACCTCGCGCTGGTCAAGTTCAAGAAGCTGGTCGGCGGCGGCTCGATGCAGATCGTCAACGGCACCGTCCCGCAGGCCCTGCGCCGCCTGGGCTACCAGGAGGAGCAGATCGAGGCGATCGTCGCCCACATCGCCGAGAACGGCAATGTGATCGACGCCCCCGGTCTCAAGCAGGAGCACTACGAGGTGTTCGACTGCGCCATGGGCGAGCGCACCATCTCCCCGATGGGCCACGTCCGCATGATGGCCGCGATCCAGCCCTGGATCTCCGGCGCGATCTCCAAGACGGTCAACATGCCGGAGACGGCGTCCGTCGAGGAGGTCGAGGAGATCTACTACGAGGCGTGGAAGCTGGGCGTCAAGGCGCTCGCGATCTACCGCGACAACTGCAAGGTCGGCCAGCCGCTCTCCGCCAAGACCAAGGACTCCGAGAAGAAGCCCGCGGCCGCCGAGGAGAAGCAGCAGCCCAAGGTCGAGAAGGTCGTCGAGTACCGCCCGGTCCGCAAGCGTCTCCCGAAGGGCCGGCCCGGCATCACGACCTCCTTCACCGTCGGCGGCGCTGAGGGCTACATGACCGCCAACTCCTACCCGGACGACGGTCTCGGCGAGGTCTTCCTCAAGATGTCCAAGCAGGGCTCGACCCTCGCGGGCATGATGGACGCCTTCTCCATCGCGGTCTCCGTCGGCCTCCAGTACGGCGTGCCGCTGGAGACGTACGTCTCGAAGTTCACCAACATGCGCTTCGAGCCGGCCGGCATGACCGACGACCCGGACGTGCGGATGGCGCAGTCGATCGTCGACTACATCTTCCGCCGCCTGGCGCTGGACTTCCTGCCCTTCGAGACGCGCTCCGCGCTCGGCATCCACTCCGCCGAGGAGCGCCAGCGCCACCTGGAGACCGGTTCGTACGAGCCGATCGACGAGGACGTCGACGTGGAGGGCCTGGCCCAGTCCGCGCCGCGGCAGACCGACCTGAAGGCCGTCGCCACCCCGAAGGCCGAGACCGAGGCGGCCGCGCCCGCCCCGAAGCAGGCGCACACCAGCGCCGAGCTGGTCGAGATGCAGCTGGGCATCCAGGCCGACGCCCCGCTCTGCTTCTCCTGCGGCACCAAGATGCAGCGCGCCGGCTCGTGCTACATCTGCGAGGGCTGCGGCTCGACGAGCGGCTGCAGCTGACCTGACGGCCGTGCCGTGAGGTGAAAGGCTGACAGGTAAGGGGCGCCGGCCATGGCCGGCGCCCCTTACCTGTTTCCCACGTCTGCGGTCACGGCCGGTGCGCGCGGCCCATCACGCCGGTGAAGTCCGCCGGGTCGCCCTCGAAGCCGTGGACGCCGGAGCGGAACTGCCAGCTCCCGGACTCGTCCCGGGCGAACTCGGCGACGGCGGCCGCGGTCGCCCGCGGTACACCGCCGAAGTCGTCCTCGGCCAGCACGGTGTACCCCTCGCGGATGCGCAGCCCCGGATCGAGCACGCCCGCGAAGGGGCGGTGCCCGGCGGCCTGCTGGACGACCACACCGATCACCACGCGCGCGTACCGCTCGGAGAGCCGGTCCAGCTCCAGCGTCATGACCTCGTCCCAGCCGAAGCCCTTGCCGTCCGTGCTGTCCCGGTTCAGATAGATCGTGCCGTCGGGCGAGCGGCTGTCGAAGTGCACCAGGTAGTCCGGCGCGCCGTACGGATCGCCCGCCAGGTAGGTGCCCGCCACGATGTCCAGATCGGTGGGCGGCTGCCCCGTCGGACTGGGGTCCCACTTCAGTGCGACCTCGACCTTGCGGATCCCTTTGCTGAGCCCGCTCAACGGACCTCCCCTTCCCCGTCCTCACGCGCCCTCGTCTGTCCCAACCACCGGATGGGGAGCGCTCGTTGTCCATCGTGCCACGCGCGCGCGGACCCCTGCGCGGGCGCTGTCCCCAGGAAAGTGACCGACGCCACGCCGAGGGCCGTACGATGGCGCGGTGCTGGTCAAGTGGATTCGCTGCACCGTGGTGGACCGCCGCGGCTTCGAGCGGGGGCAGCGGAAGTGGGCGGGGCTTCTGGGGGAGCCGGGGTTTCGGGGACAGGGGGGTGGCTGGAGCCGCGGCCGGCAGGGCGTGGCCCATGTGTTCGCCTTCTGGGAGAGCCGCGCCTTCTACGACTCCTTCATGGCCCGCTCGCACGACCGGCTGGCGGCCGCCCAGGCCGGCACGTTCAAGGACGCCAGGGTACGGCTCTTCGATCACCGCTTCGACGTGAAGACGGGCTTCCAGCCGCGCTTCACCGACGCGGATCTGGTGCGGGTGGCGCTGTGCCGGGTGCACGCGGAGCACGCCGAGCACTTCACGCTGATGCAGGAGAAGGTGTGGAACCCGGCGATGGCCGGTTCGCCCGGCATGGTCCGCGGCCTGTTCGGCGAGGCGCCGGGCGACGAGTTCCTGGTCCTGTCGATGTGGCAGTCCTCCGCCGAGCACGGCAAGTACCGCACCGAGCGGGTGGAGCGGCTCGCCCTGCGCGCCCGCACCGAGTCCGACGTCGCCGCCTTGACCGGCGCCCTCGTGGACCTGGAGCCCACCTGGACCGTGTGACCTACGCCGTACGGGGGCCGCTCGAGTCTTCGATCGGACGTCACCCGATCTAGTGTTTTGGCATGGCACGACCACGGCGCATCGTTCTTGTCCGGCACGGCGAGTCGACGGGCAACACCGACGACTCCGTCTACGAGCGGGAGCCCGACCACGCTCTGGCCCTGACCGAGCGGGGCCGCCGGGAGGCCGAGGCGACCGGCAAGGAACTGCGCGACCTGTTCGGCCGGGAACGCGTGAGCGTGTACGTCTCCCCCTACCGCCGCACCCACGAGACCCTCCAGCACTTCCACCTCGACCCCGATCTCATACGGGTACGCGAGGAGCCCCGGCTGCGCGAGCAGGACTGGGGGAACTGGCAGGACCGTGACGACGTACGCCTCCAGAAGGCGTACCGGGACGCCTACGGGCACTTCTTCTACCGGTTCGCCCAGGGGGAGTCCGGCGCCGACGTCTACGACCGGGTCGGCGGCTTCCTGGAGAGCCTCTTCCGCAGCTTCGAGGCCCCCGACCACCCGCCGAACGTGCTCCTGGTGACCCACGGCCTGGCCATGCGGCTGTTCTGCATGCGCTGGTTCCACTGGACGGTCGCGGAATTCGAGTGCCTGTCCAACCCCGGGAACGCCGAGATGCGGATGCTCGTCCTCGGGGACGACGACAGATACGCCATGGACCGGCCGTTCAAGCGCTGGCGCGACCCGGCGCCGTTCGGGACCATCGGATGACCACTGGATAGAGTGACCCAGCGATGACCTCTGACTTCTCTCCCGGCGGGCGCCTGGAACGCGCCCTGGCCGCCGCCCGCGGACTCGCGGTGGGCGACGCGCTCGGCTCCCAGTTCTTCGTACCGGCGAACTACCCCCTCCTCAAGCGCCGCGAGCTGCCGCCCGGCCCGTGGCAGTGGACCGACGACACCGAGATGGCCTGCTCCGTGGTCGCCGTCCTCGCCGCCCACCACCGCATCGACCAGGACGCGCTGGCCCGGTCCTTCGCCCATCACCACGACTTCGACCGGGGCTACGGCCCCGCGGTCAACCGCTTGCTGCGCCTCGTCCGGGAGGGCGGGGACTGGCGGGAGCTGGCCGCCGCGCTCTTCAACGGCCGGGGCTCCTGGGGCAACGGCGCCGCGATGCGGATCGCGCCCCTGGGCGCCTGGTACGCGGACGACCCCGAGCAGGCCACGCATCAGGCGGAGATCTCGGCCTACCCCACCCACCAGCACCGCGAGGCCGTCGTGGGGGCCATGGCCGTCGCCGCGGCCGCCGCCCTGGTCGCCGCCCCCGGCGGTCCGCCGAGCGCCGGGGCGCTGCTCGACGGCGTGATCGCCCTCGTACCGGGCCGCAGCGCGGTCGGGGCCGGGCTGCGCCGCGCCCGGGGCATGCTCGACTACGGCGACGCGACCACCGTCGCGGCGGTCCTGGGCTGCGGACGGCGGACGAGCGCCCATGACACCGTGCCCTTCGCGCTCTGGTCGGCCGCCCGGTCCCTCGGTGACTTCGAGGGCGCCTTCTGGAGGACCGCCCAGGTCGGCGGTGACGTGGACACCACCTGCGCCATCGTGGGCGGCGTCCTGGCCGCCGGGGAGGCGGGCGCGCCACCGGCCGAGTGGGTTCGCGACACGGAGGCGCTGCCCGACTGGGTGCCGCTGCCGGCCTGAGCCGTGCGAACTGTCCGTGTCCGCCGGGAACTCTGCGTGACCGGAGCCCGTTGTGCTGGTGTCGGTCCGTCGCCGCCGGGGCGGGGGCCGGTGGTGACGGGCGGGGGACTCGGAGGTGGGTGGGACATGAGAGGGCGGGAGTGGACTGTACTCGCTGTGCTGCCGGCGGTGGTGGTCGTGGCCGCCCTGGCGGCGGCGGTGGCCGGGTTCCGGCCCAGTGGCGGAGCTTTCCTGGCCGGTGGTGGGCGGCGGCGGTGCGCGGGTCGGCCGGGCGGTCGCGGACGCCTTCCCGTGGCGTTCGGCGGTGCGTGGTTCCGGTCGGCCCGCGCGGTGCCGTCGTCAGCCGATCCCCGGGCCCGCCGTTCCGGCCAGGGCCGCCAGATCGCTCTTGCGGACGCGGATGACCAGCCAGGCGGTCACCAGGCCGAGCAGGGCCATCGCGGCGGCCGGGACGAAGGCGGTCGAGATCCCGTGGGCCAGCACCTCGTGCCCCCAGGGCGCGGGCAGCTGACGGGACCTGGCGAACTGCGCCTTCTGTTCCGCGGACCCCTCGGTGAGGAACTTCGGCAGCTGCTTCTTCGCCTCGTCCTTGGTGGCCGAGCCGAACACCGTGGTCAGGATCGACAGCCCCAGCGAGCCGCCCACCTGCTGCGTGGCGTTCAGCAGCCCGGAGGCGGCGCCCGCCTCGTGCGGGGCGACACCCGAGACGGCGGTGACCGTCACGGTGACGAAGTTCAGCCCCATCCCGAAACCGAACACCAGCATCGGCCCGAGCACGCCCCCGGGGTAGGAGCTGTCCGGGCTGATGAAGGTCAGCCAGAAGAGTCCGGTCACCGCCAGGGCCGAGCCGGTGACCATGAACGGCTTGGGGCCGAGCGCGGGGAGGAACCGCTGCGACAGCCCCGCACCCGCCGCGATCGCGGCGGTCACCGGAAGGAAGGCCAGTCCCGCCTTGATCGGGCTGTAGCCCAGGACGTTCTGCACGAACAGCACGATGTAGAAGAACACCCCGAACATCGCCGCGGCCAGGCTCAGCATGATGACGTACGTGCCCGACCGGTTGCGGTCGGCGAACATGCGCAGCGGTGTGATCGGCTCCTTGGCGCGCCGCTCGATGAGGACGAAGGCCGCCAGCAGGACGACCGCCGCCGCGAAGGACCCGAGCGTGAGACCGTCCCGCCAGCCGTTCTCGGAGGCGCGGATGAAGCCGTAGACGAGAGCGGCCATGCCCACCGTCGAGGTCAGCGCGCCGGAGATGTCGAAGCGTCCCGGGTGCCGCTCGGACTCGTTGATGTACAACGGCGTGACCAGGGCGATCAGCACTCCGATGGGCACGTTGACGAAGAGCACCCAGCGCCAGTCGAGCCACTCGGTGAGCATGCCGCCGGCGAGGAGTCCGATGGCGCCGCCACCGGCGGAGACGGCGGCGAACACTCCGAAGGCCCGGTTGCGCTCGGGGCCTTCGGGGAAGGTCGTCGTGATCAGCGCCAGCGAGGCCGGCGAGGCGATCGCGCCGCCCACCCCTTGCAGGGCGCGCGCGGTCAGCAACTGCCAGGGCTCCTGGGAGACCCCGCCGAGCAGCGAGGCGAAGGTGAACAGCAGGATGCCCGTCATGAAGACCCGGCGGCGGCCGAGGATGTCACCGGCCCGGGCGCCCAGGAGCAGCAGACCGCCGAAGGTGAGCGTGTAGGCGCTGACGACCCAGGTGAGGTCGGTGGTGCTGAAGTCGAGCGCGTCTTGAATGTGCGGGAGCGCGATGTTCACAATCGTCGCGTCGAGTACCACCATCAGTTGGCAGGCCGCGATGACGGTGAGCGCGAGTCCGGGATGTCCCGCCCGGCGGGCCGCCCCCGGTTCCTGGTTCTGGATCACTTGAGAGGTTGTCGCCATGGGTCCCCCACGCCAGCTTTAGTGAACGGTTCCGTTCACTGCCGGGCCAACGGTAGTGAGTCCCCGCTAGTGAACGCAAGCGTTCACTCGGTGGCTCCGTCACGCGGCGCGTCCCCCCCCGCCGCCGTTCGGCCTCCCACCCCGAAGAATCCGCTCCCTGCTCGCTGGAGGCGACAGATGGTTACCTCGCGCCGGGCGGACGCCCCCGCCCGGACGGCTTCCCCCCGTCGGCGCGGCGCCGTGCTCGAACGTGCGATCCTCGATGCCGCGCTGGACCAACTCGGCACGGTCGGCTGGAAGGGCCTCACCATGGAAGGCGTGGCGGCCGGCGCCCAGACGGGCAAGGCCGCCGTCTACCGCCGCTGGCCCACCAAGGAGGACCTCGTCGCGGACGCCCTGCAGACCGGACTGCCGCCCGTCGGAGGCGTCCCGGACCGCGGAAGCGTGCGCGAGGACCTGCTCGCGCTGTGCCTGCGGGCCCGCGAGGCGATGTTCTCGCGCCCCGGCACCGCCCTGCAGGCCGTGGTTCACGAATGCGACGCGACCCAGGTGGAGCGCTTCCATGGAGTGATCTTCGACGCCGTCGTGGAGCCGACCATCAGGCTGCTCCGCGAAGTCGTCACACGAGGGATAAGGCGGGGCGAGGTGCGGCCGGACGCGGCCAACGGCTATGTCTTCGACGCCATCCCGGCGATGATGATGTACCGCTCGAAGATGTGCACGAGCGAATGGACGGACCAGGATCTGGAAGAGATGATCGACCAGTTGATGATGCCGCTGCTGCGCCCGGCCGCGCCCTGACCGCCGCGCCCCACGGGGCACCGGGAACGCCGGGGGACCGGGGTGTCACAGCCGGATCCCGGCGGCGTAGGCTGAGGGCGCCATGCCGTACGAACCACCCACTCACACCGTCGAGCGCTCCCTGCGCGCCACGACCGGAGCCAAGGTCATCGCCGGTGTCGACGAGGTGGGGCGCGGCGCCTGGGCCGGCCCCGTCACCGTCTGCGCGGCGGTCACCGGACTGCGCCGGCCCCCCATGGGCCTCACCGACTCCAAACTGCTCACCGTCAAGCGGCGCACCGAGATGGCCGCGGAACTGCGGCAGTGGGTGACGGCGTACGCCCTCGGGCACGCCTCGCCGGAGGAGATCGACGGCCGCGGGATGACCGCGGCGCTGCGGCTCGCGGCGATGCGTGCCCTGGAGGCGCTGCCGGTCCGCCCGGACGCGGTCATCCTCGACGGCAAGCACGACTATCTCGGCGCCCCCTGGACGGTCCGCACGGTGATCAAGGGCGACCAGTCGTGCGTGGCTGTCGCGGCGGCCTCGGTGATCGCCAAGGTCTATCGCGACAAAATGATGGCCGAACTGGGCCTCGACCATGCAGACTTCGGTTTTGCGGCCAATGCCGGATACCCGTCACCCGTGCACAAGGCCGCGCTGGAGGAGCGGGGGCCCACCCCGTACCACCGGCTGTCGTGGGCGTATCTTGATGCGCTGCCGCGCTGGCGGCACCTCAAGAAGACCCGTGTCTGGATGGACGGAGGCGTTCCGGAGATCGAGGGCCAACTCGGCTTCGACTTCTGACGACTCCGCCCGCCCCGATGTGCCACCCGCCGACGCGGGCCGCACCAATGTTTGATAAACATCAGCTCATGCCTCTCCTTCCCGAGGAGCCTCAGATTCACGAGAGTGCCCAGGGTCCCCGCGCCACTTCGGCCACCGGCCGCACCGCGCCGACCCCCCGTCCCGTACCCGGCCCCCGCCCTGCGGCTGCGCCGCGCCCCGGTCGCCCCGGCCCTGTGCGGCCGGCGCCGCCGGCGCAACGCATGCCCCGGGAAATGGCCGCGACCAAGCCGGCGCCATCGGCTCCGGCTGTCCCCGCCGCCCCGGCGGCACCGCAGATCCAGCTGATCCCCGCCTCGGCCGAGGGAGCGATCGACGCCGCCGAGGAAGCGGTCGACCTGCTCCTGGAGTCGGGTCGCACCCCCGGGGACGTGCTGGTGATCACCACCGGCGACCCCCACCCCTGGGCCGCCCACGAGCTGTCCTTCGGCGAGACGTCCTACTGGGCGCAGCACGACGCGGGCGACGACGTGTTCTACACGGACACTGCCGGCGCCGCCCGTGCGGCGTCCCGTCCGGTCGTCGTGGTCGCCGTCAACGGCGGCACCGACGTCCTCGCCTCGGCCCTGCCGCAGGCACACTCCCAGGCCGGCACGCTGCTGATCGTCTGCGGGGACCCGCAGCAGATCAACTCGGTGCTGGGCGCGGGCGTCTGAGCCGCTTCCGGCTCGGGCGCCGGCCCTTCCGGGGGAGTACGGCACGACAGCCGTCGTGGCGGAGTCACCGCACGGCGGCTGCTTCGCGTGCGGTGGGCGCGGCGCGGGCGGCTGACCGCAGACCGCTGATCGCGGACCGCGACGGCTGAGACGGCGTCCGGGGCGCCGTCGGCGTGTGAAGTGACCGGACATGGCTCGCAGCGGACTGCGGTGCCGTACTCGGTCCCGTACTCGTCCGTGGTCCCAGTCCCATCCGGCCCTGGTCCGCGGTCTCTTACGGGTCCGGGACGCCGATGCCGTGGGCGCCACCGGAGTGGCTGGGGCGTCGGGCGCGCCCGGACGACATCCCGGCGGCGGCCGCCACGGCGGGAAGCGGTCAGCAGCCGGAGCCGACGGGCGGAGTCAGCTGGCTTCCGTGCGGAGTCGGCGTCAGCGGGCCGCCGCGCGGCGCAGAACGTCGGAAGCCGCCCCTCCGGTCCGGGGCGCCGGGGGCGCCGCCTCGGCCGCGCCGAAGGGCTCCGGCGCCGAGCCGGAGTTCGGGCGACGCCCACCGCGCCCCTCGCCGAGGACCTGCCAGCCGTCCCGGGTCAGGGTGATGTACGCGCCGCAGCGCAGCCCATGCAGGGTGCACGCGTCACGCAGGCCCCACATCCAGGCGCCGTCCTCCTCCGTCCAACGCGCGTCGCCCTCACGGCAGTAGAGCAGTACGGCGGTGCGCACCGGAGTGCGGCGCCGCAGATCGTGCGGGATGACCCGGCGCAACTGGGCCAGGAGCGCGTTGCGGAACATCCAGCCGTCGGCGGGCGCCGGACGGTGGCGGAACGAGGCGCTCGCCCGCAGCCGCTCGTCCGGATCGAGGACCGCGACCACGGCGGTGGACGGACCCGGGTGGTGCCGGGCGTGCAGCCCGCTGACGACCTCCCGCGGGTTGCGCAGCAGCGGAATGCCCGCGGCCGCCCACTCCGAGGGTTCGAGCACACGCTGGGCGGAGGCGGCGGACGTCGGCAGCGAGGCCGCCGAGGACGGAGCGAATCCGAAGGTCACGTTCCTCCCTTCGGCTACGCGCCCACACTGCGGGCGGGGTCGGATGCGGGGAGCCCGCACCGCGGCAGGGCCCTACCGGATCACGGCCGAGCCGCGCGGGGAGCGGACTTCAATTCTTCCTGTCGAACCGGGATGCGGCAACGAGCAATTGGAGCCGCCGGGCGTTATCAGGCGACCCGCGCCTTATATCCCTACCCAGGGATGTGCCCGGCGACGCCTGGTGCCGCTCAGCCCTGCACGGCGAGGACCAGCGGCAACACCGCCCGCGCGCCGGCTCTTCGCAGCAGCCGGGCGGCGACCGCGAGGGTCCAGCCGGTCTCGGTGCAGTCGTCCACCAAGAGCACCGGGCCCGCGGCGTCGGCCAGCTCCGAGGCCAGAGCAGGCGGCACGGTCAGGGCTCCGTCGAGGGCCTTGAGGCGCTGGGCGCTGTTGCTCCGGGACATCCGGTGGGCGTCCTCGGTGTACTCCACGGTGCCCAGCAGCGGCAGCCGGCCGATCTGCGAGATGTGCGCGCCCAGGGAGTGGATGAGCCGGGGCCTGCTGCGCGACGTCATGGTGACGACACCGACCGGGCGGTCCTGCGCGTCCGGCGCGGCCGCGGCCCAGCCGCCCGGACCCTTCGCCCAGTCGGCCAGCACGCCCACCACGGCGCGGGCCACATCTTCCGGCACGGGGCCGTCGGGCGCGTGCGGGGTGAGCATCGGCCGCAGCCGGTTGCCCCAGCCGATGTCGGACAGGCGCCCCAGCGCACGCCCCGTCGAAGCCTGCTCGCCCGCCGGGATACGCCCCTTGAGATCGACGCCGATCGCGGGCAGGCCCGTCGGCCACATGCGCCGCGGCTCCACCTCCACCCCGGCCCGGCCGAGGTCCACCCGGGCGGCGTCCAGGGCCGTCGTGGACATGTCGGCGGTGAACCGGACGCCCGCACAATTGTCGCAGCGGCCGCAGGGCTTGGCGCTCTCGTCGTCGAGCCGGCGCTGCAGGAACTCCATCCGGCAGCCCGTCGTGGCCGCGTACTCCCGCATCGACTGCTGCTCGGCGGCCCGTTGCCGCGCGACCCAGTCGTAGCGCTCCGCGTCGTACGTCCACGGCTGACCGGTCGAGACCCAGCCGCCCTTGACCCTCTTGACCGCGCCGTCCACGTCCAGCACCTTGAGCATGGCCTCCAGACGGGAACGGCGCAGCTCGACCTGGGGCTCCAGGGCGGGCAGCGAGACCGGCCCCTGCGCCCGGGCGAGCACGTCGAGGGTGCGGCGCACCAGCTCTTCCGAGGGGAAGGCGAGCGAGGCGAAGTACTCCCAGATGGCCTCGTCCTCCTTGCCCGGAAGCAGGAGCACCTCGGCGTGCTCGACACCGCGGCCCGCGCGGCCCACCTGCTGGTAGTAGGCGATGGGGGAGGAGGGCGAACCGAGGTGCACGACGAAGCCGAGGTCGGGCTTGTCGAAGCCCATGCCGAGGGCCGAGGTGGCGACCAGGGCCTTGACCTTGTTCGCCAGCAGGTCGTCCTCGGCCTGCTGGCGGTCGGCGTTCTCCGTCCGGCCGGTGTAGGACGCGACCGTGTGCCCGCGGTTCCGCAGGAAGGCGGTGACCTCCTCGGCGGCGGCCACGGTGAGCGTGTAGATGATGCCGGAACCGGGGAGGTCGTCGAGGTGGTCGGCGAGCCAGGCCATCCGGTGCGCGGCGTCCGGCAGCCGCAGCACACCCATGCTGAGGCTCTCCCGGTCCAGTGGACCACGCAGGACCAGGGCACCCGCGGCGTCGCCGGTCCCCAACTGCTCGGCCACGTCGGCCGTCACCCGGGCATTGGCGGTCGCGGTGGTCGCGAGGACCGGTACGCCGGGCGGCAGCTCGGTGAGCATGGTGCGCAGCCGCCGGTAGTCCGGGCGGAAGTCGTGTCCCCAGTCGGAGATGCAGTGCGCCTCGTCCACGACGAGCAGCCCGGTGGCCGCCGCCAGCTCGGGCAGCACCTGATCACGGAAGTCGGGGTTGTTGAGCCGCTCCGGGCTGACCAGCAGGACGTCCACCGTGCCCTCGTTGATCTCGGCCTGGACGGTGTCCCACTCCTCGGTGTTCGCCGAGTTGATCGTGCGGGCGTGGATGCCGGCCCGGGCCGCGGCCTCGACCTGATTGCGCATGAGCGCGAGCAGCGGGGAGACGATCACGGTGGGGCCGCTTCCCCGTGAGCGCAGCAGGGAGGTGGCCACGAAGTACACCGCGGACTTGCCCCAGCCCGTGCGCTGCACGACCAGGGCCCGGCGGCGCTCGGCGACCAGCGCCTCGATCGCCCGCCACTGGTCCTCGCGCAGCCGGGCCGCGCCCGTGCCGTCCCCGACGAGGCGGGCGAGGACCGCGTCGGCCGCCGCCCGGAGTTCCGCGTTGCTCGTGTGCTCCATGCGTCCATACAACAGGACGGCACTGACAATCGGGGCGGGGCGGGGTGTCCCGGCGCTGGCTTGACGTGTCCCTGGTCCGACTTATCCACAGGTCAAAGCGGAATGCCGATTTCCGCGAGATCGTCGGCGCATGACGAATCACAGCGAAGCGACCGGCCCCTTCGAGAACGGTGACATCGCGTACGACGGGCCCGGCCCCGAGCACCAGATCACCCTGCGCACTCCGGCGGAGCTCGCCGACGCCCTGCCCTATCTGCTCGGGTATCGGCCCGAGGACTCCATCGTCCTGGTCGCCCTGCACGATCAGGACGGCCGTGGCCGGTTCGGCGGCCGGGCCAGGCTCGGCATCCCCGCGAACGGCGGCGACTGGCCCTCGGCGGCCCGGCAGCTGGCGCACGGCCTGATCACCGGCGGTGAGCGCAGGGGCGCCAAGCCCGAGCAGATGGTCGCGTTCCTCTGCCAGGAGCCGGCGGCCGGCGAGTCCGGGCAGGACGTCATGCGCCGGCTCCAGCCGCTGGCCCACAAGCTGCGCACGGAGTGCGGCCACCTCGACGTCCCGGTGATCGAGGCCCTGTGCATCTCCGGGGGCCGCTTCTGGTCCTACTGCTGCCCCACCGACGTCTGCTGCCCCGACGACGGATGGCCCATGGGACTGCCGGGCACCTCCGTGCTGGCCGCCGCGGCGACCTACGCCGGCCTCCAGGTACGCGGCACACTGCGGGAGCTGCATGCCCGGCTGCTCCCCTGGGAGAACTCCGCCGCGCGGGAGCAGGAGGCCGCGCTCGACGCCGCCGGCCGCGCCCTGGTGCCCAGGATCCTCGACGAGTCGAGCCGCGCGGCGGTGGCCGAGGACACCCTGGAACTCGCCGGGCGGGTCCTGCGGCGGTTCGCCGCCGCACCCCTGGCCCCCGGGGCCGCTCCCGCCGCCGACCTCCGGGACGACGGACTCCTCGACCACCAAGAGGCGGCCTCGTTGATCCTCGGCCTGCAGGACCGCACCACCCGCGACCGCGCGGCCGAGTGGATGGAGGGGGACGAGGCCGGTCCGGCGCTGAGGCTGTGGCGCGCCCTCGCCCGCCGCTGCGTCGGCCCGTACGGGGAGCACGCGGCCGCGCCGCTCACCCTCGCGGGCTGGGTGGCCTGGTCGACCGGTGACGGACTGGAGGCCCGCGAAGCCCTCGCCATGGCACTGGGCGCCGACCCCGAGTACCTGTTCGCCCGCCTGCTCCACCAGGCCTGCAACGAGGGACTGGACCCGGAGTCGGTCCGCCGCTGCCTGCGCACGGAGCGCGAGGAACGCGCGCGTACACGGACACCGTCACGGACCGCGGAACCCACCGCCGGGGACCGGGGGCCGGGGGAGAAGCAGGACGCCGGGGAGGCACAGGCCGACGACGGGACGGCCGGAACAGCGAGCGGGGGCGCGCGGGCGGCGGAGGACCTGGAGCACCCCAGCGACAGGGAGGACAGCGGTGACACGGCGCGGGCCGACGCCCGGAGGGCCGGTCGGCCGACGAAGCACGACCGGACGGGCACCACGCTGCCACCTGCGGTGACCGATGAGGCGGACAGCCGGTCCTCGGCGGAGGCTGAGGCGGAGACGGAGACGCCGTCACGCCGTCGGCGCCGATCACGGCCCGACGCGTCGGGCCCGGCCCGCCGAGCCGCGGACGGGACCCGCCCGCCGACGGCCCGGACCGGCGACGCCCGTCCCGGCCCGTCCGGACCGTCGGCACGCACCCGCTCACGAGCCGCGGTGAAGGACGGCACACGAGCCGCGGTGAAGGACGGCACACGAGCCGCGGTGAAGGACGGCACACACGGCCGGGGCGCGAGCCGATCGGCCGCAGCTGCCCCGAGGAGCGAGGCCGGAGGCGAAGACACGTGAACACGCCGTCCGTCCAGCCGCCATTCGGACGGCTCGCCCGGCCACAGGCGTGACCCCGGCGAGCCCCGCACCGTTCACCTGAGTGGCGGAGCACTCGGACGGGCCACCCCCGCGCCCCTCACGTGCCCCTCCGGAGCACGCGTCAGGCACCGCACCCGCCCGAGGCCCTCAGAGCGCAGAGGAAGCCGCCCCATGCACCAGCAGACTCCGCCCTGTACCACCGGCGACCCCACAGCCCTCAACCCCGCAGCACTCAACACCACGGCTCTCAGCTCCCCACCCCTCGCCCCCTCGCCCCCCTTCGAAACCGCCCCGGCCGCCACCAGACGCACCGGTCCACCACGCCCCGCCCCGGTCAGTCCGCAGCGCGTCCAGCCGGCCATTTGGGGAGTCCCGCGCGCGGCGGCGCAGCCCGGCACACGCGGCCTGGCGGAGCTGCCCCCGACCCACGACGCCTTGATCTGCGTGGCCCTCCCCGGGCTGGCGATCTCGACCGCCCAGGGCCAGCTGAGCGGGCGCGGCCTGGAAGGGTTCTACCGCGCGGGCCGACGCCTGCTCTCCCGCTGCCAGGTCCGGGTCGCCGGGCGCGAACCGCTGGTGGTGCAGGCCCTGATGACCGAGGCCGGTCAGGTGCGGTTCACGGGCGTCCTGCGTGCCTCGCCCGGCGCGGGCCCCGACCCCGACGTTCTCGTGGAACGCACCCGGGACGCGGACGGCACCGAACGGATCATGTTGCGCAGCGCGGCCCCCCGCCCGCTGCGCCTGCCCCTGGAGGTGGCCCTCGGCACGGACCTCGCGGACCTGGCCGAGATCGCCTCCGGCCGCACGGGCGGTGAACGGCCCGCGAGCGTCCGTGGCGCGGGCCTGCGCTGGTCCCTCGGCGCCGTGCGCGCGTCGGTCACCGCGGACCCGCCGCCCACGGACGCGCTGGCCTCCGCCGGGCTGCTGCGCTGGGAGTTCGAGCTGCCCCCCGGCGGCACGGCGACCGTGGAACTGCGGGTGCGGCAGGACGGCGCGGGGCCGGTCCGGGCCGCGGGCCGTGCGGCGACGAGCCCGTTCGCGGACGCCCGGGCCACCGGCGACACCCCCGGCGCCGAGGCCCTCCTGCGCACCGGCATCGCCGACCTCCAGGCGCTGCTGCTGCGCGACCCGGCCCACCCCGCCGACCTGTACCTCGCGGCCGGAGCACCCTGGCGGTGCGGGCTGGCGCCGGCCGAGGCGCTCGTCGCGGCCCGGATGGCGCTGCCCCTGGGCACCCGCCTCGCCGCCGGAACCCTGCGCGCCCTCGCCCGCGCCCAGCACACCGGCCCGGGACCACGGCACGGCATGATCCCCGGACCGCGACGCGACGCGGGCCCGCACCTGCCGCCAGGCAGCACCGGCACGGAGGCGACCCTGCTCTTCCCCGCCCTGCTCGCGGAGGCGCGCCGCTGGGGGCTGCCCGACCAGGAGACGGAGGAACTGCTCCCGGCGGCCGAGCGCTGCCTGACCTGGCTGCGCACGGCCGTGGACGACGGCACATATCTGTGCGACCCGCTGCCCGGACGGCCCGTCCGCTCCGAGACTCAGGCACACGCGCATCGCGCGGCCGTACTCGGTGCGGACCTGCTCGACGCGTTCGGCCGGCCGGGCGCCGCAGGACTGCGGCAGTGGGCCGAGCGGCTGCGGACAACCTTCCGGGACGAGTTCTGGATCGATGACCCGGGCGGCGGCAGACCGGCGGTGGGCCGGGCCCCCGACGGCCGGCTGCTGCCGCACCTGGACGCGGCCGCCGCCCACCTCCTCGACACCGGACTGCTGGGCGGCGGCGCGTACGCACCCGGGCTGCTCGACGGCAGACGGACCGAGCAGCTCGCCCGGCTGCTGGGGAGCCCCGCGATGGACTCGGGCTGGGGCCTGCGGGGACTGGCCGCGAAAGAGGCGGGACACAACCCCTTCGGCCACCGCGCGGGCGCGGTGCGGGTGGCGGAGACCGCCGTGGCCGTCGCCGGCCTGGCCGCCGCGGGCCACGAGAAGGAGGCCGGCGCGCTGCTGCGGGGCGTTCTCGCGGCGGCCGACGCCTTCGGCCACCGGCTGCCCGAGATGTTCGCCGGGGCGCAGCGCGCCGTCGGCGGCGCCCCGGTGCCGCACCCCGCGGCCTGCCGTCCCGCGGCCACCGCTGCGGCAGCGGCCGTCCTGCTGCTGACCGCGTGCGCGGGGATCCGCCCGGACACCCCGGCCCGGACAGTGACGCTGCGCCCGCTGCGCACGGCACCGCTCGGCGAGCTAGGCCTCACCGGGCTGCGGGTGGCCGGTGCCCCGTTCGCCGTACGGGTCAGCCGGCTCGGCCTCGCCCTCGTGGAGGAGGCGGCCGACGGTCTCCAGCTAGGAGCGTGACCTCGCACGACGGCGTACCGCACGAGGACGGGACACGATCGGCGGAAACCGTGGCGGATCTCGTGGACCAGCCATCGATGCGGCCGGCGAAGGGAGTGTTTATCGTCAGGCAGACGACTATGATCACCGCATGCCCTACGACCCGTCAGCCTTTCCGCCCTTCGCCGTCACCGTGGACCTGGTCGTGCTGACCGTCCGCCGCCACGCCCTGTGCGCGCTGGCGGTGCGCAGGGCGGAGTCCCCGTTCCAGGGGAGCTGGGCGCTCCCGGGCGGCTTCGTACGGGCCGACGAGGACCTGGCGCAGGCGGCAGCGCGCGAACTGGCCGAGGAAGCCGGCCTGCACGCCCACGACCCCGCCGCGCCCGCCCAGGACCACGGCGCCCACCTCGAACAGCTCGCGACCTACGGCGACCCCGGGCGCGACCCCCGGATGCGAGTCGTCAGCGTCGCCCACCTCGCCCTCGCTCCGGACCTGCCGGCGCCCAGGGCCGGCGGGGACGCCGGCGACGCCCGCTGGGCACCCGTGGAGGAGTTGCTGCAGCAGGGCGGCTACGGCCGGGAGGGCGAGCCTGCGGCCCCGCTCGCCTTCGACCACGTCCAGATCCTGACGGACGGAGTGGAGCGGGCCCGCTCGAAGATCGAGTACTCGTCGCTGGCGACCGCGTTCTGTCCGGCCGAGTTCACCGTCGGTGAACTGCGCCGTGTCTACGAAGCGGTGTGGGGCGTGGCACTCGATCCGCGCAACTTCCACCGCAAGGTGACGGGCACCCCGGGCTTCCTCGTACCGACCGGCGGCACGACCACCCGCCAGGGCGGCAGGCCCGCCCAGCTCTTCCGGGCCGGAGGCGCCACACTGCTCAACCCGCCCATGCTGCGCCCCGAAGTCTGACCTCCGCCGCCCCCGGCGCCACGCCTGCCGGACGTGTGCACGCAGGGCGAACAAGAAGGCGAGTCGAACACCGACGATCCCGTATGCGCGTCGCGATCCCGAAAAAAGGTACATAACGCGCTATCTTGCTGCGGGTGATCCAGGCCTTCGGACTGACCAGCGACTCCCGCAAGGGCCTTACGCCCGCCGTCGACGACGTCTCCTTCGAAGCGCACGCGGGGCGTGTCACCGCGCTCCTGGGAACCGCGGGCGCGGGCAAGACGACGACGCTCAGACTCATGCTCGAACTTCAACAGGGCCGCGGCATCACCTACTTCAAGGGACGCCCCCTGCACCGCATCCCGCACCCGGCACACGAGGTCGGCGCCCTCCTCGGCGACGTCCCCGGTCACCCCGCCCGCACCGTCCGCGGACACCTGCGCATGCTCTGCGCGGCAGCGGGTCTTCCGGCCCGCCGCGCCGACGAAGTACTCGAAGTCGTCGGGCTCGTCAGCTTCCGGGAGGAGCGACTGGGCACCCTCTCACGCGGCATGGACCGACGCCTGGGCCTGGCCTGCGTACTGCTGGCCGACCCGCACACCTGGGTGCTCGACGACCCCGCCCGAGGACTGTCCCCGCGCGAGAGCCGCTGGCTGCACGGCATGCTGCGCGCACACGCCACCCAGGGCGGCACGGTCCTGTTCACCACCGCCGACCCCAAGGAGGCGGCGCGCACGGCCGACCGCGTCGTCACCCTGGAATGCGGCACTCTCGTCGCCGACCAGGAGGCCACGGACTTCGCCCGCCACCGGCTGCGCCCCCGCGTCGCCGTCCGCAGCCCGCACGCCACCCGCCTCGCGGCCGTCCTGACCAAGGAGGCGCGCACCGCCCGCCACTCCGTCGAAGTCGTCCGCGAGGACGGCAACCGTCTGTCCGTCTACGGAAGTACCTGTGCCGACATCGGTGAGACCGCCTTCCGGCACGGCATCCTCGTCCACCAACTCGCGGACGAGGTGGGCGACATGGGTGCCGGTGCCGCGGTACCGAACCCGGCGGTCGAGCAGGCGGCGGGGGAGCGCCCGGACCAGCCGGCGCCGGAGGCCGGTGCGGGGCGGTCGGCGGCCGGCGACGCACGGTTCACCGGACGACGCGAGCCCACCGGCGCTCGCGAGGCCATCGACACGGACACGCACGGCAGGTCGACGACCGGCGAGGCGGCGGGGCCCGGCAGCACCTCGTCCGTCGCCGGTGCCGCGCCCCACGGGCCGGCGGCGGAGGCCGCCGATGCCCCTCCCGCGCTCCCCGCCGGTGAAGCGGCCGGCGTGTCCGCCGAGTCCGCGCGCGCCACGGGTGGCCTCGACGCCCTGTTCGCCGCCGCGATGGAAAACGACCAGCCGCTCGACGCCAGCCACGAGGAGCGGGCCGGACTTCCCGAGGAGCAGATGGTTTCCGCGCACGCCGAAACGCTCCGCCTCGCCGGACGACCGTCCGAAGGCCCCTCCCGCGCCGGGTCCGACCCCGCCCCGGCGACCGCGCACGCCGACCGCGCGCCCGGCGCACCGGACACCGCATGTTCCACCGGCGCACCCCCAGCGGCCTCCGCGCACAGTGACTCCGCGCCGGTGCGCGCCGGGAGCCGCTTCCGCCCCCTGCGCTCCGACGATCTCGGCTCCTCCATCCGCGCCCGCCGCAGCGGCCCCTCCGCACCGGCCCACCCCGAAGATCCGCCCGGGGCCGCGTACTCCGACGAAAAGCACACCATCGCCCGCCCGGCGGCCGCGCTCACCTCCGCGCGGTCCCAGGACGCACCGGCCCGTTCGGACACGTCGGCCCGTGCGGGCACGTCAGCCCGTACGGACGCCCCGAACCGTTTCCCCTTCGTCGCCGCGCGGCTCTCAGCCCGCCGACGCTCCGGCACCCGAAAGGGAAGCGCGGCCGCCCCGCAGACCGACCATCACACCGCCCGCCCCGCCACTGATCGGCCCACCACCCGGCACGCCACGACCGCGCAGCCCTCCATCCCCACCCCGCGACCGGCGGAGGCCGCCGCCCTCGGCACCGCGTCCCCCCTGCCACCCCCCATCTCCGTACGCCTCGGCCGCAGCCCGCTGCGGCCCCTGCGCTACGAGCTGCGCCGCGCCTGCGGCATCAGCACCGGATTCGTCATCTGCGCCACCGTCCTCGTCGTCTCCGCCCTCATGGCCCTGGTCATGGGACAGATCGGCCACACACCGCAGCCGAGACTGCTGGCGGCGTGGCCGCAGGAGCTTCCCCTGCCGCCCGCCGCGCTCGGCGCGGGGCTGCTCGGCGCGCTCGCCTTCGGCGACGAGTTCCGCCACCCCGCGCTGGCGGCCGACCGCGGCACCGTCCCCCGCCGCCTCGGCCTGCTCACCGCGAAACTCCTCGTCGCCGCCGCCGCCACGCTGCTGCTGGCCTTTCTCACGATCGGCTGCGACGCCGAGGTGCTGTACCTCGTATACGGACGGGAGCTCACCCAGGTTCCCGGCGACTGGCTCTCGCCGGTGGCGAGTTGGATCGGCCTCGTCGTCGGCTGCGCCTGGGCCGGCGTACTGGCCGCGGGCCTGTTCCGGTCCGCCACCGCCGGTCTCGCGGCGGTGGTCGCTGTACCGGTCGTCGTCGTACCCCTGGTGGAGAAGGCGCTGGGCGGAACGCCGTGGGACGCGGACGGCCTTCCCGCGCGGCTGCGGCGGACGTTCCTGCTGCCGTGGCCCTTCGGCGGGGACCGGTACCTGGCCGCCGCGGCCCGCGTGATCGGTCAACCGGTGGGCGGCGCCCTCACGTTGTCGCTCCTGGTGCTGCTGGGGGGGTTTGCGCTGACGACCCTGCGGAACAGAACCCGATGACAACCCTTCGCACGCTTCCGGTCGAGCATGATGCGCAACTCCCCACGGAAAGCACATTTCTTTCCGATAAGGCGTCAATTGCGACGAAGTGAGCGATCACCCTTTCGTGTGCTTTTCACCAAAGACCTCAAGGGAGTTGGAAGCAACGCCGACAAAGGATCCGTGAGTACCCTTGCGCACACCATGATGACCGCCGCCCGCTCCACCGACTCCGGTCTGGCCGGCCCGGGCGAACTCGACCGCTACCCGTACGCCGAGGCGCCCGTCCCCGACCGTGTCGGAAGCCCCGCCTGGGAGGGCGGGGACACGGAGCTGGGGCGCGTGGGCCGCCGCACCGCGGGGAACCGCGGCCGCGGACTGCACGGCCAACTCGTCCAGCAGCTGGGACAGATGATCGTCTCCGGGGACCTGGGCGCCGACCGCCCGCTGGTGCCCGAGGAGATCGGGCAGCGGTTCGAGGTCTCCCGCACCGTCGTCCGCGAGTCGCTCCGCGTCCTGGAGGCCAAGGGCCTGGTCAGCGCCCGGCCGAACGTCGGCACGCGCGTGCGCCCGGTCAGCGACTGGAACCTTCTCGACCCGGACATCATCGAGTGGCGGGCCTTCGGGCCGCAGCGCGACGACCAGCGCCGGGAGCTGAGCGAGCTGCGCTGGACGATCGAGCCGCTCGCCGCGCGGCTCGCCGCCGGGCACGGGCGCGAGGACGTGCAGCAGCGCCTCTGCGACATGGTCGAGATCATGGGGCACGCGCTGGCGCAGGGTGACGCGCTCACCTTCTCCCGCGCGGACACCGAGTTCCACGGCCTCCTCATCCAGGTCGCGGGCAACCGGATGCTGGAGCACCTCTCCGGGATCGTCTCGGCCGCCCTCCAGGTGTCCGGCGGCCCGGTCACGGGATGCGACCGGCCGAACGAGACGTCCGTGGGTCAGCACGGCCGGATCGTCGACGCGCTCGCCGCCGCCGACGGCGCGGCGGCGGAAGCGGCCATGCGCCAGCTGCTCACGGTCCACCCCGAGATCGAGCGGGTGGTCCCCGCGCCGCGCGAGCACTGAGCCGCGAGCGGCACTCCGGACGCGGGCGGCACGGCCGGACTCCTGTCCTCCCGTGGCCCCGCCCGGCCGGACCCCCGCCGGTCCTGCCGCGGCCTTTCCCGGGCGGTGAACGGCCTTCGCAGGACCCCGCCGGTTCCTCCGGCGCACTCGGTGGGGTCCGCGCGTGCCCTGCGTGCGAGCTTCGGCCCGAAAGCCGCTGGCGGCGCGCGGGCGAAAGCCTCGACGGATGTCGCACGTGTCGCCCACTGCTCCGCTCTGCCCTTTTCTGACTGCTTTTGCGCACTTACGGGGTGTGACTCGGGCCACGCGGATTGGGCGTAACGCTCCTGGAAGCCACGCGATGACCTAAGAGGTGACAGCCGCGGAGGGAATACAGACGCCAGTGGTGGCGCTGTGCTCTTCCCGGCCCCCGCCCGCGCCGTCGGCCCATCCCCAGGCCGGTGGTCGGCTCCTGTCCACTGTGGACGGGGCCGGAAGCCGTTTTCCAACGTTCCGAGAGGTTGTTCGTGTCGGCCAGCACATCCCGTACGCTCCCGCCGGAGATCGCCGAGTCCGTCTCTGTCATGGCGCTCATTGAGCGGGGAAAGGCTGAGGGGCAGATCGCCGGCGACGATGTGCGTCGGGCCTTCGAAGCTGACCAGATCCCGGCCACTCAGTGGAAGAACGTACTGCGCAGCCTCAACCAGATCCTCGAGGAAGAGGGTGTGACGCTGATGGTCAGTGCCGCGGAGCCAAACAAGCGCACCCGGAAGAGCGTCGCAGCGAAGAGCCCGGCCAAGCGCACCGCCACCAAGACGGTCGCGGCGAAGACGGTGACCACCAGGAAGGCCACCGCCACCGCCACTCCGGCCGCGCCTGCCGTGGACACGTCCGCCGAGGACGAGACCGCCGCCGGCAGGGCCGCGGCCAAGAAGACCACCGCCGCGAAGAAGACCGCGGCCAAGAAGACCACCGCCGCGGCCAAGAAGACGGCGGCCAAGAAGACCACCGCCAAGAAGGACGACGCCGAACTCGTCGAGGACGAGGTTCTCGAGGAACCGAAGGGCGCGGAGGAGCCGGAGGGCACCGAGAGCGCCGGTTTCGTCCTCTCCGACGAGGACGAGGACGACGCCCCGGCCCAGCAGGTCGCCGCCGCCGGTGCCACGGCCGACCCGGTCAAGGACTACCTCAAGCAGATCGGCAAGGTCCCCCTGCTCAACGCCGAGCAGGAGGTCGAGCTGGCCAAGCGCATCGAGGCCGGTCTCTTCGCCGAGGACAAGCTCGCCAACGCGGACAAGCTCGCCCCCAAGCTCAAGCGCGAGCTGGAGATCATCGCCGAGGACGGCCGCCGCGCCAAGAACCACCTCCTGGAGGCCAACCTCCGTCTGGTGGTCTCGCTGGCCAAGCGCTACACCGGCCGCGGCATGCTCTTCCTGGACCTCATCCAGGAGGGCAACCTCGGTCTGATCCGCGCGGTCGAGAAGTTCGACTACACCAAGGGCTACAAGTTCTCCACGTACGCCACCTGGTGGATCCGTCAGGCGATCACCCGCGCCATGGCCGACCAGGCCCGCACCATCCGTATCCCGGTGCACATGGTCGAGGTCATCAACAAGCTCGCGCGCGTCCAGCGCCAGATGCTCCAGGACCTGGGCCGCGAGCCCACCCCGGAGGAGCTGGCCAAGGAACTCGACATGACCCCGGAGAAGGTCATCGAGGTCCAGAAGTACGGCCGCGAGCCCATCTCGCTGCACACCCCGCTGGGCGAGGACGGCGACAGCGAGTTCGGTGACCTCATCGAGGACTCCGAGGCCGTGGTCCCCGCCGACGCGGTCAGCTTCACCCTCCTGCAGGAGCAGCTGCACTCCGTCCTCGACACGCTCTCCGAGCGCGAGGCGGGCGTGGTCTCCATGCGCTTCGGTCTCACCGACGGCCAGCCCAAGACCCTCGACGAGATCGGCAAGGTCTACGGCGTCACGCGTGAGCGGATCCGTCAGATCGAGTCCAAGACCATGTCGAAGCTGCGCCACCCGTCGCGTTCGCAGGTGCTGCGCGACTACCTCGACTAGTCCGGTCGAACGACAGCGAAGGCCCGGTTCCCCTCGGGGAGCCGGGCCTTCGTGCTGCGGACCGTGCCGCTCTGCCCGACTCTGGGTGTCCGACGATCATCCCAGAGTGAGGAGAGCGCATGCGACGCCGTATTGCCCGGGCACTGGCCGGGCCGCTGGTCCTGGCGAGCGCGGGAGCCGCAATACCGCTGGTGAGCGCGGCGCCGGCGGCAGCCGGCAGCATTGTCGTCGGCGGCTTCCCCGTCGATGTGTCGCAGAGCCCGTGGACCGTGGCGCTCTCCAGCCGCGACCGGTTCGGAGGCAGCCGCGCGGGGCAGTTCTGCGGCGCGGTCGCCGTCGCCCGCAACGCCGTGCTCACCGCAGCCCACTGCCTGGGCGCGGATGCCGTCGGCGCGCCACCGACCAGTGATCTGAAGGTGATCGAGGGCCGTACGGACCTGCTCTCCCAGCAGGGCAGGGAGATCCCGGTCCAGGCCACCTGGGTCAATCCGGGCTACGACAGAGACACCCACTCGGGCGACTTCGCCGTGATCACGCTCGCCGAGCCGCTTCCGGCGAACGCCGTCATCCCGATGGCGGGCGCGGGCGACGCGGCGTACGCCCCCGGTACGAGTGCCACGGTCTACGGCTGGGGCGATACGTCCGGTACCGCCGCCTACCCGACCAGCCTGCACGCCGCGCACGTGCATGTACTGTCCGACGCCCAGTGCGAGCGGGCGTATCCGGGCAGTGTCGAGGGCACGTACACGTCCGGGTCGATGCTGTGCGCGGGTGAGCGAGGGGGCGGCCGGGACGCCTGCCAGGGCGACAGCGGGGGTCCGCTGGTGGCCAGGGGGCGGCTGATCGGGCTTGTCTCCTGGGGGAACGGGTGCGGGCGCGCGGGGAACCCCGGCGTCTACACGCGGGTGTCCGACGTCGTACGGACACTGCGCCGGGTCGGCGGTCTCCAGAAGGCGCGCCCGGGGGCGGGGCGGGCCTGACCGGGGGCACCGGGCACGACGACGGGCGGCCGCTCCTGTGTGTCAGGAGCGGCCGCCCGGGTGCCGGCCTTCGCCGACGCTGGCTCGTCGTGCGAGATATCAGCGCTCTGTCAGCGCTCTTCTTCGGACGCCTTCTCCGGAACGGAGGTCAGGCGCTCGCTCTCATCCTGTATCTCAGCGGCGATCTTCTTGAGTTCCGGCTCGAACTTGCGACCGTGGTGGGCGCAGAAGAGCAGTTCTCCGCCGCTCAGCAGGACGACGCGAAGGTACGCCTGGGCGCCGCAGCGGTCGCACCGGTCAGCGGCCGTCAGCGGGCTCGCGGGGGTCAGAACAGTAGTCACGTCGCCTCTTCTCTAGCTCGACGAGCTGTCGTACCAGGGTCAACATCCAACCAGCCCCAAACGTTCCCGCTCGCGGCTTTTCCTCGAAAAATCTTCCCGAGGCGGCTGTCCGTTGCCGGTTTGGCGGCGAATGTGCCGTATTACGTTTCTGCGTGTCTTACGGGTTCGCGCTGTCGGTCATGGTCGGTCCTCCCGGCTGGGTTGCCGGTTGTTCATGAGGACGTGCCCGGAGCCTAAATGGTTCATGCCCCGAAGGGAACGTGATATGTGCTTCACTCCATCGAGGGATCGAACGTACATACGACTCTCGACTAGTGTAGGACGCTGCCGAGGGTTGCGTTACAAGGGCTCTACCAGGGCTCGGTACCCTCTGAGCGGCAACCGAAGCCGCGCCCTTACCCACCAGGGCCTCATCTGAAATTCAGCGAGGAGCGAACCGCGTGACCGCCGATACGTCCGTGCCGTCCACAGCGCTGCTGGCAGGAGCAGACCGGGACGGTTCCAACTACACCGCGCGGCACCTGCTCGTCCTTGAGGGGCTCGAAGCCGTCCGCAAGCGCCCGGGCATGTACATCGGGTCGACCGACAGCCGCGGTCTGATGCACTGCCTGTGGGAGATCATCGACAACTCCGTGGACGAGGCCCTGGCGGGCGTCTGCGACCGCATCGAGGTCGTCCTGCACGACGACGCCTCCGTCGAGGTGCGGGACAACGGCCGCGGCATCCCGGTCGACGTGGAGCCCAGGACCGGCCTGTCCGGCGTCGAGGTCGTCATGACCAAGCTGCACGCGGGCGGCAAGTTCGGCGGCGGCTCCTACGCCGCCTCCGGCGGTCTGCACGGTGTCGGTGCCTCCGTGGTCAACGCCCTGTCCGCGCGGCTGGACGTCGAGGTGGACCGCGGCGGTCACACCCACGCCATCAGCTTCCGGCGCGGCGTGCCCGGCGCCTTCACGGGCAACGGCGCCGAGGCCAGGTTCGAGGCCAAGGGCGGCCTGCGCAAGACCAAGAAGATCCCCAAGTCCCGCACCGGCACGCGCGTGCGCTACTGGGCCGACCGCCAGATCTTCCTCAAGGACGCGAAGCTCTCCCTGGAGAACCTGCACCAGCGGGCCCGGCAGACGGCGTTCCTCGTGCCCGGACTGACCATCGTCGTCCGGGACGAGTACGGGCTCGGCGAGGGCGGCAGCAAGGGCGAGGAGTCCTTCCGCTTCGACGGCGGTATCAGCGAGTTCTGCGAGTACCTGGCGAGCGACAGGCCGGTCTGCGACGTCCTCCGCTTCAGTGGACAGGGCACCTTCAAGGAGACGGTCCCGGTCCTGGACGAGCACGGCCAGATGACGCCCACCGAGGTCACCCGGGAACTCGGCGTGGACGTCGCGATGCGCTGGGGCACCGGCTACGACACGACCCTGCGCTCCTTCGTCAACATCATCGCCACCCCCAAGGGCGGCACCCACGTCGCCGGCTTCGAACAGGCCGTCGCCAAGACGATGAACGAGGTGCTGCGCGCCAAGAAGCTGCTGCGTGTCGCCGAGGACGACATCGTCAAGGACGACGCCCTGGAGGGCCTCACCGCGGTCGTCACGGTCCGTCTCGCCGAGCCCCAGTTCGAGGGCCAGACCAAGGAGGTCCTCGGCACCTCGGCGGCCCGCCGCATCGTGAACACCGTGATCAGCAAGGAACTCAAGGCGTTCCTGACCTCCACCAAGCGTGACGCCGCCCAGCAGGCCCGGGTGGTCATGGAGAAGGCCGTCGCGGCCGCCCGCACCCGGATCGCGGCCCGCCAGCACAAGGACGCCCAGCGCCGCAAGACGGCCCTGGAGTCCTCCTCGCTGCCCGCCAAGCTCGCCGACTGCCGCAGCGACGACGTCGACCGCAGCGAGCTGTTCATCGTCGAGGGCGACTCCGCGCTCGGCACCGCGAAGCTGGCCCGGAACTCCGAGTTCCAGGCCCTGCTGCCGATCCGCGGCAAGATCCTCAACGTCCAGAAGTCGTCCGTCACGGACATGCTGAAGAACGCCGAGTGCGGCGCGATCATCCAGGTGATAGGAGCGGGCTCCGGCCGGACCTTCGATCTGGACGCGGCGCGCTACGGCAAGATCATCATGATGACCGACGCCGATGTGGACGGCTCCCACATCCGCACCCTGCTCCTGACCCTCTTCCACCGCTACATGCGGCCCATGGTCGAGGCCGGCCGGGTCTTCGCCGCGGTGCCGCCGCTGCACCGGGTCGAGCTGGTCCAGCCGAAGAAGGGCCAGGACAAGTACGTCTACACGTACTCGGACCGGGAGCTGCGCGACAAGCTGCTGGAGTTCCAGAGCAAGAACATCCGGTACAAGGACTCGATCCAGCGGTACAAGGGTCTCGGCGAGATGGACGCCGACCAGCTGGCCGAGACCACCATGGACCCGCGCCACCGCACCCTGCGCCGGATCAACCTCTCCGACCTGGAATCCGCGGAAGGGGTCTTCGACCTGCTGATGGGCAACGACGTGGCCCCTCGCAAGGAGTTCATCGCCAGCTCGGCGGCGACGCTGGACCGCTCGCGCATCGACGCGTAGTCGCTTCGTCCGGCCCGGGGAGCCGACGGGGGCGGGCGGGGGAGAACGGGTGGCGGGCTTCGCCCTTCCGGGTACGGGGGTCGGTCCCTTCCCGGTACGGGGTCCGGTCCGGGCCGCACCGCACCAGACCCGCCCCGGTGCGGTGCGGTGGGAACCGGACTCCGTGCCGCGCCCGCTGCCGCAACCCGGTCCGATGCCAGGTAGCGCCGTGCCGCGGCCTGCGGGGGGTTCTCCACCCCCGGGTGGAGAACCGGGGATCAGAGGTTCCACCCGTGATCCACCCTGGCTCCGATCAGCCCGCACGTGATTTTCCGTAGCGTCGAAGGCGTCGACGGGACTCGCCGTCGGCTTCTCCTTCCCGCTCATGGAGGCTCCGATGTCCGGGCTCGTCAACGCGCTGGTGATCGTTGCCGTCGCCGCCCTGGTGATCTCGCGCCAGTTCCGGGCCCGTCGGCTCGACGCCGACCGGCGCTGGTGGCTGCTGCCCGTGATCCTCGCGGTCGTGGCACTCCGCGAACCCGGCCTGATCGACCCCCACCATCGCGCCGGATCCATCGCGCTCCTCGCCGCCGAACTGGTCATCGGCCTGGGTATCGGGTCCGGGTGGGCGTGGACCACCCGGATATGGACGGAACCGGACGGCGCGGTGTGGACCAAGAGCACCAAGGCCAGCGTGACCGTGTGGATCGGCGGCATCGTCCTGCGGGCCGGCCTGTTCGGGCTCGGTGTGCTGCTCGGCGTGCACCAGGGCAGCTCGGCCGTGATGATCGCCCTGGCCGCCACCCTGCTCGTCCGCTCGGGCGTCCTCGTCTGGCGGACCAAGGCCCTCACCTCGGACGCCTCGGCGGACAGCCTGACCGCGGCGTACGGTGGCGGCAGGCCCCAACCCGCGTGGAAGGAGCGCGCGTGACGGAGAACGTCTGGACGCGCTGGCCCTCCCAGGAGGCACTGGGCCGCGAGGGAGTCTCGCAGCCCCGACGCCTCCTCGGGTGGGTGGTGCGGCTGGTGGTGATGGCCGTCCTGCTGTGGGGCGCCTTCCGCAACAGCCACGTCCATGTCTGGGGAGCCGTCGCGGCGGCCGTGGGGGTCCTGGCGGCGGCAGCCGCCGCCTGGGGCTTCTTCCGGACCACGTTCGCGCATCGGCTCTGGCCGTCCCTGGGCCTGCTGGCGGTGCTCCTGGGCATCGCGATCGCCGCCCACACCGGAGGCTTCGCGGTACCCGCCCTGGTCATCTGGTGCGGCTGCGCGGTCGCCGCGCTGGAACGGCTGCCGCTCGCCGCGGCCGCGCCCGTGACGGCGCTCGCACTCGCCGCCTACTCCGTGGCCAACGACGACAAGTGGCTCACCACCGTCGTCACCACGATCGGCCTCGCCCTCGCCGGATACGTGCTGCGGCTCGACGCCGAGGCGCGCGGCAACGCGCAGCGGCTGCTCGCCCAGGAGCGGGCCGCGCGGGCGGCGGAGGCGGACTCGGCGGCGCTGGCGGAGCGGGCGAGGATCGCCCGGGAGATCCACGACGTGCTGGCCCACAGCCTGTCGGCACAGCTCGTGCACCTGGAGGCAGCCCGGCTGCTGATCGAACGCGGGGCGGACCGGGACCGGATCCTGGAGCGGGTGGTGGCGGCGCGCGGGATGGCCCGCGACGGACTCGCCGAGACCCGGCAGGCACTGTCCGCGCTGCGCGGCGAACTGACCCCGCTGGAGAAGTTCCTCAACGAGCTGGTGGGAGCGAACGCCGGTGCCGAGGTCACCGTCTCGGGTGACAGCAGGCCCCTGCCCGCCGAGGCGTCGCAGGCCGTGCGCAGGGTCGCCCAGGAAGCCCTGACCAATGCCCGCAAGCATGCCCCGGGGGCCAAGGTCCGGGTCCGGCTGGAGTACGGCGAGCACCAGGTGAAGCTGGACGTCAGGGACTCCGGTGGCACGCCGGGCGACCTGGCCGGGTCCGGGGGCGGGTACGGTCTGCTGGGCATGAGGGAGCGTGCCGAGCTGCTGGGCGGCTCACTGGAGGCCGGGCCGCACGAGGAGGGGTTCGCGGTGACGTTGAAGGTGCCGGTATGACGGAGGAGACCGGCGGCAAGCCCGCGCGGGTGGTGGTGGCGGACGACCAGACGGTCGTCCGGGAGGGCATCGTGATGCTGCTGGGGCTGCTGCCGGGCATCGAGGTCGTGGGCTCCGCGGCGGACGGGGACGAGGCGGTGAAGCTCGTCGCGGAGGTCGCTCCGGACGTGGTGCTGATGGACCTGCGGATGCCCCGCTGCGACGGTGTCGAGGCCACCCGGCGGATCCGTGCCGAGCATCCGGGGACCCAGGTGGTGATCCTCACGACGTACGCGGACGACGAGTCGCTGTTCCCCGCGCTGAGAGCGGGGGCGCGCGGCTATCTGACCAAGGACGCGGGCGGTGACGAGATCGTCCGGGCGGTGGAGAGTGTGCTGTCCGGGGACGCGGGGCTCTCGCCCGGTATCCAGCGGCGGCTGCTGGAGCGGCTCTCCGAGCCCGGCCCCGAGCCCCGGCCGGCCGCTCCCGCCGTCGAGGCGCCGGACGGGCTCACCGTGCGGGAGTGCGAGGTGCTGGCGCTCATCGCGGAGGGGATGAGCAACCAGGAGATCGCCGGCCGGCTGCATGTCTCCACGGCGACCGTGAAGACCCATATCAACAACCTCTTCGCCAAGGCCGGCCTCAAGGACCGTGCGCAGGCGGTGCGGTACGCGTACGCGCACGGATTGGCACAGCCACCGGTACGGTGAGTCACCTGATGGAGTGAACGGCGGAGGGAAGGAAGCCGGGGGTCCTCCCGTTCTGCCCATCCTTGGGCATGCAGTCAAGCAACGGTCGGCCCCACGGGAGCGGGGGCGGTTCCGGGGAGGGCCCCGGGCATCGGGAAGGCCCGGCTCCGGCGCACGAGGACATGAGGTACCGCGACCCCTGGTGCGACGCGCCGGCGTCCGGCTGGGGCGAGAGGGAGGGCGCCGGCGGTTCCGGCGAGCGCGTGCCGGCCGCCCGCCGGGAGGAGCGGACCGGGCCGGGGGCCGGTGCGGCGGCCGAGGTGTATCTGGAGGTGCAGCGCAGTGCGGCGTTCCAGGAGGTGCGCAGCCGGTACCGGCGGTTCGTGGTGCCGACGGTCGCGGCCTTCCTGATCTGGTACGTGGGCTATGTCGTGACCGCGACGACCGCGCCCGGGTTCATGGCGCGGCCGGTGGCGGGCGCGGTGAACGTGGCGATGCTCGCGGGTCTCGGACAGTTCCTCACCACCTTCCTCCTCACCTGGGCTTATGCGCGGCACGCGCGGCTGCGCCGGGACCGGGCCGCGCTCGAACTGCGCTGGCACACCCAGGAACTGACACGGGACATCGCCCGGGGAGGTGCGTCGTGACCGGCAGCCATCGGACGCCGGCGCTGCTGCTGTTCAGTGTGTTCGTCGCGGTCACGCTCGCCATCACCATGTGGGCCGGCCGCAGGAGGCACGGCTCGGCGGAGGAGTTCTACGCGGGCGGGCGGCTCTTCTCACCTTGGGAGAATGGTTTCGCCATCGCGGGCGACTACGCGTCGGCCGCCTCCTTCCTCGGCGTGCCCGGGCTGATCGCGCTGTTCGGCTACGACGGTGTGCTGTACGTGGTGGGATTCCTCGTCGGCTGGCTGGTGGTGCTGTTCCTGGTCGCGGAACTGGTGCGCAACTGCGGGCGGTTCACGCTCGCGGACGTGGTCGCGGCCCGGATGAGCGAGCGGCCGGTGCGGATCGCGGCGGGGACCTCCTCGGTCACGGTGTCCGTGCTGTATCTGGTCGCGCAGATGGTGGGCGCGGGCAGCCTGGTGGCCCTGCTCCTCGGGCGGACGGGGGACGGCGGGGCCGCGCAGGCGTGGGCCGTGATCGGTGTCGGCGCGCTGATGGTGATCTATGTGTCGCTGGGCGGGATGCGGGCCACCACCTGGATCCAGATCGTCAAGGCGGCCCTGCTGCTGGGCGGCACCGTCGTGCTGACCGTGCTGGTCATGGTCCGCTTCCACGGGAACCTCGACGATCTGTTGCTCGGCGCGGCCCGGCGCAGCGGCCACGGGAACGCCTTCCTGGCGCCGGGGCTGCGGTACGGCGGGGGCTGGACCGCGCGCCTGGACTTCATCAGCCTCGGGCTCGCGCTGGTGCTCGGCACCGGTGGGCTGCCGCACATCCTGTCCCGCTTCTACACCGTGCCGACCGCGCGGGCCGCCCGGCGTTCGGCGATCTGGTCCATCGGGCTCATCGGCGGCTTCTACCTGATGACCATCGTCCTCGGGTTCGGTGCCGCCGCGATCGTCGGGCCCGAGGCCCTGCGGGGGTCGAACGCGGCCGGCAACACGGCGGTCCCCCTGCTCGCCCTCGACCTCGGCGGCGGCGCGGACTCCACCGGTGGCACAGTGCTGTTCGCGGTGGTCGCCGCCGTCGCCTTCGCCACCATCCTCGCGGTGGTCGCCGGGATCACGCTCGCCTCCTCGGCGTCCGTCGCCCACGACCTGTACGCCTCGCTGCGGCGCCGTGGCGGCCGCCGGCGCAGCGAGGTCGCCGTGGCGCGCGCGGCGGCCGCCGGCGTCGGAGTGGTGGCGATCGCCCTCGGTCTGCTCGCCCGTGACCTCAACGTCGCCTTCCTGGTCGGTCTCGCGTTCGCCGTCGCCGCCTCCGCGAACCTGCCGGTGCTGCTCTACTCGCTGTTCTGGCGGGGGTTCACCACCCGGGGCGCGGTGTGGGCCGTGTACGGCGGGCTGATCCCGGCGCTGGGACTCGTCGTGCTCTCGCCGGTGGTCTCCGGAAGTCCCGACTCGCTGTTCCCGGGCGTGGACTTCCAGTACTTCCCGTTGCAGAACCCCGGGCTCGTCTCCATCCCGCTCGGATTCCTCGCCGGCTGGCTCGGCACCGTCACCTCCGGCGAACTCCCGGACGAGGCCAAGCACGCGGAGACGGAGGTGCGGTCGCTCACCGGAGCCGGGGCCGTATAGCCGTACACGATCCGCAGGCAGGGGCAGCTCCTGCGCTACGGGGCCACCCAGGCGTAGCGGTGCTCCGGGCGTCCGGTGTCGCCGTACTTGAGCGACAGGCGCAGTCGGCCGGCCTGTTCCAGGTGGCGAAGGTAGCGCTGGGCGGTGGAGCGGCTCAGGCCGGTGCGGGCGGCCACCTCGTGGGCCGACAGGGCCTGCCCTGCGCGGTGCAGGACACCGCAGATGAGGTCCGTGGTCGGCTCCGAGTGCCCACTGGGCAGGCCAGGGGAGGAGGGCGCGGGCGTGGTGCGCAGCGCGCCGAAGATCCGGTCCACCTGCTCCTGGCCGGCGATTCCGCGCCCGCCGACGCGGTCGACGGTGCGGCGCAGGGCCGCGTAGGAGTCCAGGCGGGTGCGCAGCGCGGCGAAGGTGAAGGGCTTGACCAGGTAGTGCAGCGCGCCCAGGCGCATCGCCTGCTGCACGGTCGTCACGTCGCCGGCCGCCGTGATCATGATGACGTCGGTGCCCAGGCCCTGTTCGCGCATCCGGTGGACGAGTTCCAGACCGGTGCGGTCGGGCAGGTAGTGGTCGAGCAGGACCAGGTCGATGGCTCCGCGCTGGACGGTGGTCAGCGCCTGGGTGGCACTGTGCGCGCGGGCGGCCACCCGGAAACCGGGAACCTTTCCCACGTACTTGGCGTTGATCTCGGCGACACGGAAGTCGTCGTCGACCACCAGGACGTCAATCATCGGGCCTCTTCCTCTCCAGGCCTGGCGAGCGTGCAGCCCGTCTTCCGGCTCCGTTGTTGTAGCGCGAGCAAAACGAGCACAACAGGTGCTTGCGAGCAAAAGAACGGCTTGCGCCCAGAAGACTGCTGCCGTGGCGGGGGCCACACCTACCGTCCCGGGCCATGAGCGCAGAAGACAGCCCCGCCATCGAGCTGCGGGGCGCGAGCAAGACGTTCAGGACCCCGTCCGGGGGCCTGCACACCGCGGTGCGGGATCTCGGCCTCACTGTCCGCCGAGGCGAGTTCGTGGCCGTGGTCGGCCCGACCGGCTGCGGCAAGTCGACCACGCTGACCCTGGTCAGCGGAGTGGAGGAGCCCACCGAGGGCGAGGTGCTGGTGGCCGGCGAGCCGGTCCGGGGCGTCGGCGGCAAGGTCGGCTTCGTCTTCCAGCAGGACGCCACCTTCCCCTGGCGCACGGTGCTGTCCAATGTGATGGCCGGGCCGCGGTTCCGCGGCGCGCCCAAGGCCGAGGCGAAGGAGAAGGCGCGCGCGTGGCTGGCCCGGGTCGGGCTCGCCGCGTTCGAGGACCGCTATCCGCACCAGCTCTCCGGTGGCCAGCGCAAGCGGGTCGCCCTCGCCGCGACCTTCGTCAACGACCCCGAGATCCTGCTGATGGACGAGCCGTTCTCGGCGCTCGACGTGCAGACCCGGGCCCTGATGTCGGACGAGCTGCTGGAGCTGTGGGAGGGCACGGGCGCCTCGGTCGTCTTCGTCACCCATGACCTGGAGGAGGCCATCGCGCTGGCCGACAAGGTGGTCGTGATGACGGCCGGTCCCGCGACCGTGAAGCAGGTCTTCGACATCGCCCTGCCCCGGCCGCGCAAGGTCGAGCAGGTGCGGCTGCGGACCGAGTTCATCGAGATCTACCGCGAGATCTGGGAGTCCCTGGGCGAAGAGGTCCGCATCACCCGCGAGCGGGGTGCCGCCCATGTCGCCTGAACTCCTCGGCACCCCGGTGGCCGGCACCGCCAAGGCGCCGGACCGGGCGCGGTCCCGGGCCCGCGCCGCCCGCAGGCGCAGGGCGGTCGTCACCGCGGCCCGGGTGCTGCTCCTGGTGGCGGTGCTCGGCCTGTGGGAGGCGCTCTCCCGGACCGAGGCCATCGACCCGTTCAACTTCTCGATGCCCTCGCGGATCTGGGACCAGATCTGGACCTGGATCAGCCACGGCACCGCGCAGGGATCGCTGGGCGAGCAGATCTGGTACACGCTCTACGAGGCGCTGCTCGGCTGGGCGGTCGGCGTGGTGGCCGGTGTCGTCCTCGGTATCGCGCTGGGCCGCGTCCCCTTTCTCGCCGATGTCCTCGGCCCCTACATCAAGGTGCTCAACTCCCTGCCCAGGATCGTGCTCGCCCCGATCTTCGTGATCTGGTTCGGCCTCGGTCCGGTCTCCAAGATCGCCTCGGCCGTGGTCCTGGTGTTCTTCCCGGTGTTCTTCAACGCCTTCCAGGGCGCCCGGGAGGTCGATCGCGATCTGGTGTCCAACGCGCGGATTCTGGGCGCGAGCGACCGCAGGGTGACGTTCCAGGTGGTCATCCCGTCCGCGACCTCGTGGATCTTCACCAGCCTGCACGTCAGCTTCGGCTTCGCGCTCATCGGCGCGGTCGTCGGCGAGTACATCGGCGCAACCAAGGGCATCGGCCTGCTCGTCGCGCAGTCCCAGGGCACCTTCAACGCGGCCGGCGTGTACGCCGCGATGGTCATCCTCGCCGCCGTCGCCCTCGTCGCCGAGGGCCTGCTCACCTTCGCCGAGCGCCGCATCTTCCGCTGGAAGCCGGCGGACTCCGGACACTGAGCGACCGCGGACACGGCCCGCCCTCAGCCCGTCCTCAGCCCGTCCTCCGCCTCCTCGTACCGCCCTCTCACAAGGACGTGAAACCGTCATGCGCAAGACCACCAGAGTCGTGGCGCCGGCCGCCGCCGGCCTGCTCGCCCTGTCCTGTCTCACCGCCTGCGCCAACGACGCGGCCGGTTCCTCGTCGGGGGGCAATGGCAAGGGACAGCACGTCAAGATCATGGTCGGCGGCCTGGACAAGGTCATCTACCTGCCCGCGATGCTCACCCAGCGCCTCGGCTACTTCGACGCCGAGGGCCTGAACGTGGAACTGCTGAGCGAGCCCGCCGGTGTCCAGGCCGAGACCGCGCTCGTCTCCGGCCAGGTCCAGGGCGCCGTCGGCTTCTACGACCACACCCTCGATCTCCAGGTCAAGGGCAAGGACATCGAGTCCGTGGTGCAGTTCTCGCACGCGCCCGGCGAGGTGGAGGTCGTCTCCGGCAAGGCGGCGGGCGACATCACCTCACCGAAGGACTTCAAGGGCAAGAAACTCGGCGTCACCGGGCTCGGCTCCTCGACCGACTTCCTCACCAAGTACCTCGCGGTCCAGAACGGCGTGGACGTCGGCGAGTTCACCCCGGTCGCCGTCGGTGCCGGACCCACCTTCGTCTCCGCCCTCCAGCAGGGCTCCATCGACGCCGGCATGACGACCGACCCGACCGTCGCGACGATCCTGGACAAGAAGGCCGGCAGGATCCTGCTCGACATGCGGACCCCCGAGGGGGCGCAGGCCGCGCTCGGCGGCCCGTACCCGTCGTCAAGTCTGTACATGCAGACGGACTGGGTCAACGGTCACAAGGACACCGTCCAGAAGCTGGTCAACGCGCTCGTCAAGACACTCAAGTGGATGTCCACCCACAGCGCCTCCGAGATCGCCGCCAAGATGCCCGCCGACTACTCACAGGGCGACAAGACGCTCTACGCCGAGGCGATCAAGAGCACCCTGCCCATGTTCACCAAGGACGGCGTCATGCCCGTCAACGGTCCCGAGACCGTCGAGAAGGTCCTCAAGGCGTTCAACCCCAACGTCAAGAACGCCGAGGTGGACCTGAGCAGGACGTACACCACGGAGTTCGTGAAGAAGGCCACCGGCTGACGCCCGACGCGTGTCCTCAGCGGCGGGCCGCCCACACGCAACGGTGTGAGGGCGGCCCGCGATCTCCTGGGCCGACAGGGGCTCTTCGGCCTCCTTCAGGGACCGCCGGACGATCAGCGCGGCTCCTGCTCGCCGTCGTGCGACGGGCCGCCGAGGACGGGCTCCACAGCGGCGGGACCCGGATGCGCGGGGTGCGGACGTGCGGAACCTGGACGTGCGGGGCCCGCACCGGCCGGAGCCGTGCCCAGGGGCTCCAGGTCCGGCCCGGCGAGCGCCTCCGGCAGGACCACCGTGAACTCCGCGCCCCCGCCGCGCGCCTCGCCCACCGTCACGCTCCCGCCCTGCCGTTCGGCGAGCCGGCGCACCAGCGGGAGACCGATGCCGCGCCGGCCGTGCGCGGGCGGCCGCTTGGTGGACCAGCCCTCGGTGAAGACCAGACCACGCTGGGCCGCCGGAACGCCCGGCCCGGTGTCGCAGACCCGCAGGACGGCGGTACGCCCCTCGGTGCGCAGTTCGACCTCCACGCGCGCGTGCGGGGTCGCCGCGACCGCGTCGAGAGCGTTGTCCACCAGATTGCCGACGATCGTCACCAGCCCCCTGGGATCGACCAGCCGGTCCGGCAGCCACGTCCGGTCCGAGATCCACAGCGCGGCGCCGCGCTCGGCCGCGACGGTCGCCTTGCCGACGAGCAGGGCGGCGAGCAGCGGGTCCCGGATCTTCTCGGTGACCTGCTCGGCGGTGGCCCGGTGGTCGCCGACCACCTCCCCGATGAACTCCACCGCGTCCTCGTACATCTCCAGCTCCAGCAGCCCGAGCAGCGTGTGCATGCGGTTGGCGTGCTCGTGGTCCTGGGCGCGCAGCGCGTCGATCAGCCCGCGCGTGGAGTCCAGTTCCCGGCCGAGCTGCTCCAGTTCGGTGCGGTCGCGCAGGGTGGCGACGGCGCCGCCGTCGTCGGTGGGCATCCGGTTGGCGACCAGGACCCGCTGTCCGCACACGGTGAGCAGGTCCGTGCCGCTGACCCGTCCGGCCAGCACGTCGGTGGTACGGCCCGCGCCGAGCGTTTCGTCGAGCGACCGGCCGACAGCCTCGTCACCGATGCCGAGCAGCCGCCGCGCCTCGTCGTTGAGCAACCGGACCCGGCCGCCGCGGTCCAGGGCCACGACGCCCTCCCGGATGCCGTGCAGCATCGCCTCCCGCTCGGCGAGCAGCCCCGCGATGTCCGAGAAGGCCAGGTCCCGCGTCTGGCGCTGCACCCGCCGGGAGACCAGCCAGGCGGCCAGCGCGCCCACGGCCAGGGCGCCGCCGGCGTACGCGAGCAGGCCCGGGACGGCGTGCCCGAGCCGGGCGCGGACGCTGTCGTAGGCGATGCCGACCGAGACCGCCCCGACGAGGCGGTGCCCGGTGTCGTACAGCGGCACCTTGCCGCGGGCCGAGCGGCCCAGGGTGCCGGTGTCGATCTGCATGACGTCCCGGCCGGCGAGAGCGGCACCGGGGTCCGTGGAGACGTGCTCGCCGATCTGCCGCGGGTCCGCGTGCGACCAGCGGGTTCCCCGCAGGTCCATCACCACGACGTACTCGGCGCCGGTGGCCTTCCGTATCCGCTCCGCCGTGCGCTGCACCGGACCGTCCGCGCGCGGCGCGGTGTTCTGGAGGTCGCGGGCGACCTGGGGGTCCTGGGCGGTGGTCTGGGCGATGGCGAGCGCGCGGCGCATCGCCTGGTCGTCGAGTTGATGGCCGAGCGGTGCGAGGAACAGCCCGGTCGCGAGGACCGCGACCCCCGCGGCGATCGCCAGCTGCATCAGCAGCACCTGCGAGAACACCCGCCGGGGCAGGCGCAGGCGCCGACGGCGTGCGGGGGGAGGGGGGCTCATGCCGATGACGGTACGCGGGGCGCTGGGGGCGGCCCCCGGAGGTGCGGTGGGGATCTCCCGGGTGATCAGCCGGGAGGGGGCGGGGAGCGACCGCTTTCCAGGTGGGGCGATGCGCCCGACCGGTGCCCCGGCGGGGCGATCACATGCGGTCTGTTCCCGGCGGGACGGTCACGCTGCCTGTCACGGCTGGGATCGTGCCGCCTCGCACCTCGCCCGACCGCACCGCCCGTCGTGTCTCAGCGGGACGGTCCGTGCACCGCCAGTTCCCGGACGGCCTCCACGTCCATGCGGGCCGGTGCGCCCAGCACCGCCGCTCCGCAGCTTTCCGGGCGGGTCGGCAGGGAGGCGCCCTGGGCCACGGTGACGTGCCAGCAGCGCCCGTCGGTGTGGGTGACGGTCACCTCCCAGCGGGGTGCGGCGCCATGGGGTCCCGGGGCGGCGCCGGTGTCCAGGGCGTCGGTGCGTACGACGCGCAGCGCGTCCGCGCGGTGCTCGCCGGCCGCCGCGCGCACGGCCAGCTCCGCGGCCTGTCCCGGGCGTTCCCAGGCGGTGCGGCCCCGGCAGCCCTCCAGGACCACCCGGCCCTCGCGGACGCCGCGCAGGGCCTCCTTGACGGAGTGCGCCTCGGCCCTGCCGTAGGCGTACCCGTACGGCAGGACCAGCAGGGTCGGTGAGAAGCGGTGGCCGCCGAGGTGGGTGACCTCCCAGGCGCCGCGGACCCCGGAGGCGGCCAGTTCCGCGGCGAGGGGCCGGCCGAGCAGCGCGCAGCACCGGTCGCGCTTGCCGTTGGTGCAGACGAGCGCGAGCGGGTCCCCGGTGTGCGGCCGTCCCCGGAGCACCGTGCCGAAGGAGTGGTGCTCACCCCTGCCCAGGGCGGCGAAATCGAGGCTCAGCAGGCGCTCCGGGTCGGCGGTCATGGCGCTGTGCAGCCATGCGTTGCCGGGAACGGTGTGGGCCGCGTACACCTGCCGCACGGACGGCGTATGGCAGTCGGCGTGCCGTCCGGGGCGGCGGATGAGCGCCACCCGGACGCCGGTGCCCTGGGCCGCCTTCTCCAGGGCCCGCCCCAGGGCCGGGGCCAGGTGACTGGAGGTGAGCGCCTTGGCGCCCCAGGGGCCGGATTGTTCCAGCAGCAGCCAGGTCGTCGCCGTGGGCGCGGTGGCGGCCGGCGACTCGTCGAGTTGCCGGGAGGCGGTCGAGCACGTACTCACACAGGTGAGCCTAACCTGACTGGGCGTACGGCGACTTCCGGCCGTCGGGGTGACCTACCCCGGCAGCGGCCGTGGCGGGCGCGGGCCCACGTACCGGCCGCTCGGGCGCATGCGCAGCGGGCGCTCGCCGTACTCCTCCAGGGCGTGCGCGATCCAGCCCGCCGTGCGGGCCACCGCGAAGATGGTCTCGCTCGCGGAGGAGGGCATGCCGCAGGAGGCGGTGAGCACGGCCAGGGCCAGGTCGACGTTGGCGTGCAGCGGGGTGTGGCGGGCGGTGGTGGCCACGATGTCGCGGGCGGCGGCCAGGGCAGGGGCGGCCCGCGGGATCTCCTCCAGGAGGCCGAACAGCGCCCGCGCGCGCGGGTCCTCGCCCTGGTAGAGACGGTGGCCGAGACCGGGGACGCGGCGGCCCTCGCGCAGTTCGTCGGCGATGACCGGGCCCGCCGAGCCCCGGTCCAGCACCTCCAGGATCAGCCGGTGGGCGAGGCCGCCGGCCGCGCCGTGCAGCGGGCCCTCGATCACCCCGAGTCCGGCGGAGACGGCGGCGTAGGCGTGCGCGCGGGCGGAGGCGGCCACCCGCACGGCGAGCGTCGAGGCGGCCAGGTCGTGGTCGACCAGCAGGGCGAGTGCCGAGTCCAGGGCGGCCAGCGACGCCTCGTCGGCGTCCTGCCCGGTCAGCCGGGCCCACAGCCGGTGGGCGAGCGGGCCCTGGTCGCGGGGGCGGCCGCGGCGGGCCGGGGGCAGGGCGGCCACGAGGGTGGGGATGAGGACCCGCGCGGTGCCGAGCACGGCGTCCTCGGACAGGTCGAAGCGCAGCGGGTCCGCGGCCGCGGCGGCGATGGCGGCGACGCGCAGCCGGTCGGTGGGCCCGGCGTGCTCGGGCAGCGCCTCCACGGCACGGCGGGCCGCGGCGACGGATGTCTCGGGGGCGGTGAAGACGGCGTCCGGGCGGAGCCGGCCGGTCCACACCCACTCGGCGACCTCCTCGTAGGAGTGCCGCCGGGCGAGGTCGACGGCGTCCACCCCGCGGTAGTAGTACCGGTCCTCGTCGATGAGCGTGATCCCGGTGCGCACCGACAGCTCACCGCCCTGGCCCGCGCTCCCGCCGCCCTCCCGCCGGTTGCGGCGGGCGAGCGCCTCGACCTCCAGTGCGTCGAAGGTGCTGCCACGGCCGCCCGGTTCGCGTCTGCTGCCGAGCTGGCCGCGGCTGACGTAGGCGTACACGGTCTCGGGCTTCACGCCGAGCAGTTCGGCGGTCTCCCTGGTGGTCAGCCGCCGCCCCGCGGTCCCGGCGGCGGGTTCGTGATCGCGCATGGGCACACCGTATCCGTCTCGTGATTGCATTGATTCAATCAATATTGACAGGTCTGAAGTCAAGCATGGACAGTCAAATCAAGTCAGGGAGGAAACGACATGTCCATCAACAGGGCCACCGCCCCCCTCGTCGACGTACCGCGCGGCCTCGCGGGCGTCGTCGTCACCGACACCGGGATCGGGGACGTACGGGGCACCGAGGGCTTCTACCACTACCGCCAGTACTCGGCCGTCGACCTCGCGCGGACCCGGCGCTTCGAGGACGTCTGGCACCTCCTGGTCCACGGCGAACTGCCGGACGCCGGGCAGAGCGCCGCCTTCGCCGCCCGCACGGCCGCCCTGCGCCGGCTGCCCGCCGAGGTACGCGCGGCCCTGCCCGCGATCGCGGCGGCCGCCCGCCCCGCGGGAGCGCTCGCCGGAATGCGCACCGCGCTGTCCCTGCTGGGCGCGGCGCGCAACTTCCGCCCGGTCTACGACATCGACGCGGACCGGCGCCGCGAGGACACCCTCGTGGCCTGCGCGGCCGTACCCACACTGCTGACCGCCCTGCACCGGCTGGGCGGCGGACTCGCACCGGTGGAGCCGCGCGAAGACCTCTCGTACGCCGCGAACTACCTCTACATGCTGACCGGCTCGGACCCGGACCCGCGGCGCGCACGGGCGATCGAGCAGTACCTGATCTCCACCATCGACCACGGCTTCAACGCGTCGACCTTCACGGCGCGCGTCGTCGCGTCCACCGGCGCGGACGTGGCCGCCTGCCTGGTGGGCGCGGTGGGAGCCCTGTCGGGGCCGCTGCACGGCGGCGCGCCCAGCAGGGCACTGGACACCCTGGACGCGATCGGCACCCCGGACCGGATCGACTCCTGGATCCGCGAACGGGTCCTGGGCGGCGACCGCGTCATGGGCTTCGGCCACGCCGTCTACCGGACCGAGGACCCCCGCTCCCGCATGCTCCGCGACATCGCCCGGCAGTTCGGCGGACCACGGGTCGAGTTCGCCGCCGAGGTCGAACGCCGGGTCGAGGCCATCCTCGCGGAGTTGAAACCCGGCCGGGAACTTCACACGAACGTGGAGTTCTACGCGGGCGTCGTCATGGAACTCTGCGGGCTGCCCCGCGAGATGTTCACCCCCACCTTCGCGGCGGGCCGCGTGGTGGGCTGGAGCGCCAACATCCTGGAACAGGCGCAGGACCCGAAGATCATCAGGCCGGTGGCACGGTACGTCGGACCGGAGCCGCCGGTGGCCGTGCCGGCCCTGTGGTGATCCGCCGGCTCGTATCCTGGGACCGTACGCAGTCCTCGTAGGCGCGCCGGGCCGAGAGCCGGCGCCCGCGTCGGTGGGAGAGAGGTCGCGCGGTGAGCCAGCCGAGCAAGGAGCCGGAACCGAGCCGGACCGGTCAGCAGATCCCCGTCGTCGTGCTCGCCGGGTTCCTCGGTTCCGGGAAGACCACCCTCCTCAACCACCTCCTCCACCACAGCGGCGGCAGCCGCATCGGCGCGATCGTCAACGACTTCGGCGCCATCGAGATCGATGCCATGGCGGTCGCGGGCGCGCTCGGCGACTCCACCGTCTCCCTCGGCAACGGATGCCTGTGCTGCGCCGTCGACGCCGGTGAGCTGGACGACTACCTCGGCCGGCTCACCCGCCCTGGCACCGGCGTCGACGTGATCGTCATCGAGGCCAGCGGGCTCGCCGAACCCCAGGAACTGGTCCGCATGGTGCTGGCCAGCGAGAACCCCAGGGTCGTCTACGGCGGGCTCGTCGAGGTCGTCGACGCCGCCGAGTTCGACGCCACGCGCGCCCGGCACCCGGAGATCGACCGGCACCTCGCGCTGGCCGACCTCGTCGTCGTCAACAAGGCCGACCGGGCCGAGGGCGGCGCCGAACGGGTGCTCACTACCGTGCGGTCCCTCGTCGAGGGGGCCGCCGTCGTGGCGGCCTCCTACGGCCGCGTCGACCCCGAGTTCCTCTTCGACTGCCGGCCCGGTGAGGAGCGTGTCGGGCAGCTGTCCTTCGACGACCTGCACCTGCTCGACGAGGACGGCGGCGCCGACCACCACACCGGCCATCTGCACACCGGCCATCTGCACACCGGCTACGACAGCCTCTCCTTCACCTCCGACACGCCGCTGGACCCCCGCCGGCTGATGTCCTTCCTGGACAGCCGCCCCGACGGGCTCTACCGCATCAAGGGGTACGTCGGCTTCGGCGCCCACGACCCCCGCAACCGCTACGCCGTGCACGCCGTCGGGCGGTTCCTGCGCTTCTACCCCGAGCCCTGGCCGCCCGGCGGGCCGCACCGCACCCAGCTCGTGCTGATCGGCTCCGGCATCGACACGTCCGCCCTCGACAAGGAACTGCGCGCGTGCGCGCAGGACACCCCGCACGCCGACGAGCACGGCATGTGGGGCGTCCTGCGCTACGTGCGCGGCCCCGAGGCCGAGGACTCCGCGGAGCCCGATGAACCGGTGGAGTCCCCGGAGCCCGCGGAAGCCATGGAGCCCGACGAATCCGCGGGCCCCATGGAGCCCGATGAGCCCCTGGAGCCCGACGAACCAGCCAAGGGACCCATGGAGTCCGACGACCCCACGGGCCCCGGCGAGGACCCGCCCGCCTAGGCGGGCCCCGCCACCACCGCCACCGTCTTCGCCAGCGACACGCCCGAGCCGTCGCGGCGCGGGTCGATCTCGGGCAGTTCGGCCGGGGTGCCGTTCTTCTGGGCGGCGAGCGCCGGGACGGGTCCCGCCCAGGCGAACGACAGGCAGTCCTCGCCCTTCAGGAACCGCTGACAGCGCACCCCGCCGGTGGCCCGCCCCTTGCGCGGGTACTGGTCGAACGGCGTCACCTTGGCCGTCGTCTGCACGGAGTCGACCAGCGTCCCGCGCGAACCCGCGACGGTGAACACCACCGCCTCCACGGCCGGGTCCACGGCCGTGAACGAGATGACCCTGGCGCCCTCGGTGAGCTTGACACCCGCCATGCCGCCGGCCGGGCGGCCCTGCGGGCGGACCTGGGCGGCCTGGTAGCGCAGGAGCTGCGCGTCGTCCGTGATGAAGACCAGATCCTCGTCACCGGTGCGCAGCTCGGCCGCGCCGACGATCCGGTCACCCTCCTTGAGGGTGATGACCTCCAACTCCTCCTTGTTGGACGGATAGTCGGGCACCACCCGCTTGACCACACCCTGCGCGGTGCCGATCGCCAGGCCCGGCGACGACTCGTCCAGCGTGGTCAGGCACACCACCGTCTCGTCGTCCTCCAGGGACACGAACTCGGCGATCGGCGCCCCTCCGGAGAGGTTCGGCGCCGCGTCCGTGGGGGGCAGCTGGGGCAGGTCGACGACGTTCACCCGCAGCAGGCGGCCGGCCGACGTCACGACGCCCACCTCGCCGCGGGCCGTGGCCGGGACCGCGGAGACGATCACGTCGTGCTTGCTCCGCCTGCCGCCCGCCTCCCGCGCGAAGGGCTCCCTGTCGGCCGTACGGGCCAGCAGCCCCGTGGAGGACAGCAGGACCCGGCACGGGGTGTCCGCCACCTGCAGCGGCACCGCCGCGACCTGCACGGCACCCGCCTCCAGGAGCACCGTGCGCCGGGCGTTGCCGAACTTCTTGGCCACCGCCCCCAGTTCCGCCGAGACCAGCTTGCGCAGCTCCGCGTCGGAGTCCAGGATCCGGGTCAGCTCCTCGATCTCCGCGTTGAGCCGCTCCTTCTCCGCCTCCAGCTCGATGCGGTCGTACTTGGTCAGGCGGCGCAGCGGGGTGTCCAGGATGTACTGGGTCTGGATCTCGCTCAGCGAGAACCGCTCCATCAGGCGCTGCTTGGCCTGCGCCGAGTTCTCGCTGGACCGGATCAGCCGGATGACCTCGTCGATGTCGACCAGCGCGGTGAGCAGGCCCTCGACCAGGTGCAGCCGGTCGCGCCGCTTGCCGCGGCGGTACTCGCTGCGGCGCCGTACGACGTTGAAGCGGTGGTCGAGGTAGACCTCGAGGAGTTCCTTCAGGCCCAGGGTGAGGGGCTGGCCGTCGACCAGGGCGACGTTGTTGATGCCGAAGGACTCCTCCATCGGCGTCAGCTTGTAGAGCTGCTCCAGGACCGCCTCCGGCACGAAGCCGTTCTTGATCTCGATGACCAGGCGCAGCCCGTGCTCGCGGTCGGTGAGGTCCTTGACGTCGGCGATGCCCTGGATCTTCTTCGACCCGACCAGATCCTTGATCTTGGCGATCACCTTCTCCGGGCCGACCGTGAAGGGCAGTTCGGTGACGACCAGGCCCTTGCGGCGGGCGGTCACCGTCTCCACCGAGACCGTGGCGCGGATCTTGAAGGTGCCGCGGCCCGTCTCGTAGGCGTCGCGGATCCCGGACAGGCCGACGATCCGGCCGCCGGTGGGCAGGTCGGGGCCCGGGACGTGCCGCATCAGGGCGTCCAGGTCCGCGTTGGGGTGGCGGATCAGGTGGCGGGCGGCCGCGATGACCTCGCCGAGGTTGTGCGGCGGCATGTTCGTGGCCATGCCGACGGCGATGCCCGACGAGCCGTTCACCAGCAGGTTCGGGAAGGCGGCGGGCAGCGCCACCGGCTCCTGCTCCTGGCCGTCGTAGTTCGGCGCGAAGTCGACCGTGTCCTCGTCGATCGACTCGGTCATCAGGCTCGTCGCCTCGGCCATGCGGCACTCGGTGTACCGCATCGCGGCCGGCGGGTCGTCGTTGCCCAGGGAACCGAAGTTGCCGTGGCCGTCGACCAGGGGGACGCGCATCGAGAAGGACTGGGCCAGGCGCACCAGCGCGTCGTAGATCGACGCGTCGCCGTGCGGGTGGAGCTTGCCCATGACCTCGCCGACGACGCGGGCGCACTTCACATAGCCGCGTTCGGGGCGCAGGCCCATCTCGTTCATCTGGTAGACGATGCGCCGGTGCACCGGCTTGAGGCCGTCGCGGGCGTCCGGCAGGGCGCGCGAGTAGATGACCGAATACGCGTACTCGAGGAAGGAGCCCTGCATCTCGTCGACGACGTCGATGTCGAGGATCTTCTCCTCGAACGGGTCGTCGGGCGGCGGGGTCTTCGTGCTGCGGCGGGCCATCGCTGCCGGCTCCTTGCTGAAGCGTGGACGGGATCTGACGCCGACCATTGTGGACCGCCGGACTGACAACGCGGACCAGACCCCACCCCGCGGACGTCAAGACGGCCGTTCCCGGGGGGCTTCCGGCCCGGTAGGGAACCCGTCCCGCGGCGGCGGTGGCCGCCCGGCACGACCGGCGCGCGCGGGCGCGTCCCGCCACCTGCGCGCCTCCCGCCCCCCCGGCGTACCGCACCCGGCGCTCACGGCCGCCGCCCTCGGCCGCCCACGTCCGGCACTCGCGCGCCCCCTCGTTCGTTCTCGCTCTCGGCGTACGGCCCCGGCCCCGGGAACTTCGCCAGGCGTCCGCACGCTTGCATACAGTGGCAGGACCGGCAGGAACAGGGCGGTTTCCGGGCCGCCATCGCGATCGAAGGGACGTACATGCCCATGGGTCACACGGCCGCAGCCGAGGCAGGCTCCGGCGGCCTGACAGCGACCGAGCACCGCCTGGCCAACGGCCTGCGCGTGGTGCTCTCCGAGGACCACCTGACCCCGGTCGCGGCGGTGTGCCTCTGGTACGACGTCGGCTCCCGTCACGAGGTCAAGGGGCGCACCGGCCTGGCTCACCTTTTCGAGCACCTGATGTTCCAGGGCTCCGCCCAGGTGACGGGCAACGGCCACTTCGAGCTGGTGCAGGGCGCCGGCGGCTCGCTCAACGGCACCACCAGCTTCGAGCGCACCAACTACTTCGAGACCATGCCCGCCCACCAGCTGGAGCTGGCCCTGTGGCTGGAGGCCGACCGCATGGGCTCGCTGCTGGCCGCCCTCGACGAGGAGTCGATGGAGAACCAGCGCGACGTCGTCAAGAACGAACGCCGCCAGCGCTACGACAACGTCCCCTACGGCACCGCCTTCGAACGGCTGACCGCCCTCGCCTATCCGGAGGGCCACCCGTACCACCACACGCCCATCGGGTCCATGGCGGACCTGGACGCGGCCACCCTGGAGGACGCCCGGGCGTTCTTCCGGACGTACTACGCGCCCAACAACGCCGTCCTGTCGGTCGTCGGCGACATCGACCCGGAGCGGACGCTCGCCTGGGTCGAGAAGTACTTCGGCTCCATCGAGTCCCACGACGGCAAGCCCCAGCCCCGCGACGGCTCGCTGCCCGAGGTCATCGGCGGGCAGCTGCGCGAGGTCGTCGAGGAGGAGGTGCCGGCCCGCGCCCTGATGGCCGCCTACCGGCTCCCGCACGACGGCACGCGCGCGTGCGACGCGGCCGACCTCGCGCTGACCGTCCTCGGCGGCGGCGAGTCCTCCCGCCTGTACAACCGGCTGGTGCGCCGCGACCGCACCGCCGTCGCCGCCGGGTTCGGCCTGCTGCGCCTGGCCGGCGCGCCCTCCCTGGGCTGGCTGGACGTGAAGACCTCCGGTGACGTCGAGGTCCCGGTCATCGAGGCCGCCATCGACGAGGAGCTGGCCCGGTTCGCCGAGGACGGCCCGACCGCCGAGGAGATGGAGCGCGCCCAGGCGCAGCTGGAGCGCGAGTGGCTGGACCGGCTCGGCACGGTCGCCGGCCGCGCCGACGAACTGTGCCGCTACGCCGTCCTGTTCGGCGACCCGCAGCTCGCCCTGACCGCCGTCCAGCGCGTCCTGGAGGTGACTCCGGAGGAGGTCCAGGAGGTCGCCAAGGCCCGGCTGCGTCCCGACAACCGCGCGGTCCTCGTCTACGAGCCGACCCCGGCCGACGCACAGGAGACGGCACCGGACGCGGACGCCGCGGCCACCGACGACACCGAGGAGGCGGCGAAGTGACCCAGCTCGCCACGATGGACTTCCACCCCCGGCCCCAGGCGGGCGAGGCCACCCCGTGGGCGTTCCCGGCCCCCGAGCGCGCCACCCTGGACAACGGTATGACGGTGCTGCGCTGCCACCGCCCCGGCCAGCAGGTCGTCGCCGTGGAGGTACTCCTCGACGCCCCCCTGGACACCGAGCCGGCCGGCCTGGACGGCGTCGCCACGATCATGGCGCGGGCCTTCTCCGAGGGCACCGACCAGCACTCCGCCGAGGAGTTCGCCGCCGAACTGGAGCGCGCGGGCGCCACCTTGGACACGCACGCCGACCACCCCGGCGTACGCCTGAGCCTGGAAGTCCCGGCCTCCCGCCTCGCCAAGGGCCTCGGCCTGCTGTCCGACGCCCTGCGGGCGCCCGCGTTCGCCGAGTCCGAGATCGAGCGGCTGGTGCGCAACCGGCTCGACGAGATCCCGCACGAGCTGGCCAACCCCTCCCGCCGTGCCGCCAAGGAACTCTCCAAGGAGCTGTTCCCGGCCGGCGCGCGCATGTCACGGCCGCGCCAGGGCACCGAGGAGACCGTCAGCGCCGTCGACGCGGCCGCCGTCCGCGCCTTCTACGACCGGCACGTACGCCCGGCCACGGCCACCGCCGTGGTCGTCGGCGACCTCACCGGCATCGACCTCGACGAGCTGCTCGGCCAGACCCTGGGCACCTGGACGGGCTCGCCCGCCAAGCCGCACCCGGTGCCGCCGGTGACGGCCGACGACACCGGCCGCGTGGTCATCGTGGACCGTCCCGGCGCCGTCCAGACCCAGCTGCTCATCGGCCGGATCGGACCCGACCGGCACGACCGCGTCTGGCCCGCCCAGGTGCTCGGCACCTACTGCCTCGGCGGCACCCTCACCTCCCGCCTGGACCGCGTCCTGCGCGAGGAGAAGGGCTACACCTACGGGGTGCGGTCGTTCGGCCAGGTGCTGCGCTCGGCCCCCGACGGCTCCGGCGCCGCGATGCTCGCGATCAGCGGCTCGTTCGACACGCCGAACACCGGCCCGGCCCTGGACGACCTCGTCACGGTGCTGCGCAAGCTCGCCGCCGAGGGCCTCACCGAGGCCGAACGGGACGTCGCCGTGCAGAACCTCGTCGGCGTGGCGCCGCTCAAGTACGAGACGGCCGCCGCCGTGGCGAGCACGCTGGCCGACCAGGTCGAGCAGCACCTGCCCGACGACTATCAGGCGAGGCTCTACCAGCAGCTCGCCGAGACCGGCACCGTCGAGGCCACCGCGGCGGTCGTCAACGCCTTCCCGGCGGACCGGCTGGTGACGGTCCTCGTCGGTGACGCGGCGCAGATCAAGGAGCCCGTGGAGGCCCTGGGTATCGGTCCGGTCACCGTCGTGGCCGCCGAGTAGCGGCGCTGCCCGGCCGCGTCCCGCGGCCGGCGCGCGACACGAGGCACGCGCGCGTGGGGCCCTGGTGACCGAAGCGTCACCAGGGCCCTGCCTTGTCCGAATTGGGGGAGAGGCTGCCTGTCTGCCCTGTGGCCTGCGCAACAAAAACACGGATCCGTTTGGGAATTGAAAGCGGCCGCCCTTAGCGTCGGTCCGGCTGTCCGTCAGGCAGTGCGCCGCACCCGCGGCACCGGACAGTCATCGCCGAGTCCCCGTACGGCGCGAGCCAGGGGAGCCGGGGACCCATCCAGTCCCTGGGGTGAATCGGACGTCCGCGCGCGAGCGCGGGGGCCCGTAGGAGACCTTCCTGCTCCGAACCCGTCAGCTAACCCGGTAGGCGAGAGGGAAGGAAAGGACCACCGTCTCCATGGCGTTCACGCGCGCCGCCGGGAAGCACCGCCGCCCTGGCCGGATGCACCGCACCACCGCCCGCGCGGCGGGTGTCGCGGCCCTCACCACCACCGGCGTCATCGGCACGCTCGCCGTCTCCCCGGCCCTGGCCGCCGAGACTCCCACCCCGCAGGACACCGGCCTGACCCCGGTCGTCTCCCTCGGTGACGTCGTCGCCGACAAGATCGACGCGCAGGCCACCGCCCAGATGCAGGCCGCCGAGCAGAAGAAGGCCCAGGAGGCCGCGCGCAAGCGGGCCGCCGAGCAGGCCCAGCAGGCGCGCGAGGCCAAGGAGCGCGCCGCCCGCGAGGCCGAGCGCAAGCGCCTCAACACCTTCGTGCCGCCCATCGCGGACTCCTACGTCTCCACCGGCTACAAGACCGGCGGCTCCCTGTGGTCCTCCGGTTCCCACACCGGCATCGACTTCCACGCCGCGAGCGGCACCACCGTGCACGCGGTCGGCGTCGGCACCGTCGTCCAGACCGGCTGGGGCGGCGCGTACGGCAACCAGATCGTGATCAGGATGGCCGACGGCATGTACACCCAGTACGGCCACCTGTCGTCCATCGGTGTCTCGGTGGGCCAGCAGGTCACCGCGGGCCAGCAGATCGCCCTGTCCGGCGCCACCGGCAACGTCACCGGACCGCACCTGCACTTCGAGGCCCGCACCACCCCGGACTACGGCTCCGACGTGGACCCCGTCGCCTACCTCCGCAAGCACGGCGTGAACGCCTGAGCGACGACACCGCACGCGCCCTGAGCGACACCGCACGCGGCGGCAGACCGAAAGCCCCGGCCCATCGGCCGGGGCTTTCGGCGTTCCGGACCCCTCGCCGCGCCGGGCCCGGCATTGTCCAAAAAATATCCATGGATTTTGGCCTGCCGTCGGAAATTCCCGCGCATTGTCATAGAGTCGCACAGGCGTGGATCGCGTCGTCATGGAGTCGCGGAACACGCGTTCATCGTCGGTGTCTCGCGGGAATTCAGGCGGAGGTCGGTCATGCGTGTTCCGGCGCACTCGGTGTGCACGGCGATCAGGGACGACATCGTCGCCGGTGTCCACGAGCGCGGCAGCCGGCTCACCGAGGAGGTCCTCGCCCGCCGCTACGGCGTCTCGCGCGTCCCCGTGCGCGAGGCGCTGCGCACCCTGGAGGCCGAGGGGTTCGTCGTGACCCGGCGGCATGTGGGCGCGTGCGTCGCGGAGCCGACCGAGCAGGAAGCGGCCGACCTCCTCGACATGCGGGCGCTGCTGGAGCCGCTGGGCGCCGCCCGGGCCGCCCAGCGCCGCACCGAGGCCCACCTGAAGGTGCTGCGCGGCCTGGTCGGGCTGGGCCGGGAGCGGGCCGCGCACGGCGGCGGCGAGGAACTGCGCTCCCTGGGGGCCTGGTTCCACGAGACGCTCGCCCAGGCGTGCGGCAGCTCCGCGCTGACCACGACGCTGATCCAGCTGCGGCACAAGACCGCCTGGATGTACACCGTGGAGACCCCGGCCGACCCCGCCGAGTCCTGGGCCGAGCACGGCGCCATCGTGGACGCGGTGGCACGCCGTGACGGGGAACGCGCCCGGGCCCTGACCGCCGTGCACACCGGCCGCGTACTGGCCGCGCACCGCGTGAGGAACGCGAAACGCGCCGTCAACACGACGAGCGCACGGAATTAACACGGGTGCCGTATACAAAAGGGAATGCCCGGCGGTGACGCGGACCGAGGGGGAGGGGAAATCTGCGGTATTGGCGAGCGCTGCCTTTTTCGTCGCCCGCGGGGCCTGCGGGAATGGGAAACGCCGCCGCCGGCGCGTGCCGGAAAATACGTGACGCCGGAACGTGCGGAACCCCGGAAAATACGTAACCCCGGAAAATACGTAACGCCGGGAAATGCGAAACCGCGCCGCCCGAAAAGGCGACGCGGTTCTCCCCGGCCCGAGCCGTCCGGTCGGTCCCAGCCGTCCGGTCGGTCCCAGCCGTCCGGTCGGTCCGAGCCGTCCGGTCGTGGCCCGAGCCGTCCGGCTCAGACCGTCTCGGGAAGCTCTTCGAGCCCCTCGGCGACCAGCTTGGCCAGCCGGTCCAGGGCGGCGTCCGCGCCCTCGGCGTCGGAGGCGAGGACGATCTCCTCGCCGCCCTGCGCGCCCAGGCCGAGGACGGCCAGCATGGAGGCCGCGTTGACGGGGTTGCCGTCGGCCTTGGAGATCGTCACGGGAACCCCTGAGGCCGTGGCGGCCCGGACGAAGATGGAAGCGGGGCGGGCGTGGAGGCCCTCGGCCCAGCCGACGTTGACGCGGCGCTCAGCCATGTGATGCTGCCCTTCAGGTGTCTCAGGTTGTCTAGACCAGTTTCCCACACGTTGGAGCACGCCCGGAGCGGCACGGTGTCCCACGCCCACAAGGGTGTGGAGCGGTGCCGGGCCGCGGCCTCGGTCCGGCACGGGTGACGCCCGCGCGTGGCCGCGTGTGTCCCCACAGACTGTCTCAGACTGCCTCGCGCCGCTGTCGGACCCGAGCCGTACGCTGGGGCGCATGCACACCTCGTCGGACCGGCACGAGTATCCCGCCCACTGGGAGGCCGACGTGGTGCTGCGCGACGGCGGCACCGCGCGGATCCGCCCCATCACCGCCGCGGACGCCGACCGGCTGGTCAGCTTCTACGAGCAGGTGTCGGACGAGTCCAAGTACTACCGCTTCTTCGCGCCCTACCCGCGCCTGTCCGCCAAGGACGTGCACCGCTTCACCCACCACGACTTCGTGGACCGGGTGGGGCTCGCGGCCACCGTCGGGGGCGAGTTCATCGCCACCGTGCGCTACGACCGGCTCGGGGCAGGCCCCAGGGCCGCGTCCTCCGACGAGGCCGAGGTCGCCTTCCTGGTGCAGGACGCCCACCAGGGGCGAGGGGTCGCCTCCGCCCTCCTGGAGCACATCGCGGCCGTCGCCCGCGAGCGCGGCATCCGCCGTTTCGCCGCCGAGGTGCTGCCCGCCAACACCAAGATGATCAAGGTGTTCACGGATGCCGGGTTCACCCAGAAGCGCAGCTTCGAGGACGGTGTCGTACGCCTGGAGTTCGACATCGAGCCGACCGACCGGTCACTGGCCGTCCAGCGCGCGCGGGAGCAGCGCGCCGAGGCGCGGTCGGTGCGCCGGCTGCTGGCGCCGGGCTCGGTCGCCGTCATCGGCGTGGGGCGCGCGCCCGGGGGAGTGGGCCGCAGCATCCTCGACCACGTGCGCGAGGCCGGGTTCACCGGTCGGCTGTACGCCGTCAACCGCGCCTTCGAAGGGGACCGCGCCGAGATCGACGGGGTGCCCGCCCGCCGCTCGGTGCGGGACATCGAAGGACCGGTCGACCTCGCGGTGGTCGCCGTGCCGGCCGACCACGTCCCCGAGGTGGTCGCCGAGTGCGGTGAACACGGCGTGCAGGGACTCGTCGTGATCTCCGCCGGGTACGCGGAGAGCGGTCCCGAGGGCCGGGAGCGCCAGCGCGCCCTGGTGCGGCTCGCGCGCGCGTACGGCATGCGCATCGTCGGCCCGAACGCCTTCGGGATCGTCAACACCTCGCCGGACGTCCGGCTCAACGCCTCGCTGGCCCCCGAGCTGCCCCGCCCCGGCCGCATCGGGATGTTCGCGCAGTCGGGGGCCATCGGCATCGCGCTGCTGTCCCGGCTGCACCGGCGCGGCGGCGGCGTCACCGGGGTGACGGGCGTGTCGACCTTCGTCTCGTCCGGCAACCGCGCGGACGTCTCCGGCAACGACGTTCTCCAGTACTGGTACGACGACCCGGACACGGACGTCGCCCTGATGTACCTGGAGTCCATCGGCAACCCGCGCAAGTTCACCCGCCTCGCCCGGCGGACGGCGGCGGCGAAGCCGCTCGTGGTGGTGCAGGGCGCCGGATCGGGGCCCCAGGGGCACGCCGTCCGGGCGACGCGGCTGCCGCACGCCACGGTCTCCGCGCTGCTGCGGCAGGCCGGCGTGATCCGGGTCGACACCATCACGGAGCTGGTCGACACCGGGCTGCTGCTGGCCCGCCAGCCGCTGCCCGCCGGACCGCGGGTGGCGATCCTGGGCAACTCCGAGTCGCTGGGCGTACTGACGTACGACCGCTGCCTCGCCGAGGGGCTGCGCCCGCAGCCGCCGCAGGACCTGACCACGGCCGCGTCGGCGGAGGACTTCCGTGCGGCGCTGTCGCGGGCGCTGGCCGACGAGACCAGTGACGCGGTGGTCGTGACCGCCATCCCGGCCGTGGGGGAGGGGGCCGCCGAGGACGCGGCCCTCGCCGCGGCGCTCCGCTCGGCCGCCCGGGCGACGCCCGGCAAGCCCGTGCTCGTGGTCCACGTCGAACTGGGCGGCCTCGCCGAGGCGCTCTCGGCCGCGGCCAGCACGGGCCCGGGCTCCGCCGGCCCGCCCCAGCCCGGCCGCAACGGCAGCCCCGGGCACCCCCTGCCCGGCCGGCCCCCGGAGCCCAGCCGAGGCCCCGCGCCCACCCGCGGCCAGGCGGAGCCAGCCCCGGCCCCCAAGCCTGACCCGGCCTCCAGGCCCGACTCGGCCCCCAGGCCCGATCTGACCTCCGAGCCCGACTCGAACCCCGAGCCCGACTCGAACCCCGAGCCCGACTCGAACCCCGAGCCCGACCCGAACCCCGAGCCCGACCCGAACCCCGAGACCGGAACGGGCCCCAAGGCCGACTGCGGTCCGCACGCGCACCCGCACGCCGCCCCACCACCCCACTCCACCGAGGCCGCCCACCCCACCCCCGCCTTCCCTTACGCCACTCCCCACCCGCGCCCCGCCCCGGACCCGGCCCCCACCCACCCGACCGCCCAACCGACCACCCTGGCCCCCACCCACCCGACCGCCCCAGCCTCCGCCCACTCGACCACCCGGCCCGCCTCCCACCCGACCGCCCCACCCCCCGAGCCCCCCGGCGTCCGCTCCAGCCTGATCCCCGCCTATCCCGCCGCCGAGCGGGCCGTGCGGGCGCTCGCCGAAGCCGTCCGGTACGGGCAGTGGCGGCAGGAGGCCGCCCACCCCGCCAAGGTGCCCGAGTACGAGGACATCGACGAGAAGGGCGCCGCCGCCCTCGTCGCCCGGCTGCTCGCGCACGGGCAGGGCCGCACCCTCGGCCCGGAGGAGACCTGCGAGCTGCTCGGCCGCTACGGCATCCCCGTGCGCCGCGCCCTGCCCGCCCCCACCCCCGACGCCGCCGCCGAAGCCGCCCGCGCCCTCGGCTACCCGGTCGCCCTCAAGGCCACCGCCCCGCACCTGCGGCACCGCGCCGACCTGGGCGGCGTCCGCCTGGACCTCACCGACGAGGAGCAACTGCGCCGTTCCTACGCGGAGCTGACGGAGCTGTTCGGGACCGCGCAGGAGGTGCGGCCGGTGGTGCAGGCGATGGCACCCAGGGGCGTCGACACCGTGGTGCGGGCCGTCATCGACCCGGCGGCCGGCGCGGTGCTCTCCTTCGGGCTCGCCGGGGCCGCCTCCCAGCTGCTCGACGACATGGCGCACCGGCTGGTCCCGGTCACCGACCGGGAGGCGACCGCCATGATCCGCTCCATCCGGACGGCCCCCCTGCTGTTCGGCTGGCGCGGCTCCGCGCCGGTGGACACCCCCGCCCTGGAGGAGCTGCTGCTGCGCGTCTCGCGACTGGTCGACGACCACCCCGAGGTGGTCGCGGTCACCCTGGAACCGGTGGTCGTCGCCCCGCACGGGGTGAGCGTCCTCGGCGCCGGTGTGCGCCTCGCGCCCCCGCCCGCCCGCGACGACCTGGGCCCGCGCACGCTCCCCGCCTACTGACCGGGTTTCCCGTGCGCAGCGGTGCCTCGCAGTCAGTGCCTCCCCGTAGGATGGACGGCATGGCCAAGACCAGTACGACGACCCAGGGGCTGCGGTCGGCGATCGAACGCAGCGGCTACTACCCGGCTCTCGTGGCCGAGGCGGTGGAGGCCGCCGTGGGCGGCGAGCCCATCCGGTCGTACCTGGTCCACCAGGAGACCACCTTCGACCAGAACGAAGTACGGCGGCACGTGACGGTGCTCGTCCTCACCGGCAACCGCTTCATCGTCAGCCACACCGACGAGCAGGCCGCCGACAGCACCTCCCCGACCCCGTACGCCACCACGTCCACGGAGTCGGTGAAGATCGGCCGGATCTCGTCGGTCGTGGTCAGCCGGGTGGTGTCCAACCCGGAGCAGTACACGCCGGGCACGCCGCCGCGCGAGGTCGTGCTGACCATCGGCTGGGGCGCGGTCTCCCGCATCGACCTGGAGCCCGCCGCCTGCGGCGACCCCAACTGCGAGGCCGACCACGGCTACACGGGCAGCTCCACCGCCGACGACCTCAGCCTCCGGGTCAGCGAGGCCGGGGACGGACCGGAGACGGTGCGTCAGACCCTCGCCTTCGCCCAGGCCATCTCCGAGGCCACCGCGGACGTCACCCGCTGATGTCGGCACAGCCCACCGCCTGGGACCACCCCGAGCCCCTGGCCGTCGACTCCGCCCCCGTCCCCGAGTACGGCGCCGGCTCGCTCGCCGACCTGCTGCCCACGCTGGCCGCGGGCATGGGCGTACCGGACATGACGGCCGCGATCGGCGAACTGGCCCCGGCCGACCGCGCCTGCGTCTTCCTGATCGACGGGCTCGGCTGGCAGCAGCTCGGGGAGCACCCCGCGGAAGCGCCCTTCCTGACCTCCCTGCTCGGCAGCTCGCGCGGCGGCACCGGCCGGCCGATCACCGCCGGCTACCCGGCGACCACCGCGACCTCGCTGGCCTCCGTCGGCACCGGCCTGCCGCCGGGCGCCCACGGCCTGCCCGGCTACACCGTGCGCGACCCGGCCACCGGCGAGCTGATGAACCAGCTGCGCTGGCAGCCGTACACCGACCCGCGCGCCTGGCAGCCGTACCCCACCGTCTTCCAGCTGGCCCAGCAGGCCGGTGTGCACGCCGCGCAGGTGTCCTCCCCGGCCTTCCAGAACACCCCGCTGACCAAGGTCGCGCTCAGCGGCGGAACGTTCCTGGGACGGCTGACCGGCGAGGACCGCATGGACGTGGCCGCCGGGCAGCTGGCCGCCGCCGACCGCGCCCTCGTCTACACGTACTACTCCGAACTCGACGGCGCCGGCCACCGCTACGGCGTGGACTCCGACACCTGGCGCGGCCAGCTGATGCACGTCGACCGGCTGGTCCAGCGCCTGGCCGAGCAGCTCCCGCCGCGCAGCGCCCTCTACGTCACCGCCGACCACGGCATGGTCGACATCGCGTTCGACGAGGAGCACCGCATCGACTTCGACGAGGACTGGGAGCTGCGCGCCGGGGTCGCCCTGCTGGGCGGCGAGGGCCGGGCCCGGCACGTGTACGCGGTGCCGGGCGCCGCGGGCGACGTGCTGACCTGCTGGCGCGAGGTGCTCGGCGAGCAGTTCTGGGTGGCCTCGCGGGACGAGGCCGTCGAGGCGGGCTGGTTCGGGCCGCGGATCGACGACCGTGTGTACGCGCGGATCGGTGACGTGGTCGCCGCCGCCCGTGACGACGTGCTGCTCATCGCCTCGGAGCGGGAGCCGAAGGAGTCCTCCATGGTGGGCAACCACGGCTCGATGACGCCCGCCGAGCAGCTCGTCCCCCTCCTCGAAGTACGCCCCTGACCCACACACCCCCGACCCGCCCGTACGCCCCCTCCTGCCCCGTACGCCCCCCCGCACGTCCTGCCCGCGCCCCCACCGAAAGGTGCCCCCACCCCCATGCCCGAGCTGGTGTTCTTCTCCGGAACGATGGACTGCGGGAAGTCGACACTGGCTCTGCAGATCGAGCACAACCGGTCGGCGCGCGGCCTGGCCGGCATGATCTTCACCCGGGACGACCGGGCCGGCGAGGGCAAGCTCTCCTCCCGCCTCGGCCTGGTCACCGACGCCGTGGAGGTCGAGGACGGCGTCGACCTGTACGGGTACCTCGTCGACCACCTCTCCCAGGGCGGCCGCGCCGACTACGTCATCGCGGACGAGGCCCAGTTCCTCGCGCCGGAGCAGATCGACCAGCTCGCGCGCGTGGTCGACGACCTGGACATCGACGTCTTCGCCTTCGGCATCACCACCGACTTCCGCTCCAAGCTGTTCCCCGGCTCCCAGCGCCTGGTCGAACTCGCCGACCGGGTCGAGGTGCTCCAGGTCGAGGCCCTGTGCTGGTGCGGCTCCCGGGCCACGCACAACGCCCGTACGGTCGGCGGCGTCATGGTCGTCGAGGGCGCCCAGGTGGTGGTCGGCGACGTCAACCAGTCGGCGGACGAGGTCGGCTACGAGGTGCTGTGCCGCCGGCACCACCGCCGCCGGATGACGGCGGCCTCGGCGCGGGCCGCCGCGCTGTCACCGGACGTCCTGCCGGTGTCACCCTCCTGAGTGACCGTCCGCGGCGGGCCGGCTGCGGATCAGGGCGAACCGGGCACCCTCCGGGTCCGCCGCCAGGGCCACCCGGCCGCGCGCCGTGTCCCGGGCCGCGGCGAGCGCTCGGCCGCCGAGGCCGGTGACGCGGTCCAGGGCGCTGTCCGGGTCGGTGACCTCGAAGTACGTCGTCCAGTGCGGGCCCCGGTCGCGCGGCAGCGCCTGCCCCAGGCCGTGGATCCCGGCGACCGGGCGGCCGTCGAGCCGCAAGGTCACATGGTCGGTCCCCGCGGGGTCGTCGGAGGCCGTCCGCTCCTCCTCGTAACCGAACAGCGTGCCGTAGAACTTGGCGACGTTCGCGGTCTCGAAGGTCCGCAGCTCGTTCCAGGCGGGGGTGCCGGGCCCGGCACCGAGGTCCGTGCCGTGCCGGTCCGCGGTCTGCCACACGCCGAAGACGGCGCCCGAGGGGTCGGAGCCGATCGCCAGCCGTCCGGCCTCGCCCGCGTCCAGCGGCCCCACCCCGACCGTGCCGCCGCACATCCGCACCCGCTCGGCCGTCAGGTCCACGTCGTCGGAGGCGAGATACGGCGTCCAGGCGACGGGCAGGCGCAGGTCCGCGGGCAGCCGGCCGATGCCCGCCACCTCCTGACCGCCCAGCAGGGCCCGTACGTACGGACCGAGCCGGCTGGGGCCCGGCTGGAACTCCCAGCCGAACAGGTCCGCGTAGAAGGCCTGGGTCGCGGCCACGTCGTGGACCATCAGGCTCACCCAGCACGGTGTGCCGGGCGTGCGGCCGATGGGTGTCCGGCCGGCACGGCCGGACGGTTCCGGTTCCTCCGTCATCGTCTCTCTCTTCTCGGCCCCTCGCGGTGGCCGTGTCGATTCCGCTCTGCGGACCCCGGACCCACGACGGGAGGATGCCCCATGTGCGGTTCCCGCCCGTTTCGGTGCGCTTGCCGACAGATGTCGATCAGTTGCACAGCATGTGGCCGATCCCGTACGCCTGGTGACCGGACCTGTCCGGCCGAGCAGAGTAGCCGGACCTGGACGCCGCGGCCACCCCGTGCGCGAGGATGGTGACCATGAATCCGATCATCACCGCACCCGAACTCGCGACCGCGCTCGCCGGGCCCCGCCCGCCGGTGCTGCTCGACGTCCGCTGGCAGCTGAGCACGGCCAAGGCGGCCGGTGCGCCGTCCTTCGACGGGCGCGCCGCTCACGCGGCGGGCCACATCCCCGGCGCCGTCTTCGTCGACCTGGACCGCGAACTGGCCGCGCCGCCCGGCGCGGCCGGCCGCCATCCGCTGCCCGGCACCGAGGAGTTCGGTGCCGCGATGCGCCGCGCGGGAGTCTCCTCGGCCCGCCCGGTGGTCGTGTACGACGGCGGGCAGGGCTGGGCGGCCGCGCGCGCCTGGTGGCTGCTGCGCTGGGCCGGGCACCCCGACGTACGGGTCCTGGACGGGGGCCTGGCGGCCTGGGAGGGACCGCTGGAGACGACGGTGCCCGAGCCCGCCGAGGGCGACTTCACGCCCGCTGTGGGCGCGCTGGGGCTGCTCGGCCCCGACGCGGCCGCGGCCCTCGCCCGGTCCGGCGTGCTCTTCGACGCGCGCGCGGGGGAGCGCTACCGCGGGGAGGTGGAGCCGATCGACCGGGTGGGCGGCCACATCCCCGGCGCGGTGTCCGCGCCCACCGGCGAGAACGTCGGCCCGGACGGCCGGTTCCTGCCCGCCGCCGAACTCCGGGCGCGGTTCGAGGGGCTGGGCGCGGCCGACGGCACGGAGGTGGGCGTCTACTGCGGCTCGGGCGTCTCCGCCGCGCACGAGGTGCTGGCGCTGGCCGTCGCGGGCATCCCCGCGGCCCTGTACGCCGGCTCGTGGTCCGAGTGGTCCGCGGACCCGTCCCGGCCGGTGGCGGTCGGCCCCGACCCGCAGTAGCCCGACGGGCGTACGGACAGGGCCGGGCGGCGCCGTACGGACAGAGGCAGGCGGCCCCGTACGGACAAGGGCAGGCGGCCCGCACCGGCCTGGTGCGGGCCGCCTGCCCCCGCGCGTGACGCCTACTCCTGCTTCTTGCGGCGGGTGCCGAAGACGATCTCGTCCCAGCTCGGCACCGCGGCCCGGCGGCCCGGGCGGACGCCGTCCGCCTCGGCCTGGCGGTCGGTCGCGCCGACCAGGCGGTCGCGGTGGCTGCCGACCGAGCGGGGCATGAGCACGTCCGCGTAGGCGGACCCGGCCGAGGCCGCGGGGGCCGGCGGTTCCTCCACCGCCGCCTCCTCGTCGGGCTCCTCCGCGGGCTCCGGCGCGCGCTCGGGGACGACGAGGTCGCCCCGGAAGCTCGGCACCGCCTCAAGGAGGCTGGTCAGCGAGTCGCGCTCGCCCGCGCTCTCCTCGGCCGGTTCGGCCGGCTGCGCGGGCAGCGCGAGACGCTCGCGGTCGCGGTCCCGGTCGAGGGGGCGGTCGCGCGGCAGCCGGGCGATGCGCGGCACGAACGGGAAGCTCGGCTCCGGTGTGCCCAGGTCGTCGGACTCGCCGATCAGGGAGCGTGCCTCGCTGTCGACGGCCTGCACCAGGCGCCGCGGCGGATCGTACGTCCAGCTCGCCGAGTGGGGCTCGCCCGCCACCAGATAGACCAGCAGGACCTCCCAGGTGCCGTCGTCGCGGCGCCAGGAGTCCCACTGGACGGTGTCCTTCTCGGCGCCGCGCAGCAGCAGCCGCTCCTGGACGGCCTCGCCGAGCAGCGGGCCGGAGTTCTCGCCGGGGCGGCGGACCGGGGTCTTGCGGGCCCGCTCGGCCATGAAGGCGCGCTCGGCCAGCACCGGGCCCTCGAAGCGCCGGACGCGGTCCACGGGGATGCCGGCGAGCTGGGCCACCTCTTCGGCGGTCGCTCCCGCTCTTATACGCGCCTGGATGTCGCGGGGGCGGAGATGGCTCTCCACCTCGATCTCGATCTGGCCGAGGCGGGGACGGTCGCCGCGCACGGCGGCGCGGAGCCGTTCGTCGATCGCAAGCGTGTACTCCGTGCTGTCCGCAGCCTTCAGCACCAGCCGTGTGCCGTCATTGGAGACGGCCACGACACGCAGTTCGGGCATGGGGACCTCCCGGGTGGTGCCTGCCGACGTCACGTGCGTCGCTGCTTCCGCTAGTCGAGTGTGGCCTGCCCGGGTGCAGCCTGCCACAACCTTGCCGAGTTGCCCGGCGTGTCGGGCGCGGGCCCTGGATCGCCGTTATGGCACGGTTACCTGTTCACAACGCTCCGTGACCAACGCCGTCACCCTGTGCAACCAGCCCCCTCCCGGCGGTCCAGCAGGTCCCGGACACCCTGGTGGGAGACCGGCCCCAGGGCTCGCAACAGTACTCCATTCGGACCACGTGCGTGGATCGGCGCGCCGCCCAACTTCGGGCAGCGGACGGGACTTGACCGCCACTGACCGGTTTTATCGATCATGAACGTGGCGTACTTCACGGAATCGCCAGAAATGGAACTAACGGTTTCGTCCGTACGTCCCTTTCTCGTGCAGTCGGCCGATCATGTCCTGAAGATTCGGCCCTGGGTGAGAGAGGCAGGCAAGGTCCGGGTATGCGCGAAAGGTCCGACAGCGGTGAGGTGCCGAGCACGGGGGAGGAGGTGCGGAGGAAACGGCTCGACCTGAGCGTGGCCCAGGTGGCCGGCAGTGCCGTGGCGGCCGTGGTGGCCGCCAAGCTCGCCTCCTACTTCGGCGTCTACGGCACGATCCTCGGAGCCGGCGTCGTCAGCGTGGTCGCCACCTGCGGCGGCTCGGTCTTCCAGCACTTCTTCCGGCGTACCGGCGAACAGATCCGCACCGTGACCATCCCGGCCCGGCCGTCCCCGGCCGGCGTCCCCGGCGAGCGGCAGGGGGCGCCGGGGCACGGCGAGTTCACCGAGGGCACCGTCTACCGGGCCCGGGTCAAGAGCTGGAAGCGGCCGGCGGTCGCGGCCGCTCTGGTCTTCGGGGTCACCATGGCCGGCATCACCGTCTACGAGGCGGTGTCGGGCAGCAGCTTCAGTGGCGGCCAGGGCACGACCGTCGGCAAGGCCGTGACCGGTCACCGCGCGACTCCACCGCGTTCCGGCGACGACACGCCGAAGCCGTCCACCTCGCCGGCCGACGGGCCCGGATCGGGTGACGGCACCTCGGGCACGTCGCCGTCCGGCGCCCCCTCCGGCGGCCCGGACCGCGGTACGACGGTGAGCCCCACCCCCGGCGCGAGCACGGGCGGCGGGCAGGAGGACCCCGGGGGCGCCGCGGGCGACGGCACCACTCCCGGGAGCACGGCGGGTGACGGCGGCACGACCCCGGAGCCCGGCGCGTCCGCTACTGACCCAGCACCCTCCGCAAGTAGTCGTTCTGGAACCGGCGGTCCGGGTCCAGCCGGTTCCGCAGCGCCGTGAACTCGCCGAAGCGCGGATAGACCCCCGCGAGGTACTCCGCGTCCCGGGTGTGGATCTTGCCCCAGTGCGGGCGGCCCTCGTGCGCGGTGAGGATGCGCTCGGCGGCCGTGAAGTACCGCTGGTAGGGGGTGCCGCGGAACATGTGCACCGCGATGTACGCGCTGTCCCGGCCCGAGGCGGTGGACAGCGTGATGTCGTCGGCGGGCGCGGTGCGCACCTCCACCGGGAAGCTCACCCGCAGCCCGGACCGGTCGATCATGGCCTTCAGCTCGCGCAGCGCCCCGGTCACGGCCGCGCGCGGGACGGCGTACTCCATCTCCACGAACCGCACCCGGCGCGGCGAGGTGTAGACCTTGTACGGGATGTCGGTGTACGTCCGCGCGGACAGCGCCTTGCTGGAGATCCGGGCGATCGCCGGGATGGTGGCGGGCACCGCGCGGCCGACCCAGTTGGCCGCCTGGAAGACGCCGTTGGAGATGAGCTCGTCCTCCAGCCAGCCCTTGACCGGGCTCACCGGCCGCTCGGGGCCCGCGCTGCGGTTGTTGCGCTTGGTGGTGGTGCTGCCGGTGTGCGGGAACCAGTAGAACTCGAAGTGCTCGTTCTCCGCCCAGAGCTGGTCGAAGTCGGCGAGCACCCGGTCCAGGGGCATCGGCTCCTCGCGGGCGGTGAGCAGGAAGACCGGCTCCACCGCGAAGGTGATCGCCGTGACGATGCCCAGCGCGCCCAGGCCGATCCGGGCGGCAGCGAAGACCTCCGGGTTCTCCTTCGCGGAGCAGGTGAGCACGGAACCGTCCGCCGTGACCAGTTCCAGGCCCTTGATCTGGGCCGCTATGGAGGCCGATTCGCGGCCGGTGCCGTGGGTGCCGGTGCTGACCGCCCCGGACACCGTCTGCTCCATGATGTCGCCCATGTTGGTCAGGGACAGCCCCTCGCGCGCGAGGGCCATGTTGAGCCTCTTGAGCGGGGTGCCCGACTCGACCGTGACGGTCATGGCGTCCCGGTCAATGCCGCGGATGCCCGTCAACAGTTGAGGGCGGATCAACACGCCGTCGGTGGCGGCGATGGACGTGAAGGAGTGCCCGGTGCCGACCGCCTTCACCGTCAGGCCGTCCTCGGCGGCCCGGCGCACGGCCGCGGCCAGCTCCTCCACCGAGGCGGGGGCGACCTCCCGCGCGGGGCGGGCGGTGACGTTGCCGCCCCAGTTACGCCATGTGCCGTTCTTCGCGCCCAGTGTGCTGCTCAACGGAGCCTCCACGACCCGGAGCCGGCCTGCTGAGCCGGCGGAACCCGAGGAAACCGACCGCGACCGCGACGGCCCCGGACACCGCCGGAACCCCGTACCCGGCCCGCGCGCCGGCCGCGTCGATCACCCAGCCGGCCACCGACGAGCCCAGCGCCACCCCGACCGCGAGGCCGGTGCTCACCCAGGTCATGCCCTCGGTCAGGTGCGCGCGTGGTACGTGCTCTTCGACGAGGGCCATCGTCGTGATCATCGTGGGAGCGACGGACAGGCCCGCAACGAACAGCGCCACGGCCAGGAACGGCAAGTTTCCGACCAGTAGGAGGGGGATCATACTCACGGCCATGGCGCATATGCCCAGCAGCCAGCGGCGGGCGGGCGCTCCGGAGGGCCGCAGCAGACCGAACAGCACGCCCGCGGAGCACGAGCCGGCCGCGTACAGCGCGAGCACGACGCTGGCGGCGCTCTTGTGGCCCTGCTCGTCGGCGAAGGCCACGGTGACCACGTCGACCGCCCCGAAGATCGACCCGGTCGCCACGAAGGTGGCCACCAGTACCTGGAGGCCGCGCGAGCGCAGCGCCGAGCCGCCGCTGTGCTGCCCGCGCGGGTGCGGCACCGGCTCGGTGGAGCGCTGCGCGGTCAGCCAGAAGACGCCCACGGCCAGGAAGCAGGCGGCCAGCAGCGGCCCCGCCTCCGGGAACCAGGCCGTCGACAGGCCGATGGAGACGATCGGCCCGAAGATGAAGCAGACCTCGTCCACCACCGACTCGAACGAGTAGGCGGTGTGCAGCTGCGGGGTCCCCCGGTACAGCGCCGCCCAGCGCGCGCGGACCATCGCGCCGAGCGACGGCACCGAGCCGATCCCGGCGGCGCACACGAACAGCACCCAGTCCGGCCAGCGGAACCAGGCAGCCAGCAGCAGCCCCGCCGCCGCGGCCAGCGCGACGAGCGTGGCCGGCCGCAGCACCCGGCTCTGCCCGTACCGGTCGACGAGCCGCGACACCTGCGGCCCGACCCCGGCGGCGGCCAGCGCGATGGTGGCCGAGAGCGCGCCCGCGAGGCCGTAGCGCCCGGTGAGCTGCGAGATCATCGTGACCACGCCGATGCCCATCATGGACAGCGGCATCCGGCCGACGAATCCCGCGGCGGAGAAGCCCTTGGAGCCGGGCGCGGCGAACAGGGCACGGTACGGGGAGGGCACAGGGTCTCCGGGGTCGGGTAAGGCGTGAAGCTACCTGATACAGCTTACGGACCCGACGGCCCCGACGCACCGGCGCGTACGGGTCCGGATCACGGCCGCCGGTGCCGGGTGGCAGGATCGAGACATGCCAGACGTGCTCGATGCCACCCCGTACGACGCCCTGCTCCTGCTCTCGTTCGGCGGCCCGGAGGGGCCGGACGACGTGGTCCCGTTCCTGGAGAACGTGACGCGCGGACGCGGCATCCCCAAGGAACGCCTCAAGGAAGTCGGACAGCACTACTTCCTGTTCGGCGGGGTCAGCCCCATCAACGACCAGAACCGCGCCCTGCTGGACGCCCTGCGCAAGGACTTCGCCGAGCACGGCCTGGACCTGCCGGTCTACTGGGGCAACCGCAACTGGGCGCCCTACCTGACCGACGCCCTGCGGGACATGGTCCGCGACGGCCGCCGCCGCGTCCTGGTCCTGGCCACCAGCGCCTACGCCTCCTACTCGGGCTGCCGCCAGTACCGCGAGAACCTCGCCGACTCCCTGGCCGCCCTCCGGGACGAGAGCCTGGAGCTGCCGGAGATCGACAAGCTGCGGCACTACTTCAACCACCCGGGCTTCATCGAACCCATGATCGAGGGCGTGCTCGCCTCCCTCGCCGACCTGCCCGCGGACGTCCGCGCCGGCGCCCACCTGGCCTTCACCACCCACTCGATCCCGACCTCCGCCGCCGACACCTCCGGCCCGGCCGAGGAGCACGGCGACGGCGGGGCCTACGTCCGCCAGCACCTGGACGTCGCCCGGCTGATCGCCGACGCGGTCCGCGAACGCACCGGCGAGGACCACCCCTGGCAGCTCGTCTACCAGTCGCGTTCCGGCGCCCCGCACATCCCGTGGCTGGAGCCGGACATCTGCGACCACCTGGAGGAGCGGCGCGCGGCCGGGGCCCCGGCCGTCGTCATGGCGCCCATCGGCTTCGTCTCCGACCACATGGAGGTCCTCTACGACCTCGACACCGAGGCCACGGCCAAGGCCGCGGAGCTGGGCCTGCCGGTGCGCCGCTCGGCCACGGTCGGCGCCGACCCGCGGTTCGCCGCCGCCGTCCGCGACCTGATCCTGGAGCGCGCCGCCACCGCGCGCGGGCAGCGGGTCTCCCCGTGCGCCCTGGGCGCGCTCGGCGCGAGCCACGACCTCTGCCCGGTGGGCTGCTGCCCGGCCCGCGCCCCCCGTCCCGCCGCCGCGGGCGCCGACAGCCCCTACGCGTGAGGAGCGCCGTGACCGACCCGCTGCACACGGAACTGCTGCAACTCGCCCGCCTGGCCGCCGGCCGGGCCGCAGAGCTGCTCCGCGACGGCCGCCCCGCCGATCTCGCCGTGGCCGCCACCAAGTCCAGCCCGATCGACGTCGTCACCGAGATGGACATCGCGGCCGAGAAGCTGATCACCGGCCTGATCGCCGACCGGCGTCCCGAGGACGGCTTCCTCGGCGAGGAGGGCGCCGCCACCGAGGGCACCAGCGGCATCCGCTGGGTCATCGACCCGCTGGACGGCACGGTGAACTACCTCTACGGCCTGCCCACCTGGGCGGTGTCCATCGCCGCCGAGCAGGACGGCGAGACCGTCGTCGGCGTCGTGTCCGCCCCGATGCGCGGGGAGACCTTCCACGCGATGCGCGGCCGGGGCGCCTGGGCCACCGGCGTCTGGGCCGGCGAACGCAAGCTGGCCTGCCGCCCCGCGCCGCCCCTGGACCAGGCCCTGATCGCCACCGGCTTCAACTACGTCGCCGAGGTCCGCACCCACCAGGCCGACGTCGTCCGCCGGCTGATCCCGCTGGTGCGCGACATCCGGCGTGGCGGCTCGGCGGCGATCGACCTGTGCGACATGGCCGCGGGCCGCCTGGACGGCTACTACGAGCGGGGCCTGAACCCGTGGGACTACGCCGCCGGTGCCCTGATCGCCGCCGAGGCGGGCGTGGTGACCGGTGGACGCTCCGGAGAGCGCGTCTCCCGCGACCTGACGCTCGCCGCCACCCCGGGCGTCTTCGAGCCCCTCCAGAACCTCCTGGAGGACTTCGGCGCCTGGCACGACTGAGGGGGGGGGCCTGCGCCGCCGCCAGGGCCCGCACCGGCCGACGGCGCGGGCCGTCCCAGGGTGCCTGCCCCCACGCGCCGGCCGCGAGAGAGCCGAAGGGGCGCGCCGGTGCCGGGAGACCGAACGCGCGGAGGCGCGAAGCGCTGAGCACGATCGGTCTCCCGGCACCGGCTTGAGCGCCCCGTAGGCGAACGAGCAGAAAAAACGGAACCCCGGCGCTGGATTCGCCGGGGTTCCGTTGTGCGGGCGGGCTGTTCAGACGCCGGTCATGCCGACCTCCACACCGTGCTCGGCGGCGAGGCGGCGCAGGTCGTCGAGCTCGGCCAGCTCCACCTCGACGAGGAAGTCGTCGCCCTCGTCACGAGCCCGGGTCAGGTCGGACTCGGTCGTCTTTATGCGCTGCAGAAGTCCTGCGGTGAATGCGTCCATGCTGCGCCCCCTCGTCCTGGGTCGTGGGTCGGTGGCACGGGGGTGTGCCGATCGGAAGGGGCGATCACGTCTCCCGCAGGTGCCCAGCGCTGCCCTGCCGGGCGGCGACGGTGCCGGACACCCACGCCCACTCTGCGGGAAGCGGAACGCGGTGTACCGCTTGGTGGTGCGGCACATGCAGAGCGTGATCGCGGGGTGTAAAGCCGTCCTCCCCCAGCTCCCCCGCGCGGAAACCTCGACCGCGCGAGAAAGTTCGGCATTCCCCCGCCCCGAGCGCCCCGCGGACCCCCTGCCCGCGGCCGCCTCCTGCCCCGGCTTACAGCCGACTTATGGCCGAAAAGGGCAGGATGGAGGCAACACACCCATGAAGATCCCCGCCCGCGGGTGCCCGACCGGCGCCGCGTGAGCGGACACAGGAAGGACAAGCGACGTGCGCGTACTCGTCGTCGAGGACGAGCAGCTGCTCGCCGATGCGGTGGCCACCGGACTGCGCCGGGAGGCCATGGCCGTCGACGTCGTGTACGACGGTGCGGCCGCCCTGGAGCGCATCGGCGTCAACGACTACGACGTGGTGGTCCTCGACCGCGACCTGCCGCTCGTGCACGGCGACGACGTGTGCCGGAAGATCGTCGAGCTGGGCATGCCCACGCGCGTGCTGATGCTGACCGCCTCCGGTGACGTCAGCGACCGCGTCGAGGGCCTGGAGATCGGCGCCGACGACTACCTGCCCAAGCCGTTCGCGTTCAGCGAGCTGACCGCGCGGGTACGCGCCCTCGGCCGGCGTACGAGTGTGCCTCTGCCGCCGGTCCTGGAGCGTGCCGGGATCAAGCTGGACCCCAACCGCCGGGAGGTCTTCCGCGACGGCAAGGAGGTCCAGCTGGCGCCGAAGGAGTTCGCGGTCCTGGAGGTCCTGATGCGCAGCGAGGGCGCGGTCGTCTCCGCCGAGCAGCTCCTGGAGAAGGCGTGGGACGAGAACACGGACCCGTTCACCAACGTCGTGCGGGTCACCGTGATGACCCTGCGCCGCAAGCTGGGTGAGCCCCCGGTGATCGTCACCGTGCCCGGCTCCGGCTACCGGATCTGATCCGCCGTGGCAGCGACGCCGGCGCCGCCCCAGGCGCCCCCCAAGCCCACCTGGGACCCCAGGAGGCCGGAGCCGCCCTTCCCGTGGCTGCGCCCGACCATCCGGATACGGCTCACCCTGCTGTACGGCGGCATGTTCCTGATCGCCGGCATCCTGCTGCTGTCGATCATCTACCTGCTGGCCGCGAACGCGCTGAACGCCGGGAGCGATCTGCCTTTCAAGATCGTCTCCGGTTCGATCTCCAGCGACACCTGCAACTTCCCGGACAAGCTGCCCGCCAACGAGCTGAACCAGGCCCTGAACGCCTGTGTGAACCAGCAGCGCCAGCACGCCCTGGACGACCTGCTGAGCCGCTCGCTGCTCACCCTGCTCGGGCTGGCCGTGATCGCCTTCGCCTTCGGCTACGCCATGGCCGGGCGCGTGCTGTCGCCGCTGGGCCGGATCACCCGCACCGCGCGCGCGGTGGCCGGGTCCGACCTGTCCCGGCGGATCGAGCTGGACGGCCCCGACGACGAGCTGAAGGAGCTGGCGGACACCTTCGACGACATGCTGGAGCGGCTGCAGCGGGCCTTCACCGCCCAGCAGCGCTTCGTCGGCAACGCCTCACACGAGCTGCGCACCCCGCTCGCGATCAACCGCACGCTGCTTGAGGTGCACCTGTCCGACCCGCAGGCGCCCGTGGAGCTGCAGCAGCTCGGCAAGACGCTGCTGGCCACCAACGAGCGCAGCGAGCAGCTCGTCGAGGGCCTGCTGCTGCTGGCCCGCAGCGACAACCAGATCGTCGAGCGCAAGCCGGTGGACCTCGCCGAGGTCGCCTCCCAGGCCGTCGACCAGACGCACGCGGAGGCTGAGGCCAAGGGCGTGGAGATCCGTGCCGCCTACCAGCCGGCCGTCGTCCAGGGCAACGGCGTACTGCTGGAGCGGATCGCCCTGAACCTGGTGCAGAACGCGGTGCGCTACAACGTGCCGAGCGCGGAGGACGGCGGCTGGGTGGAGGTCACGACGGACGTCCAGCACGGCCAGGCGGTCCTCGTCGTCGCCAACACCGGCCCGGTCGTCCCGGCGTACGAGATCGACAATCTCTTCGAGCCGTTCAGGCGGCTGCGCACGGAGCGCACCGGCAGTGACAAGGGCGTCGGCCTGGGGCTGTCCATCGTGCGCTCGGTGGCGCGGGCGCACGGCGGCCACATCTCGGCCCGGCCGCGCGAGGGAGGAGGGCTCGTGATGCGGGTCACCCTGCCCGTCTGAGATCATGGGTGGCAGCACGGGGGAGTTGTTCGCTTGTCGCGGAATTTCCCCGTGCCCGCAGTGGCCTCTCCGTGTGTGATCGATCACATGCGCGGATTTCCGGCCATCTACTCTGCGTGATCATTCAGGGCGGCGAAAAGTCGGAAGAATCCGGGTTTTCGGGGGTCCTGATCACGGGAAGTACACGGTGAGACCGCTTTGAAGTGCGACATTCGAACCGTGTACGGTCCCCATCGCCATCCAACCCGATCACTCTTGAGGAGTCCGGTTGGGTGTCGATTGAGTAACAGACCTTGATGTGAGGCAAAATCTCCGCCTCAGGTCGGGCACAAGTCCGGCCTCTCACGCGTTACGTGCGCTGGAGACACCCGCAGACACCCAGAGGGGGAGAGCGACATGGCAACCGATTACGACACTCCACGCAAGACCGATGACGACGTCGACTCGGACAGTCTTGAAGAACTGAAGGCCCGGCGGAACGACAAGTCGACCTCCGCCGTCGACGTAGACGAGTTCGAGGCGGCAGAAGGCCTGGAACTGCCCGGCGCGGACCTCTCCAACGAGGAGCTGGCCGTCCGGGTGCTGCCCAAGCAGCAGGACGAGTTCACCTGCATGAGCTGCTTCCTGGTGCACCACCGCAGTCAGCTGGCCCGCGAGAAGAACGGCCAGCCGATCTGCCGCGACTGCGACTGAGGCAGGGTCGGCCGTGACTGGCTCGACCCCTCCTTGGAAGCGCCGCTTCCTCCGCAGGGGAGCGGACTCGGGACCGTCCGACGGCTCCCACAGCGCGCGTGACCACGAGCGAGGCCCCTCCCGCCCGTCCGAAGGGACGGATGCGACAGCGTCGGCGGGACCGGCCTCGCTCGAACCGGTGTCCGGGCGTGGTGACCCCGCCGCCCCGGCGGAAGGGCCCACGCCCGACGCCCGCGAGAAGGCCGCTCCCGGCCACGCGGGGCAGACCGCCCGGGGCCGGGCGGCCGCGATCCGCGAGAGGGCGGGCAAGGCCGCCAGGAGCGGCGTCCGCGGCAGCGGCAGCCGGGCCCGGGCGGCACTGTCCCACCTCGCCGACCGGATCATCGACATCGCCCCCCGGCTCCCGGTCCGCGACCTGGCCACCCTGCGCCGGCAGTTCCCGGGCCTCGATCCCGAACAGCTCGCGGACAAGCTCGTCACCGGCGCCGCGAACGCGACCTCCACGGTCGGTGCCGGGATCGGCGCCGCCGCGATGCTGCCCGTGCCGCCCGCGATGCCCACCGAACTGGCCGCGGAGATCACCGGTGTGGCCGCCATCGAACTCAAGCTGATCGCCGAGCTCCACGAGGTCTACGGGGTACGGCCGCCCGGCCACCTCAAGGTCCGCAGCGTCGCGTACCTGTCCTCCTGGTCGGGGGAGCGCGGGATCGACGTGATGAAACCGTCGACGATCGACTCGGCCCTCGGCGGCCAGATGAAACGCCGGCTGCGCCAGCAGATCATGAAGCGCATGGTGCGGGACCTGCCGAGCCTGATGCCGTTCCTGGTGGGCGCCGCCGTCGGCGCGGTCGTCAACCGGCGCGACACCAAGAAGCTCGCGGGCCGGGTCCGCGCGGACCTGCGCAAGATCCAGGTGCCGTGGGAGGAACTGCCCGCGCTGCCGCCCCTGGACGCCCCGGAGAACCCGCTGCCGATGGACGACGGCCCCCAGGACCCCGGTCGCTGACACGCGCACAGGCCCACGTGCGCGAGGGGCGTACACGCGCACAGGCGTACGTACGCCCGGAAAGCTACGCGTCCGCTCGGAAGGCTATGCGTTCGCGCCCGGTGCGGCGGCCTCCCGGGCCGTCCGCAGGGCCTCCGCCAGCCGCTCCGGCTCGCGCGTGGACAGGTACAGGTACGGCGTCGGGTCCTCCGGGTCGGTGACCATCACGCGCAGCGCCGTGGGGATGTAGGCCCGCAGCAGCAGGAAGGCGCGGGTGTCGGCCTTGTACGTGCGCCAGGCACGCGCTTCCTCCGCGTCCAGGATCTCGCTCTCGCCCAGGGCCGTGACCGGCACCTTCGCCTCGCCCGCGATCAGCGAGCCGTTCACGATCCGGATGCGCACCGACCCGTAGGAGCTGGCCACCACCGCGGCGACCGCGGTGCCGCCGACCAGGCCGCCGAGCATCGGCAGGATGCCGAACGGGAGCAGGACCAGGGCGAACGAGACACCGATCAGGAAGCTGATCAGCCACCAGGAGCGGGGCGCGGTGAGACGTTCTTCGTACGGCTGGGCGGAGAGCTGCATGAAACCAAGCTTGGCACGGTGCCCGGTCCACGCCGACGCGCGGGTAAGGTCTGCGCCTGTGAGTGGTAGTCCCGCAGCCCTTCAGCCCCCCGCCGACGCCGTGGCGCCCGTACGGCATCCCGACGCGCCCGCGCCCGGCGAACTCCTCGGCGCGCACTACGGCGAGTATTTCGGGTGCGGCGGCCGGCAGCCGCACGGCCTGCGCCTCCAGGCCCGCGCGGGGGAGGGCGTGCGCATCACCGCCGAGTTCACCGTGCGGCCCGCCCACCAGGGCGCGCCCGGCCTCGCGCACGGCGGTGTCCTCGCCAGCGCCCTCGACGAGACCCTCGGCTCGCTGAACTGGCTGCTGCGGACCATCGCCGTGACCGGACGCCTGGAGACCGACTTCGTGCGCCCGGTCCCGGTCGGTACGACGCTCCACCTGGAGGCCGAGGTCACCGCGGTGGCCGGGCGGAAGATCTACTCGACGGCCACCGGTCGCGTCGGCGGCCCCGACGGCCCTGTCGCCGTCCGCGCGGACGCGCTGTTCATCGAGGTCAAGGTCGATCACTTCGTGCACCACGGGCGCGAGGAGGAGATCCAGGCCGCCATGAGCGACCCGGACCAGATCCGCCGGGCCCGCGCCTTCGAGGTGAACCCGTGACCCCCGGGGCCGGCGCGGGGCCGGTGGGCCGTGCCCCCCTGGACGTACTGATCCGCCGGGTCGACGCCGACGTACCGCTTCCGGCGTACGCGCTCCCCGGTGACGCGGGCGCCGATCTGCGCACCACCGTCGCCTGCGAACTGGCACCCGGTGAGCGGGCCGTACTGCCCACGGGGGTGGCCGTCGCGCTGCCCGAGGGGTACGCGGCGTTCGTGCACCCCCGGTCCGGCCTGGCCGCCCGGTGCGGTGTCGCCCTGGTGAATGCCCCAGGGACGGTTGATGCCGGGTACCGTGGGGAGATCAAGGTGATCGTGGTGAATCTCGACCCGCGCGAGTCGGTGCGGTTCGAGCGCTTCGACCGGATTGCCCAACTGGTCGTCCAGCAGGTCGAGAGGGTCCGCTTCCAGGAGGTCGCGGAACTTCCCGCATCGGCACGGGCCGAGGGGGGCTTCGGGTCCACCGGTGGCCATGCCGCGGTGGACGCCGGGAGCGGCACAGACGGTCGGGCCGCCCTGGGCGGTCAGACGGGTGGGAATCGATACGCTTCGGTCGTATCCGACCGGGAAGGACAGTGACGTGTTCGGACGTCGCAACAAGAAGGGTGCCGCCGAGGACGCGGCCGGCGAGGCCGAGCAGGTCGTCGACAACGTCGACACCGAGGCGGACGACGAGGACGGGTCCGGTCGGGTGCGGCTCGAACCCGAGCCGCGGCCCGACGGGCCCTGGGACAGCTCCGAGGTGCGCGACGCGAACGAGGGGCGGGTGGACCTGGGCGGTCTGTTCGTCCCCGGCGTCGACGGCATGGAACTGCGGGTCGAGGTCGCGGGCGACGCGATCGTCGCGGCGACCGTCGTCCTGGGCGACAGCGCCGTCCAGTTGCAGGCCTTCGCCGCCCCCAAGCGCGAGGGCATCTGGGGCGAGGTGCGCGAGGAGATCGCGTCCGGCATCACCCAGCAGGGCGGCATCGTCGACGAGGCCGAGGGGCCGCTCGGCTGGGAGCTGCGCGCCCAGGTGCCGGTGCAGCTGCCGGACGGCACGGGCGGCTTCCAGGTCGTGCGGTTCGTCGGCGTGGACGGGCCCCGCTGGTTCCTGCGCGGGGTGATCTCGGGCCAGGGCGCGGTGCAGCCGCAGGCGGCCGGGCTGCTGGAGCAGATCTTCCGGGACACCGTGGTGGTGCGCGGCGAGGGCCCGATGGCGCCGCGCGACCCGATCGTCCTGCAACTGCCGAACGACGCCCAGATGGTGCCCGAGAGCGTCCAGCAGGACGAGGGCCAGTCCCGCTTCTCCGGCGGCATGGGCCAGTTGCAGCGCGGCCCGGAGATCACCGAGGTCCGCTGACCGCTGCTCGCAGGATGCGCCCGATGGGGCACAGGGCCGTACCTCCGCGGGGGTGCGGCCCTTCGCGGTGCTGGGTGCTGGGTGCTGGGTGCTGGGTGTCGCAGGTGGAACCATTGCCGGGCCCCGCGCGTTGGGGGAGCGGGGGATGGAAGGGACGGCCGCCGGTCGTGATCCCGGCGCGCACGGTCCACGGGGGAGCACAGCGGGGAGGGCACATGTGCCAGGTCGCCACCGGGACGATGGTGCGCGTCGAGAACGTGCACAAGTCCTACGGGCAGGCGGCCGCCGCCGTGCACGCCCTGCGCGGGGTCTCCTTCGAGGTGCCGCGCGGCGAGCTGGTCGCCCTCAAGGGGCGCTCAGGATCCGGCAAGACCACCCTGCTCAACATCGTGGGCGGACTCGACCAGCCGGACGAGGGCCGCGTCCAGGTCGACGGCAGCGACCTGACGCAGCTGGGCGAGGACGGGCTGCTCGCGCTGCGCCGGGACCGCGTCGGCTTCGTCTTCCAGAGCTTCGGACTCATCCCCATCCTCACTGCCGCGGAGAACGTCGGCGTGCCGCTGCGGATGCGCCGCGCCGACCCGCGCGAACGCGAGGAGCGCGTGGAGCTGCTGCTGTCCCTCGTCGGCCTCGCCGGCCACGCCCGGCAGCGGCCCGGCGAGCTGTCCGGCGGCCAGCAGCAGCGCGTCGCCATCGCCCGCGCCCTCGCCAACGATCCCGCACTGCTGATCGCCGACGAGCCCACCGGCCGGCTCGACGCGGAGACCGGGCTCGCCGTGATGGAACTGCTGCGCGCCGTCGTCCACAGCCGGCAGGTCACCGCCCTCGTCGCCACCCACGACCTGACCCTGCTGGACCTCGCCGACCGGGTCCTGGAGCTGCGCGACGGCGAGATAGCCGAACACTGAGGGCGGCTTGCCGACTCGGCCCGGCCCCACCCCCTCCCTCGCGTCAGAGTTGCGTCAAAGTGATCCCCTCACCCCCACCCCGCCCCATTTGCCGTCCTTGCGGGTCGTAGGGTCGACGCTGCGTGCACAGGTGTGACGGGAAGACAATGAGGCCATGGGACGCGGCAAGCTTCGGATCTACCTCGGCGCGGCACCGGGAGTCGGCAAGACGTACGCGATGCTGTCCGAGGCGCACCGCCGGGTGGAGCGGGGGACCGACTGCGTCGTCGCGTTCGTCGAGCACCACGGCCGGACGCGCACCGAGGTGATGCTGCACGGCCTGGAGCAGACGCCGCGCAGGGAACTGGAGCACCGGGGGTCCGTCTTCACCGAGATGGACGTGGACGCCGTGCTGCGCCGCGCCCCGGCGGTCGCCCTGGTGGACGAACTCGCCCACACCAACGTGCCCGGCTCCCGCAACGCCAAGCGCTGGCAGGACGTCGAGGAACTGCTCGCCGCCGGCATCGACGTCGTCTCCACCGTCAACATCCAGCACCTGGAATCACTCGGCGACGTCGTCGAGTCGATCACCGGGGTCCGGCAGCGGGAGACCGTCCCGGACGAGGTCGTCCGGCGGGCGGACCAGATCGAGCTGGTCGACATGTCGCCCGAGGCCCTGCGCCGCCGGATGGCGCACGGCAACATCTACCAGCCGGACAAGGTCGACGCCGCCCTGTCCAACTACTTCCGCCCCGGCAACCTCACCGCGCTGCGCGAGCTGGCCCTGCTGTGGGTGGCCGACCGGGTCGACGAGTACCTCCAGCAGTACCGCAGCGAGCACCGGGTGTCGAAGATCTGGGGCTCGCGCGAGCGGATCGTGGTCGGCCTGACCGGCGGCCCCGAGGGACGCACCCTGATCCGCCGCGCGGCCCGCCTGGCGGAGAAGGGCGCGGGCGGCGAGGTCATGGCCGTCTACATCGCCCGCAGCGACGGCCTGACCGCCGCCTCCCCGAAGGAACTGGCCCTCCAGCGCACCCTGGTCGAAGACCTCGGCGGAACGTTCCACCACGTCATCGGCGACGACATACCCGCCGCGCTGCTCGACTTCGCGCGCGGCGTCAACGCCACCCAGATCGTGCTGGGCTCCTCGCGCCGCAAGACCTGGCAGTACGTCTTCGGGCCCGGCGTCGGCGCGACGGTCGCCCGCGAGTCCGGCCCCGACCTCGACGTGCACATCGTCACCCACGGGCAGATCGCCAAGGGCCGCGGACTGCCCGTGGCCCGGGGCGCCCGGCTCGGGCGGGCCCGGATCGTCTGGGGATGGGCGATGGCGGTCGCCGGCCCCGTCGTCCTCGCGCTGCTGCTCAGCGCCGTGGACCTCGGTCTCGCCAACGACATGCTGCTCTTCCTCGCCCTGACGGTCGCGGCGGCCCTGCTGGGCGGCCTGCTGCCCGCCCTCGCCTCGGCGGCCGTCGGATCGTTCCTGCTGAACTACTTCTACACACCCCCGCTGCACCGGCTGACCATCGCCGACCCCAAGAACATCGTCGCCATCGCGATCTTCGTCGGGGTCGCCGTCTCGGTCGCCTCGGTGGTCGACCTGGCGGCCCGCCGCACCCACCAGGCCGCCCGGCTGCGCGCCGAGGCCGAGATACTGTCCTTCCTCGCCGGCAGCGTCCTGCGCGGCGAGACCAGCCTGGAAGCGCTCCTCGAACGGGTCCGGGAGACCTTCGGCATGGAGTCCGTGGCCCTCCTGGAACGGCAGAGCGACGTCGACCCGTGGACCTGCGCCGGCCGGGTCGGCACCGACCGCCCCCTCCAGCGCCCCGAGGAGGCCGACGTGGACATGCCCGTCGGCGACCACATGGCGCTGGCGCTGACCGGCCGCGTGCTGCCCGCCTCCGACCGCCGCGTACTCGCCGCCTTCGCCGCGCAGGCCGCCGTCGTCCTGGACCGCCGCCGCCTCCAGGAGGAGGCCGACCGGGCCCGCGCCCTCGCCGAGGGCAACCGCATCCGCACCGCGCTGCTCGCCGCCGTCAGCCACGACCTGCGCACCCCGCTCGCCGCGATCAAGGCGGCCGTCTCCTCGCTCCGCTCCGAGGACGTCGAATGGTCCGAGGAGGACCGCGCCGAACTGCTCGAAGGCATCGAGGAGGGCGCCGACCGGCTCGACCACCTGGTGGGCAACCTGCTGGACATGTCCCGCCTGCAGACCGGCACCGTCACCCCGCTGATCCGCGAGATCGACCTCGACGAGGTGGTGCCGATGGCGCTGGGCGGCGTACCGGAGGACAGCGTGGACCTGGACGTCCCCGAGACGCTGCCGATGGTCGCCGTGGACGCCGGGCTGCTGGAGCGCGCGATGGCCAACATCATCGAGAACGCCGTGAAGTACAGCCCGCGGCGCGCGCCCGTCCTCGTGTCGGCCAGCGCCATCGCCGACCGCGTCGAGGTCCGGGTCGTCGACCGCGGCCCGGGCGTGCCGGACGAGGCCAAGGACCGCATCTTCGAGCCCTTCCAGCGGCACGGCGACGCCCCGCGCGGGGCGGGCGTCGGCCTCGGGCTCGCGGTGGCGCGCGGCTTCGCCGAGGCCATGAACGGCACCCTCGCCGCCGAGGACACCCCCGGCGGCGGTCTCACCATGGTGCTCAGCCTCCGCGCGGCGACCGCGCACACCGAGCCGCCCCCGCCGGAGACCGGCTCCCGGCCGGACCGACCCGTACGACCCGTACAACCGGAGAGGCAGGTTTCATGACCAGGGTGCTGGTGGTCGACGACGAGCCGCAGATCGTGCGCGCCCTCGTGATCAACCTCAAGGCACGCAAGTACGAGGTCGACGCCGCGCACGACGGCCGGACCGCCCTCGACCTGGCCGCCTCCCGCCATCCGGACGTCGTCGTCCTCGACCTGGGCCTGCCCGACATGGACGGCGTCGAGGTCATCCGGGGCCTGCGCGGCTGGACCCGGGTGCCGATCCTGGTGCTCTCCGCCCGGCACTCCTCCGACGAGAAGGTCGAGGCGCTGGACGCGGGCGCCGACGACTACGTCACCAAGCCCTTCGGCATGGACGAACTGCTGGCCCGGCTGCGCGCCGCGGTCCGCCGCGCCGAGCCCGTCGGCACCGGCGACGACGACGTGACGACGGTGGAGACCGACGAGTTCACCGTCGACCTGGCCGCGAAGAAGGTCAACCGGGACGGCCGGGACGTCCGCCTGACCCCGACCGAGTGGCACCTGTTGGAGGTGCTGGTGCGCAACACCGGCCGGCTGGTCAGCCAGAAGCAGCTGCTGCAGGAGGTGTGGGGGCCGTCGTACGGGACCGAGACCAACTACCTGCGCGTCTACATGGCCCAGCTGCGCCGCAAGCTGGAGGCCGACCCCTCGCACCCCAAGCACTTCGTCACCGAGCCCGGGATGGGTTACCGCTTCGAAAGATGACGGGGAGGGCGGTGATGGCGGTGCCGGCAGTGCCGGCGGTGGTGCGGCAGGGGCGGGGGGTGAGCGCGTTACGGGCCTGTCGGTGTCCCCCGGTACGCTTCAGGCATGAGTGCTGTTCCTCGTCCCGAAAAGCCGGCGGGCCGGTTCCGGCGCATGCTCGACCGGCTCTCGACCTCGCAGGAGGACCTGGAGTCGGAGGAGCTGCGCGAGGACTCCGAGACCGCGGGCTGCACCCGGATCGGTGACTGCCACGACCGGCAGATCGTGTCGGTAACTGGTACCTTGCGCACGGTCACCCTGCGCCCGCGCGCCGGAGTCCCGGCCCTGGAGGCGGAGTTGTTCGACGGTTCCGCCGCCCTGGACGTGGTGTGGCTCGGCAGGCGCTCCATCGTGGGTATAGAACCGGGGCGCAAGCTGATCGCATCGGGGCGGATCTCCATGAGCCGGGGCCGCCGGGTGCTGTTCAACCCCAAGTACGAACTGCGACCCCTCGGACGGGAGTAGCCCGTGACGTCACTCGACAAGCCGGCCGAAGAGACGGCCGCCGACGACGGCGCCAGGGCGGTGACGGAGGCCGCGCTCTTCGAGGCGTTCGGCGGGGTGCGCGGCATGGTCGAGACCGTGCTCCCCGGGCTGCTCTTCGTCACCATCTTCACGATCAACAAGGACCTGCACTGGTCGGCGATCGCCGCCCTGGTGGTGTCCCTGGCGCTGGTCGCGGTGCGGCTGGTGATGCGGGACACCGTCAAGCACGCCTTCAGCGGCGTCTTCGGCGTGGCCTTCGGCGTCGTCTTCGCGATGATGACCGGCAACGCCAAGGACTTCTACCTGCCGGGCATGCTGTACACGCTGGGCCTGGCGCTGGCGTACATCGTGACCACGCTCGCCGGGGTCCCGCTGATCGGCCTGATCCTCGGCCCGGTCTTCAAGGAGAACCTCTCCTGGCGCACCCGCAACCCGGGCCGCAAGAAGGCGTACGCCAAGGCCAGCTGGGCCTGGGGCCTGATCCTGCTCGCCAAGTGCGCGATCCTCTTCCCGCTGTACTGGTGGGCGAACACCGCGCAGCTCGGCTGGGTCCTGGTCGCCCTCAAGATCCCGCCGTTCCTGCTGGCGGTCTGGCTGACCTGGGTGTTCCTGGCGAAGGCGCCCGCGCCCATCGACGTGTTCGCGGAGATGGAGGCGGAGGAGAAGGCCGAGGAGGAGCGCAAGGCCGCCCTCGCGGCCGAGCGCGGCGAGGGCCCGGACGCTGCGACCGGCGGCGGCCTGGACGGCTCGGCGGGTCCGGCGGCCGGCCGGCACCGCCGCGGGGCCTAGCCGCCCGCACGGCCCGCCACAGGGCCCGCGTGCGGCCCGCCGCAGGAGACGCGCGTACGGTCCGCCGCAGGACCCTCGCACGGCCGCCGCAGAACTCGCGTACGGCCCGCGTACGCCGATGGGGGCGCCCGGAGATCTCCGGGCGCCCCCATCGGCGTACGCGAGGCGAAGGGCTCAGCCCTCCGTGTCCGGCCGCCGCACCGACAGCAGGTCCTCCAGCTGCTCCTCGCGGGCCTGTGCGGCCACGAACAGCAGTTCGTCGCCCGCCTCCAGCGAGTCCTCCTGGGAGGGAGTGAGGACCCGGGTCCCGCGGATGATGGTGACCAGGGAGGTGTCCTCGGGCCATTCGACGTCCCCGACCTGGGTGCCGGCCAGCGCCGACTCCTCCGGCAGGGTCAGCTCGACGAGGTTGGCGTCGCCGTGGCTGAAGCGCAGCAGCCGCACCAGATCGCCGACGCTCACCGCCTCCTCCACCAGGGCCGACATCAGGCGCGGGGTGGACACGGCGACGTCCACGCCCCACGCCTCGTTGAACAGCCACTCGTTCTTCGGGTTGTTCACCCGGGCGACGACGCGCGGCACGCCGTACTCGGTCTTCGCCAGCAGGGAGACGACGAGGTTCACCTTGTCGTCGCCCGTCGCGGCGATCACCACGTTGCAGCGCTGCAGCGCCGCCTCGTCCAGGGACGTGATCTCGCAGGCGTCGGCGAGCAGCCACTCGGCCTGCGGGACGCGCTCGACCGAGATGGCGGTCGGCGCCTTGTCGACGAGAAGGACCTCGTGGCCGTTCTCCAGCAGCTCACCCGCGATCGAGCGACCGACCGCGCCGGCACCGGCAATGGCGACCCTCATCAGTGACCGCTCTCCTCTTCGGGGCCCTCGGCGAACGCCGCCTCGACCTTGTCCACGTCGTCCGTCCGCATCATCACGTGCACGAGGTCGCCCTCCTGCAGCACGGTCTGCGAGGTGGGCAGCATCGCCTCACCGAGGCGGGTCAGGAACGCCACCCGGACGCCCGTCTCCTCCTGCAGCCGGCTGATCTTGTGGCCGACCCACCGCGGTGAGGCGTGCACCTCGGCGAGCTGGACGCCGCCGGTGGGGTCGCGCCACAGCGGCTCCGCGCCCGAGGGCAGCAGCCGGCGCAGCATCTGGTCGGCCGTCCAGCGGACCGTGGCCACGGTCGGGATGCCGAGGCGCTGGTAGACCTCGGCGCGCCGGGGGTCGTAGATGCGGGCGGCGACGTTCTGCACACCGAACATCTCCCGGGCCACCCGCGCGGAGATGATGTTCGAGTTGTCGCCGCTGGAGACGGCCGCGAACGCGCCGGCCTCCTCGATGCCCGCCTCGCGCAGGGTGTCCTGGTCGAAGCCGATCCCGGTGACGCGGCGACCGCCGAAGCCGGGTCCCAGCCGGCGGAAGGCGGTGGGGTCCTGGTCGATCACGGCGACCGTGTGCCCCTGTTGCTCCAGGGTCTGGGCGAGAGCGGAGCCCACTCTCCCGCAGCCCATGATGACGATGTGCACCTGGCCCTACCCCGCAGTCCTGGTCAAGCCGATGACCTGCGAAAACACCCTGCTCACTCTTCTCTCTCAGTCTGCTGGGCAACAACCGGGCAACGGCTCGGGGCGTTGCCAGGACACGAGCTTAAGCGGCCACGGCGCCCACAGGTCCACCGGCGTGCGCAAGGACGGGCACGCCAGGTCCGCGCGGTCGGGTGGGGGACGTGCCGTTCCGGGAGCAGCATGGAGGGGACGGCCCTCGGCAGTCGCAGCCTCCGGGCCCGGGCGAGGAGGGAGCTGAGTCAGATGGCCACCGACGCGTCGTTCGGGGAGGAAGCGCGGACGCACCAGGCGGAGCCGACGCCGCCGGGCGGGCTGCTCGACCTGCTCAGCGTGTCGGCGGTGGTGCTGGACAGCGGCGGCCGGATCGTGTTCTGGAGCCCGCAGGCGAGCGAGGTGTTCGGCTACACCGCCGAGGAGGCGCTGGGCCGGTACGCGGCCCGGCTGCTGGTCCACGAGGAGCACCGCGAACTGGTCACCCAGCTGTTCGCCGAGGTGCTGGGCACCGGTACGAGCTGGGCCGGCGCGTTCCCCGTCCGGCACAAGGACGGCGGCACCCGCCTGGTGGAGTTCCGGAACATGCGCCTCCTCGACGACCTCGGCGACGTCTACGCCCTGGGCATCGCCGCCGACCGGGGCACGCTGGACCGGATCGAGACCGAGCTGGCGCTGTCCGAACGCCTGGTCTCCCAGTCACCCATCGGCATCGCGCTGCTCGACGCCGACCTGCGCTACGTCCTGGTCAACCCCGCGCTGGAACGGATCGACGGCATCTCCGCGGCCGACCACATCGGCCGCCGCCCGCACGACATCCTCCCGTTCGCCGCCATCGACACCATCGAGTCCGCCCTGCGGCAGGTCCTGGTCACCGGCACCCCGCTGATCGACCAGTACATCGTCGGCCGCACCGAGGCCGACCCGGACGAGGATCACGCCTGGTCGGTGTCGTACTACCGGATCGAAGGGGCCGGCGGGCGGGTGATCGGCGTGGCGCACTCGGTCGTCGACGTCACCGAGCGCCACCGGGCCGCGACCGAGGCGGACCGGGCCCGGCGCCGGCTCGCGCTGATCGCGGACGCCTCCGCCCGGGTCGGGACCACCCTGGAGGTGGAGCAGACCGCGCAGGAGCTGGCCAACGCCGCCGTGCCCGACCTGGCCGACGTCGCCGCGGTCGACGTGCTCGACGCCGTCCTGGCCTTCCGCCGCACCACCGCCTCGCACGAGGGCCCGGAACTGTTCCGCGCGCTCGCCGTGGCCGGCGCCCACCCCGCCGAGGACCTCGCCGCCGCGGACGAGGCCGGTGACCTCGCCGCCTACGGCCCGGACCGGCTGATCACCCGGTGCGTCCACACGGGCCAGCCGGTCGTGGTCGCCCACACCGGGCAGGACGACCTGCTGCACATCGCCCGCGACCCGGCCGCCGCGGCCGCCTTCGCCCGGGCCGGTGTGCACTCCTACCTGGCGGTGCCGCTGATCGCCCACAACGAGGTCCTCGGCGCCTTCGACCTGCTGCGCACCCGCAACCCGCTGCCCTTCGACGAGGACGACGTGATCCTCGCCGGCGAACTGGCCGCCCGGGCGGCGGTGGCCATCGACAACGCCCGCTGGCACCAGAGCGTGCGCAACTCCGCCGAGACCCTCCAGCGCTCCCTGCTGCCCGGCATCCCGCCCCGGCTCACCGGCCTGGAGGTCGTCTCCCACTACCAGCCCGCCCAGGCGTCCAGCGAGATCGGCGGCGACTGGTACGACGTCATCCCGCTGGCCGGCGACCGGACCGCCCTGGTCGTCGGTGACGTCATGGGCAACGGCATCGACGCCGCCGCGGCCATGGGCCGGCTGCGCACGGTGACCTGCGCCTACGCCGATCTCGGCCTGGTCCCCGACGAGGTGCTGCGGCACCTGGACAAGATCACCTGCGGCCTTGAGCGCTACATCGCCACCTGCCTCTACGCCGTCCACGACCCCCACCGCCACCAGTGCGACATCGCCAACGCCGGCCACCTGCCCCCCGTCCTGATCCGCGCCGGACAGCGCCCCGCGCTCCTGGACCTGCCCACCGGTGCTCCCCTCGGCGTCGGCGGGGTGCCGTTCAGCACCACCGCCTTCGACCTGCGCCCCGGCGACCGGCTGGTCCTCTACACCGACGGTCTCGTGGAGACCCGCCACCACCCCATCGACGAGCGCCTGGCCACCTTGCTGCGCATCCTCGACGAACCACGCGTCCTCGGCGAACCGCCCCGCCCGCTCGACGAGACCTGCCAGTGGCTCCTGCGGGCCCTGCGCCACCCCGACGACCACGACGACGTGGCCCTCCTCATCGCCCAGGCCCGCCCGGTCGGCCCCCCGCGGGAGGGCGAGCGGGAACCGGGCGGGAGGTGAGCCGCGCCACACCCGAGAGCGCCGATGAGGGACTTATTCCACTTGTGAGGGTCCACGCCGAGTGATGCTGCGCACGCTGCACGCGGTGAGGAATCCGAGGCCGAGCAGCGCCGCGACGGCGCCGATCAGCTCCGCGGTCGGGGGCATGGGACCTCCGGGGGCGGCGAGGGCCGGGGAACGGGCAGGGAATCGGCGAAGTTCGGCGGAGTTCAGCCATCTAGGCACGGCAACCCCCTCACCTGCGGAATCCGCAGCGGCCGCCGCTCGCGATTTCACTCGTGAGGCAGATCTCGGACGGCAGGTGGGCGACCCGCAGTTCGACGCTCTACGATCCTCTGTTGTGTCCAAACTGACCGACGTGCCCAAACGGATTCTGATCGGGCGCGCACTGCGCAGCGACCGGCTGGGGGAGACCCTGCTGCCGAAGCGCATCGCTCTCCCTGTCTTCGCCTCCGACCCGCTGTCCTCCGTGGCGTACGCGCCCGGCGAGGTGCTGCTGGTCCTGTCCATCGCGGGCGTGTCGGCGTACCACTTCAGCCCCTGGATCGCCCTCGCGGTCGTGGTGCTGATGTTCACCGTGGTCGCCTCCTACCGGCAGAACGTGCACGCCTACCCGAGCGGCGGCGGCGACTACGAGGTCGCCACCACCAACCTCGGCCCCAAGGCGGGCCTGACGGTGGCCAGCGCACTGCTCGTCGACTACGTCATGACCGTCGCCGTCTCGATCTCCTCCGGCATCGAGAACCTCGGCTCCGCGGTGCCCTTCGTGGTGCAGCACAAGGTGCTCTGCGCGGTCGTGGTGATCCTGCTGCTGACGGTGATGAACCTGCGCGGCGTCAGGGAGTCGGGCACGCTGTTCGCGATCCCGACGTACGTCTTCGTGGCCGGCGTCTTCGTCATGATCATCTGGGGTGCGTTCCGCGGCCTGGCCCTCGGCGACACCATGCGGGCGCCCACCGCCGGCTTCCACATCAAGGCCGAGCACCAGGGACTGGCCGGCTTCGCCCTCGTCTTCCTGCTGCTGCGCGCCTTCTCCTCCGGCTGTGCCGCCCTCACCGGCGTCGAGGCGATCTCCAACGGCGTCCCGGCCTTCCGCAAGCCCAAGTCCAAGAACGCGGCGACCACGCTGGCGATGATGGGCCTGCTGGCCGTGACGATGTTCTGCGGCATCATCGTGCTGGCCATGACCACCAAGGTCCACATGGCCGAGAACCCGGCCACCGACCTCCTGCGCAACGGCTCCCCGATCGGTTCCGGATACGTCCAGAACCCGGTGATCTCCCAGGTCGCCGAGGCCGTCTTCGGCAAGGGCAGCTTCCTGTTCGTGGTCCTCGCGGCCGCCACCGCACTGGTCCTCTTCCTCGCGGCGAACACGGCGTACAACGGCTTCCCGCTGCTCGGCTCGATCCTCGCCCAGGACCGCTACCTGCCCCGCCAGCTGCACACCCGCGGCGACCGGCTCGCCTTCTCCAACGGCATCGTGCTGCTCGCGGGCACGGCGACCCTGCTGACCGTCGTCTACGGCGCCGACTCCACCCGGCTGATCCAGCTGTACATCGTCGGCGTGTTCGTGTCCTTCACGCTCAGCCAGATCGGCATGGTCCGGCACTGGAACCGCCACCTGGCCACCGAGCGGGACCAGGCCAAGCGCCGGCGCATGATCCGCTCGCGCGCCATCAACGCCTTCGGCGCCTTCCTCACCGGCCTGGTGCTGGTCGTCGTGCTGCTCACCAAGTTCACGCACGGCGCGTGGGTGGCCCTGCTGGGCATGTGCATCTTCTTCGCGACGATGACGGCGATCCGCAAGCACTACGACCGGGTCTCCGAGGAGATCGCCGCGCCCGAGGAACCGGACGACGACCTCGCGCGCCCCTCCCGGATCCACTCCGTGGTCCTCATCTCCAAGATCCACCGCCCCACCCTGCGGGCCCTGGCCTACGCCAAGCTGATGCGCTCCGACAGCCTGGAGGCGCTCACCGTCAACGTCGACCCGGCCGAGACCAAGGCACTGCGCGGGGAGTGGGAGCGGCGCGGCATCGACGTCCCGCTGAAGGTCCTCGACTCGCCCTACCGCGAGGTCACCCGGCCCGTCATCGAGTACGTCAAGAGCCTGCGCAAGGAGTCCCCGCGCGACGCCGTCTCGGTGATCATCCCCGAGTACGTCGTCGGTCACTGGTACGAGCACCTGCTGCACAACCAGAGCGCGCTGCGCCTGAAGGGCAGGCTGCTGTTCACGCCGGGCGTCATGGTCACCTCGGTGCCCTACCAGCTCGCCTCCTCCGAGGCGGCGAAGCTGCGGGCCCGCAGGCGCCAGGAGTGGAGCGCGCCGGGCGCGGTCCGGCGCGGTCCGGCGCAGGTGCGCAAGGAGCCGAAGGAGTCTTCGGCGCCGAAGGGCTGAGGCTGCGCGCAGCCTCAGCCCTTCGGCCCCGACGTCGTACAGCCCCGACGTCGTACAGCCCCGACGTCGTACAGCCCCGACGTCGTACAGCCCCGACGTCGTACAGCCCCGGCCTCGTACGGCTCCGGCCTCGTGGTGAACGGCCGGACGACACCCACGTAGACTGGTGGGCTGTTGTCCGGCCGTTTCGCCGTTCTCGTTCCCCCGTTCTCGATCTGGAGTCACCCCACCATGCAGGCAGAACCGAAGAACTCGCAGGTGGGACCGGAGACGGACTCGCTGGTGGGCCAGGAGTACGAGGTCGAGATCGGCCCGGTGGCGCACGGCGGCCACTGCATCGCTCGCACCGCCGAGGGCCAGGTGCTCTTCGTGAGGCACGCGCTGCCCGGCGAGCGGGTGGTGGCCCGGGTCACCGAGGGCGAGGAGGGCGCCCGTTTCCTGCGCGCGGACGCGGTACGGGTCCTTGAGGCGTCCAAGGACCGGGTCGAGGCCCCCTGCCCGTACGCCGGCCCCGGCCGCTGCGGCGGCTGCGACTGGCAGCACGCCAAGCCGGGCGCCCAGCGCCGCCTGAAGGGCGAGGTGATCGCCGAGCAGCTGGAGCGGCTCGCGGGCCTCACCCCGGAGGAGGCCGGCTGGGACGGCACGGTGATGCCCGCCGAGGGCGACAAGCTGCCGGCCGGCGAGGTCCCGCAGTGGCGCACCCGCGTCCAGTACGCGGTCGACCCGGCCACGGGCAGGGCCGGCCTGCGCCGCCACCGCTCGCACGAGGTCGAGCCGATCGAACACTGCATGATCGCGGCCGAGGGTGTCAGCGAACTCGGCATCGAGCAGCGCGACTGGACGGGCATGGAGACGGTCGAGGCGATCGCCGCCACCGGCTCCCAGGACCGCCAGGTCGTGCTGACCCCGCGCCCCGGCGGCCGCCTCCCGCTGGTCGAACTGGACAAGCCGGTCTCCGTCCTGCGCGTCGACGAGAAGACCGGCGGCGTGCACCGCGTGCACGGCCGCCCCTTCGTCCGCGAACGCGCCGACGGCCGCACCCACCGCGTGGGCGCCGGCGGCTTCTGGCAGGTCCACCCCAAGGCGGCCGACACCTTGGTGACCGCCGTGATGCAGGGCCTGCTGCCGCGCAAGGGCGACATGGCCCTCGACCTGTACTGCGGCGTCGGCCTCTTCGCCGGCGCGCTCGCCGACCGCATCGGCGACAAGGGCGCCGTCCTCGGCATCGAGTCCGGCAAGCGCGCCGTCGAGGACGCCCGCCACAACCTCGCCGACTTCCCCCGCGTCCGCATCGAACAGGGCAAGGTCGACTCCGTCCTCCCGCGCACCGGCATCACCGAGGTCGACCTCATCGTCCTCGACCCGCCCCGCGCAGGCGCCGGCCGCGCCACGGTCGCCCACCTCGCGTCCCTCTCGGCCCGCCGCATCGCCTACGTCGCCTGCGACCCGGCCGCGCTGGCGCGGGATCTGGGGTATTTCCGGGAGGGGGGGTATCGGGTGCGGATGCTTCGGGCGTTTGATCTGTTTCCGATGACTTCGCATGTGGAGTGTGTCGCCATCCTGGAGCCGAGTAAGTAGGGTGCCTGGTTTGCGGTTTCACGGATGCGTCTCTTGTGACAGCGGGCGTCCCGAACGATGTCTTAGACGCTGAGTTGATGACTCTCTGATAGGGACCGGGGCCGTGTCCCACGGTGGGACCGTTGCCAGGGGTGAGCTGAGCCGTCCTGCCGACTCAGCTGCTCATTGAGAGTGGGCAAAAACAAAATCTCATGCTGCGCGCCTCGCATGCCTGCGCACGGTTACCTTCGTCTCGTCACGAGCTCTGCTGCTCGGATGGACCGAGAGGAGTCGCAGCATGCAGCATCGAGCACTGCTGTTCATCATGGTTGTTCAGACTGCAGTGATCACCGGCTTACTGGCCGGTATCGTCCAGTTCGCTGACGGAGGGCAGTTGATGGGGGCGATCAAGTACGGGGGCGTCGCGTTCGCTGGTGCTATGGGGCTGGGCATCTCGGCGGTCACCTGGCTGAAGCCTTCATGACGACTGTGACCGCAGGCCAAGACACAGAGGCGTTCAGGGGAGTCTGGCGGGCCCTGAACGCCCTGAGTCGCACCGCCACGCCAGAACTCGCCTACCAGCTCGCTCATCAAGCGATCTTCTTGAGGTCATGGCCGAGGCCGAACGGCGACGGCCTTCCCAGAAGCTTCGGGCCCGTCGAACCTGCTCTGAGAGCGGCGTGGACTCGCTTGGGACTTGACCGTTCGATGGGACAGGGGGCCCCGAAGGGTGGTCAGGCCCGTCTGCTGTGTGGCGACGCCGATCGCTCACTGGCAGTGCTGATCAGAGAAGTGGCCGGGGTTGAGGAGCCCGGCGGTCTGTTCGACGCCTGCCTCGACAGGTACTCGGCCCAACTCGGTTCGGGCGGTGACTATTACACATCGCGCCCATTGGCCCGGCTCATGGCGGGGCTGGCCGTGCCCCGCACCGGTGAGCGTGTTCTGGACCCGGTCTGCGGAAGCGGACGGCTCCTGGTTGCTGCCGAGCGGAGGGCACGCGAACCCGGTAGTGCGACCGGTGCACTCCATCTCCACGGCAGGGACATCCGCCCAGAGGCCCGCCGAGTCGCGGCGATGAATCTGATGCTCAATGGACTGTGCCACGACCTTGGTGACAGGGCGATCGACAGCCTGTGCGCCGGGCCCACCCAGCTGTCCGCCGACGTCGTATTGGCCAACCCCCCACTGAACGCCAAGGACTGGGGGCACCAGGAGCTGAGTGGGGACTCACGCTGGAGTCTTGGCCCTCCGCCGAAGGGGAACGCGAATTTTGCCTGGGTCCAACATGCCCTGAGCGAGCTCTCGTCTCAGGGGCGGGCCGTAGTGCTCCTTCCTGACAGTGCCACGAGACGACCCAATGCCCAGGAGTGGCACATCCGACGGCGGTTGATCGAAAGAGATCTGCTTGCCGGAATCGTGGCCTTGCCCCCGCGATTCTTCCCGCATACCCGAACAGGCACAACGCTGTGGCTGCTCGCCAAGGACAAGAGCGCGAACCCTTACTGGGGTCGGAACTCCAGAGTCGGGGAGGTGCTCTTCGCCGATGCGCGGTGGTTGAGCGGCCGCGCCGATCAAGGGGGCTACCGACTAGTGGACGAGGAGATCGACCAGGTCTGCGGCGTGTTTGCGAGCTGGCGCGGGGCCCCGGCCTTCCAGGCGGTCAGTGACAGTGCAGTCAAGGACGCGAGCTGGTGGTATTCAGCGAGTACGGATGGCATCGCACGGCGAGACTTCGACCTCGGGCCGGGCAGCTACGTCCGGCAGATGGCTGTGGACAGTGGAGTCTCGGTGCCTGAGGAGGCCCCCGAACGCCCGGTGAACGAGTTGTACGAGTGCTTCGATCACGCCGTGACCATCAGTCGGCAACTGCGGCATGTGCTCGGAGCGGAATCGATGGGGCGCGCGGACACATGAACCCTCTGTATGAGCCCAAGCGGGTGGAGAAGCCAGGATGGATCACCACTGAACTGGCCGGCATGCCAGGGATCGAATCGGTGTCCTACGGCGTCGTGCGGCCAGGCCGGCACGATCCGGGGGGAGTACCCATGATCCGGGCGGGCGATATCGTTGACGGGGCTGTGAATGAGAGTGATCTCGCTCGGATCGCTTCCGACGTGGACAGCCAGAATCGGCGTACGTCGCTGCGGACGGACGATCTCCTCGTCGTACTGGTCGGTCGGATCGGGGATACGGCGGTCACCAGGCCGCGCCACCATGGTTGGAATGCCGCCCGGTCGGTCGCCGTCATTCGGTTCACCTCGGCTGGACTGGCCAACAGAATCAGCACTTGGATCCGTTGGTGGCTCGCCGCGCCCGAGACCCGCGACCTGCTTCGGGTCGGCTCCGCAGGCGAGGAACACGCGACTCTCTCGCTCACCGACCTAAAGCAGCTTCGAGTCTCCCTTCCGCCCTACCACCTCCGCACACGGCTCCTGCAGACGATGAGCCTCGCGGAACAGAAGATCGCGCTGAACACGCGCATCGCGACGCGAGCCACGGAACTCGCGGACGCTTATTTCGACCGCTTTGCCGGCGACACAGGCCTGACGCAATGGTCAAGAGTGCCGATTGCTGACGTGTGCCAGGTGATAGGCGGGTTCCCTCGAAGAGAACAGACAGAGGGCACGGCAGCCATCGCATGGGCGGCGCCCAAGGAGGTACTGAACAGCAAGACGCCGCAACTGGACCAGACAGCGCAGATCACCTGGGCGGCACGCGAGATGGCCTGCGGCTCCGGAACGCTGTTGGTCGCCCCCCGACGGGGCGCAGTGAAGACGGTGGCAGCCGCGATCCCGGTCGTTCCAGGTAACGGCATGCTCGCACTGCGTACGGAGAGCGAGGCGGACCGGATGTGGCTCCTGCACGAACTGCGCTCCAGGAGCGGAGAGCTAATCGCTACGACGCAGGGAGAACAGGCACGCGCGATGAGCCGTAAGAAGTTCCCGAAGTTCTCTCTGTCCTGGCCTGTGGAGGATGTACGAGAGCGCTTCGCCCAAGTGGCAGTCCCGCTCCACGCGCGCGTCCTCGCAGCTATCAAGGAGAACCACGCGCTCCGGAAGCTGGTCGTCGCCGAAATGACCGGACGAGCGAACGGTGAGAGGTGATGAATGTGTCTCCGCACAGGACACAGCCGACGACAGCCGCCGACCTGTTGTGGAAAGCCGCGGACAAGCTGCGCGGCGCCATGGACGCGGCGCAGTACAAGAGCACCGTGCTGACGCTGATTTACCTTCGCTTCCTGTCTCTTGCCTTTGAGCAGGTACGACGGCAGCTGGAAGTGGACGGCTTGGGTGAGGAGGAAATGGCTTATGGCGCCTACGGACTGAGGTGGATTCCGTTGGTGGCTCGCTGGGACACTCTTGTCCGACGCACTCGGGATCGCGACATCGATCCAGTCACGGTGATCGACGAGGCCCTGAACGCGCTGAGACACAGCGATCGGAGCCTTGAGGATCTGTTCCCGCAGGCCGGCGTCCTTTTGTCAGGCATGGACCGCCAGCGCATCAGTGAACTCCTCACGCTCTTCGACGACGTCCGAAACCCCGCTATCTACGAGGAACTGCTCGCAGAGTTCTCCCGATTCGAGGGCAGGAAAGGGGGTGGGTTCCATACCCCCAAGAGCGTGGTACGGCTGCTCGTCGAGACACTGCAACCACAGCGAGGACGTGTGTATGACCCCTGCTGTGGCTCAGGCGGCATGCTGGCGCAAGCAGCGAAGTTCGTGAAGGACCGAGGCGGGGAGCCGGCTGCCGACCTCGCATTGTATGGGCAGGAGGTCAACGTCGGCAGTTGGCGATTGGCCCGGATGAATCTCGATCTCCAAGAGATTTCAGTGGACCTTGGGTGCGCCGACACACTGGCGTGGGACCGGCGGCCGACACTCAGTGCGGACGTCGTGCTGGCCAATCCGCCTTTCAACGTGTCCGATTGGGCTTTTCGGGAGGGTGACCCGCGCTGGCGGTACGGGACTCCTCCGCGTACCAACGCGAATTTCGCATGGTTGCAGCACGCCGTCCACAAGCTGAGCGACCACGGTAGCGCCGGCGTGGTCCTGGCCAACGGGTCGCTGTCGTCGAAGCAGAAGGGCGAGGACAAGATCCGCAAAGCCCTGGTGGACGCTGACTTTGTTGCCTGCATTGTGGCTCTCCCGCCCCAGCTTTTCGCTTCCACAGCGATTCCTGCCTGCATCTGGTTACTGACCAAGGACAAGTCACCACGGGGCGCGGAAGGATTGACTGATCGGCGTGGCCAGACACTCTTCATCGACGCGCGGGCTATGGGGGAGATGGCGGGGCGATCGCATCGTCGGCTGACAGACCTGGAAGTTTCTGAGATCGCCCGCACGTATCATGTATGGCGCGGAACTGGTCGCCAGAGTGAGGAATATCTGAATGTGGCCGATTTCTGCCACTCCTCGGGGCTTGATGAAATTCAGCAGAATCAGTACATCCTCACGCCCGGCCGCTATGTTCGAGTGGCGGAACAGCAGACTGGGCATGATGGCAAGTGTCATGCGCGCATTGACCTATTGGCAAGGGATCTTCTTGAGCTTTTGGACAGATCGGATGGCCTTACGCGGGAGATGCGACGGCATCTGGATCAGTGAGCCTTTTCAGCGTTGCCTCTCCAGGGTGAGGACAGCTTGGCGATGACGGTCATGCGGCTGGGGCTGATGCGTGACCTGCGGAAGACCTGCCAGGACTTCAGCCGTGCCATACCGTGTTCGACCGGTGCCCTCGCCACGGCCAGGGCTCGGTTGACGGTGTGCTGGGTGAGGGTGAGTTCACCGCCCGGTGGCCGTTTGAGTCCGGTGGTGACCCGGCGACCGGCGCCCTGGTAGGCGCGGTCGGCGAGGGTCGGGATGCCCTGACGCTCGCAGATCCGGATGATGCGGTGGGTGCGGGCTGCGGTCAGGTCATGGATGCGGCCCGGCAGCGCGGGCGAGATCCACAGGACCTCACTGGTGGGGTCGGTGACGACCTGGACGTTCACTCCGTGCCGGCGGTGCTTGGCCGAGTAGTCGGCTCGGCTGTCGCCGACGCAGTCGCACTCGGCCGGGGTCCCGTCCAGCAGGACGGACTCCGGAGCGTGCTCGCGCAGAGTCTTGAGCAGGCCAGGTGCCCGTTCGGCGAGCAGGCCGGTCACGGCGGTGACATACGCGTGGGCGGTGCCGCCGGATATCGCGAAGCCGGATGCGATCCGGGTGAGGGTGTCGTGACGGTGTGGGTACACCAGAGCGACGAGAGCACGCTGGTGTGGCGGGAGTTTGCACCGTCGGTCACCTCTCACGCGTGACGATGAGCATCGTGACCCACTCGACGAGGGCATGCAGGTCGAGTGCGGCAGTATAGGGAGCCAACGAGGCTCCTGTGCCGGGGGGTTGAGGCTTCGCACACCTCCCCCAACGGCACGGGGACTTCGTACGTTGCGGCCCTCACCTCAACCTCACCGGCGTCACCCAATCAGCGGCCACGCTGAAAACGCTCAGTGATCTATGAGTCCGGCCGCAGACCTGCGTTGACCGGAACGGCATCGGATGCGTACAGCAGCGTAGCCGAAGGGCACGAGATCTGGCAGCTCGTGCAGGCGTTCATAAGGCGCACCTGGGCTCCTCGCCACGGCAGGCGACGTTCGCGCTGTCGTGGGGTCGCTGCGGTGCACCACAGGGGCTCACGAGGAGAGCAAGTCGGTCGTCATCGCGCCTATGCGCCCTGCTTTTCGACCAGTTCGGCTGAAGAAGTACTGGTCGCGGTGTGAGCTTGACAGGTACTTATTGAGGCTTGCTCGGGGAACGGGGGATCCGGTGCTGCTCGTCATAGCGTCGCTGGTGGTCAGCGGGATCGCGCTGGTGTCGCGCTGTGGGGGGCCGACGACCTTCCATCGGCCATGTCGCCGCAGACGCAGGGGCTTGTTCGCGCGCTGCCGAGATCACGCCTTCACTTTGGTCACGATCACCGACTGGGCCGGACTCGCGCTGTTCGGTCTGGCCTTTGGTGTGTGGGTCCTCTTCGGGGCGACCGTCTGATGCGGCGCCGACGAAGCCAAGGGGGATGGGCCGCGGTTCCTCGGGGGGTGTGGGGCGTGGTCGCCTTCGCCGGGGTAGCCGGTCTGTGGCGGGCGGCCCAGCAGTGGCCAGTACGCACGGGGCTGATGCTGACCGTGGTAGCCCTGGCACTGGGGCTGAAAGCGGGCTGGCCGACCGCACGGAGATGGTTCGGCCGGTCGGAGCTTCCCGCGGGACTCGTGCGCTACTCACTGGCGCATCTCGATGGCTTGGATCCCCAGGCGTTCGAGTTGGCGGTCTGCTCCTTGCTGCGCAGAGACGGACTGGCGGCGGAGCATGTGGGCAGGGCGGGTGACAAAGGCGCCGACGTGCTCGTCGTCGATCGTTCACGACGACGGGTCGTCGTTCAGTGCAAGCGGCTGCGACCGGATCGAAGGGTCGGGGACCAGGACGTGCAGCGGGTCAACGGCACGTATCGCCACGACCATGGGGCCCATTTCGCGGTGATCGTCACCACCGGAGGCTTCACGTCAGCGGCAAGAGCCAGCGGCCCACGTTACGGAATTCACCTGGTGGACCGGGACGCTCTGGAGAGATGGGCGGACCTGGGCGAGCCGTTGTACGGCATCCTGCAGATCGCGGACCAAGGTGCCAAGCGAAGGCGCTGGGCGCTTGGATCGGGGTGGGCAGGAGGCGTCACCAGTGTGTCGTCGCCTCAGCATCGTCCGTGATCCACACAGACAAGTTGTCGGTACGAGGGAGAACATGTCCGACGAGATCGGGTCCACTCGGATCCAGGTGTTCGGGGCCGACCCGCAGCACGCAGAGCTCGAAGCGAAGGAGCTCCGTGAGGTGCTGAACCGGCTGGACGGCGCCGAGGCGCGCTTTGCTCCGCCTGAAGCACCGCGACGAGGCACGGAGGGCGCGAAAGGGTCGCAATTGGTGACCCCGGAGGTGGTGCTCATTCTCACCACGGGCACCCTTGCCCTGGCGAGGACCGCCATCAGAGCGTGGGTCGAGGTCCGCAAGAGCCGCAAGGTACGCGTCGTGCATTCCGACGGGACGGTCATGGAGTTCCAGGGCGGAGTGTCCGGGCGTGAGGTGAAGGCGTTGCGGGACAGTCCGGGCACCGGCCCGGGAGATGCGCGATGAGCCGTAAACATGCCCTGCTAGTGGGCACTGCCGCTTACGAGGACGTGACCTTTCCGGGCCTGCCCTCCGTGCGGGCGGATGTTCACTACCTGAGTCAGGTCCTGGAGATGCCCGCCGTCGGAGGGTACGAGGAGTGCGAACAGGTCGAGGACTCGTCGAAGGCGGCGATCAAGCAGGCGGTCGAGCGGTTCCTGGCGGAACGCGAGCCGGACGAACTGGTAGTGCTCTATCTCAGCGGCCACGGGGCCTACGACCGTGAGGACGGTCAGCTGTACTACATCACCACGGACACCGAAGCCGACCGACTGCAGCAGACCGCCCTCGAAGCCTCCTTCGTGACCGACCAGTTGGAGAAGTGCGCGGCTCGGCGCAAAGTCCTGTTGCTCGACTGCTGTTTCAGCGGCAGCGCCGTGCAGGGCTTCCGTAGCAAGGGCGGCACGCACTCGGGCTCCTCGCCGGTCGTCGAAGCCGGCGGAGTGCATGTCATCACCGCGTCACAGCACTGGGAGCAGGCATTCACCACCGATGCGGACCAGCCCTCGCAGTTCACCAGAGCCATCGTCGAGGGGCTGCACACGGGACAGGCAGACCTCGACGGCGACGGACAGGTGTCCGCCAACGACCTGTTCCGGTACATCAGCCGTGACTTGCAGAAGGCACCAGACGGACGTCGGCAGACCCCGACTCAGTCCAGCCTCCATGTGACGGGCGACATCTATCTTGCCCGGGCCGCCGCCGGCCGTCAGATCCCGGCCCTCAAGCCACTGCCTTCCGGGCTCACCGCAGTCGACGACGGTGCCGGAGTGATGACACCGGCGCCGGTCAAAGCCACCGAGGCAGCACACGACGACTCCGTTTTCACCCCTGTCGAATGGACGCGGCTGCTGGCGTACTACCAGCACTGCCTGGAGGCGGAGAACGCGACCGACGAACTGCTGCCACTGGTGGGCAGCGAACCCCCACGGGTGGTCTGGCCGACGGGAGAGGAAGTCCTGCTGTCCGGCGTACAGACCACGGTGCAAGCGCCGGAGCGCGTCGCGGACCTCGCCGAGCGCGCCCGCAAGGAAGGCACCGACCTCTGGTACGGGTACCCGGTCGCTGTCCTCTACGAGGGCAAGCGGCAGGTGTGCGCCCCACTCGCCATGCGCCAGATCGAGGTCGAACGCGGTCCCCAGGGGCGCAGTGTGGTCACACCCACGGGACCGATCGTCCTGCATCCCAAACTCGTCCTCGACCGGCTCGGAAAGGACGAAGGCAACGAACTGCTTGCCGCGTACCAGCCCAACTGGCGGCCGGGGTTCCGGGAGGACATGGTCCGAGACCTGCGCAGCCTGCTGCAGGAGCTGGGACTGCCCGACACGGAGCACCTCGATCCGGGATCGCTCGGCGATGGCGGATCGCTGTACGCCGCGCACGAAGGCGCCCGCAATGTGGCGATCGTCTTCGCCGCACGGACGGACTCCGCCGCCACTGCTCAGCTGATGAAGGACCACAGAACGCTGCGACACAGCGTCGAGCAGTTCGCGGGCACCGCACTCGGAGCATTCACCGCGCCGACGGACCCGGAAGCGGACGCGGGCGGCGAGCAGGACGTGCAGGTCGTCGCTCCGCTCGAACTGAACGAAGGACAGGAGGCGGTCATCCGGGCCGCCATGGTCCGTAAGCTCACGGTCGCCACCGGTCCGCCTGGAACCGGGAAGAGCCAGCTCATCGTCAACGCGGTCGCCACGGCCAGAGCGGCAGGCCAGACAGTCCTTGTCGCGTCGACCAACAACAAGGCGGTGGACGAGGTCTGGGAGCGCTGCGAGGCCCTGGCGCCGGGACTGCTGGTACGCACGGGGAACCAGGCCGCCGTCGAGCATGAAGTGCGGACGCTGGAGCAGCTGACCCGCAGTGCACAGCCACACCAGTCCTCCCCGTTGTGCCGGGGCGAACTGCGGAACCACCTGCGGAGGCAGGAGGCCCTGCGGCGTCGATTCGCCGAGATCGCCGGTCGGGAGCGGGAACTGGCCGATCTCGGTCGGCTGCGCTTCTCCTACGCCGACCGACACCACAGCGATCTCATGGCACTCAGTACGGCACTGGGCGACGAGGTGTCCCTCGGCCGGTGGCTGCGCCGAGCTCGCACGGCGGCCCGCCTAGGCATCTTCGGCGGGTGGCTGCGAAGCCGGTGTGTGCGCGGCCTCGCGCCGCTGTCTGCGCAAGCTGCCCCAGAAGGCCAAAACTTCGCCGACCTGCTGTCTTTCGTGGAGGCCGAAGTCGCCTGGCGGCGGAAGAGCGCGGAAGCCGATGCGGCGACGGACGACTCCCAACTGCTGACGATGCTCAGGGAGACCGATCGACAGGTCCGGCAGACTGCGGCGGATCTGCTGCGGGCGTTGGTGGCCGAGCAGGCGATGGCCGCGCGAGCGGCCATCCATGAGCGCGTCGAAGCCGTGAAGTCACGGTCTCCGCGGCAGTGGTCCTCCCTGGAACGGATCCTGCCCCAGGTGTCGGGGTGGGCTGTCACCGCGAGGTCTCCACGGCGATTCCGGGACAGAGCCGCCCTCTTCGACCTTGTCATCATCGACGAGGCCAGCCAGTGCGCCACGGCGGATGTGCTGCCCTTGCTCTTTCGCGCCCGCCGTGCACTCGTGATCGGCGACCCCATGCAGTTGCGGCACATCACGACGCTGCAGCCTCGGCAGGAGGCGGAGGCACACCGTGGAGCGGGATTGCGAGCAAGCTGGATCGAAGAGCACCGGCTCGAGCATCGCCGCTACTCCGCGTTTCACGCGGCTGCCCAGGCAGCCGGGAAGACTCTGCTGCTGGACGAGCACTTCCGTTGTCACCCGGACATCGCCGGGATTTCCAATCGGCATTGTTACGGTGAACGGCTGACCATCCTCACCGAGCCGCGATCGCTGCGACGCCTCGACGGAGTCGAGGCCGTCCAGTGGCTCGATGTGACGGGAACGGCCCGCAAGGGCAGCAACGGGTCGTGGGTGAATCAGGAGGAGGCGGATCGCGTCTGTCTCTCGGTGGAGCGGCTGCTGATGCGGCTTCCCGAAGGTTCGACGGTAGGGGTCGTCACCCCCTTCCGGGCCCAGAAGGATCTGATCGCCGTGCGCTGGAAACACGAACCGCGTGTGCGGGTGGGGACGGTGCACACATTCCAAGGAGGGCAGCAGGACGTGATCCTCCTGTCACTCGTCGCGAGCGCGAGCATGCGCCCGAGTGCGGTCAACTGGCTCTGCCGCGAGGTCAACCTGTGGAACGTGGCCATCACTCGCGCTCGCTCGCATCTCATCGTCTTCGGCGACCGCGACTTCTGGTCGCTCCGTGCGGGCATGCCCCGTGCGTTGCTGGATGCTGCTGAGGCCAAAGCCACGCTGCCTTCGGCCGTGACCTCCGGACAGCAGGATGAGCTTGTCGGTGACCGGCTCCAACTCATGCTGGCCGACACGATCCCCGGGATCCTGCTGGACCGGAACGTCACGGCTGACGGCTACCCCTACGACTTCGACGTCCGCCGAGGCACGGGCGTCGCACAGGTTCGCCTGGACCACGGGGCGACCGCCGGCGCGGAAAGCGCCCGTCACCTGCGGCTCGCGCTCGTCCACGCGGCCTTGCTGCCGAACGGCGTGCGGCTGCCTGCCTGGCACGTGTGGGCCGACCGGCCGGAGCGAGTGACCGCCCGGCTCAGCGATGGATGAGGGACTGCGCGGGACAGGCCGGAAGAAGGCGGTAACGCAGTATGCCTCCATAAGCCAAGGACCTCGCATTAGCATGGGGTCGGGGGATCTCGGTGCCTCAGCCCGCGCGCTGAAGGCCGGCACGCCAGCATGTCGTGCGAGCTTCTCCGACGACCGATTTCTTCGCAGTCCGCAGGAGCCCGACGTGCCCTACACGGCAGAGATCAGCCGCAGCAATCCGACGAGCATCATCTTTCTGGTCGATCAGTCGACGTCCATGAGCGACCCCATCGGCGGCGAAGTACCCCAGCAGAAAGCCGATGTTGTCGCCGACGCCATCAACCGGCTCCTCACTGAGCTCTCGGTCAAATGCGCGAAGGAAGAAGGCGTCCGCGACTACTTCCACGTCGCCGTCATCGGCTACGGCGCCACCGTGGGCTCGGCGTTCGCCGGCTCGCTCGCCGGCCGGGACATCGTCCCCCTGAGCGAGGTGGCGGACAATCCGGCTCGCGTCGACGAGCGAAGCAAGAAGGTGCCCGACGGCGCCGGTGGCCTGGTGGAGACCGCGGTCAGCTTCCCCTTGTGGATGGACCCGGTCGCCCACGGCGGGACCCCGATGAACCGTGCGCTTCAGTACGCCGAGAGCCTTGTGGCCGCCTGGACCGAGCGTTACCCGGCAGGCTTTCCCCCCATCGTCATCAACTTGACCGACGGCGAATCGACCGACGGTGATCCCACCGCGGCCGCCGAGGCCATCACCGCGCACGCCACGGCCGACGGAGCGGCGCTGCTGTTCAACCTGCACGTGTCCGCCGCGGGCGGAACTCCCACGGCTTTCCCCGACTCACCCGACGGCCTGCCCGACAACTACGCCCGAACGCTGTTCGCCATGTCGAGCCCGCTGCCCAGCCACATGCGTTCCTACGCCGCCTCGCAGGGTCAGCGGGTCAGTGAGACCACCCGTGGCTTCGTCTACAACGCGGACATCACCACGGTCGTGCAGTTCCTGGACATCGGAACCCGCGCCACCGAGCTGCGGTGACGACGTCCACCTCATGCGTGTACGTCACGCACCTCGTGGCCCCCAAACTCGGAAGCACGGACGCGGAATGTGAGGACGCCGTCGCTGTGTTTCCCGGCTGCTCACACGACCACATGCTGCGGGAGCCGCTCACCGCGGGCGTCTGCGACGGGGCGACAGAGAGCGCGCTGGCCAAGGACTGGGCCCGTCTGCTGTCCCGCACGGCGGCCGAACACGCGATGGAACTACCGGACGTGCTGACAGGCGGAACGGCCTTCGAGGAGTTCGCGTCGTCGGTAGTGGCTCGGTGGGAGCCCTGGCTCGTGTGGTACACACAGGCGCGCCATGCGGAGGGGCGTCCGTTGAAGTGGTACGAGCACACCAAGATCGCAGACGGTGCCTACGCGACGCTGCTGACGGTGCGCGTCGATCCGGATGATTCCCACGCCGATGCAACCGAACCGACTTGGCACTGGCGTGCCGCCGCCCTGGGGGACAGCTGCCTGTTCCATTTGCATGAGAACCGGTTGGTGCGGGCCTTTCCGGTGGCGGCCGTCGAGGAATTCGGCACGAGCCCCGACCTCTTCGGCAGCCGTAACCACGACGCGGCATTGCTGGCCCGCCGCACAAGGTTCACGGAGGGCCGGTGCGAAGCGGGCGATCGGCTGCTCCTGATGACCGATGCCCTGGCCGCATGGCTCCTGTCGGCTGGGGACCAGGATGACGCCGTGAAACAGTTGCTGGAATTCACCGGGCCCGACGACCTGGACGGGTTCAAGGACTGGCTGAACGGTTTGCGGGGCTGCCGGCGTCTGCGCAACGACGACGTCGCGTTCGTGCGCATCGATTTCGAGGGGCGGTAAGCGTGGGTTCGGCCACTGGCGCGCAGCGTCAGTTTCCCACAGGCGCCGCCTACGCGGAGGCGCTGCAGCATACCCAGCTGTGCTTCCATCACCCCGAACTGAGAGGCGCACAGCCGGAGCTGACCAAGCTTGGTCTGCCCCGTGCCGTCTCCGGGGCCTTCGCGAGCGTCTTCTCGCTGACCTCGGTCACATCGGGCCAGCGGTACGCGATCAAATGCTTCACTCGTCATGTCCCGGACCAGGAACTTCGCTATCAGGCCATCAGCTCCCGACTCGCGCAGCTGAACCCGGCCGAACTCTCACAACCGTGGAATCTGGGATTCGAGTACCTGCCCGACGCCATCAGCGTCGGGCAGGACCGCTACCCGGTCCTGAAGATGGATTGGGTCGAGGGTGTCACCCTGTCCTCCTGGCTCGACGACAACCACAGCCACCGTTTCGCCGTCGAACGTCTGGCTGACCGGTTCGAGGCCCTGATCCGTGACCTGGCGGCCCACGAGATAGCGCACGGCGACCTCCAGCACGGCAACCTGCTCGTCGCCAGTGATGACACGCTGCGCCTGGTCGACTACGACGGCATGTATGTCCCGGCGCTGGCCGGTATGAGCGGCACTGAGCGGGGACACCGCAACTACCAGTCCCCCTTACGAGGCAATGATGATTTCGGAGCGACGCTGGACCGGTTTTCCGCTTGGGTGATCTTCTTGTCGCTCAAGGCGATCGCCACCGATCCCGCGCTGTGGAATGGGCTGCATGATCCCAGTGGCGAGTTCCTGCTGCTCACCGAGGAAGACTTCAAGAATCCCGGTGGCTCCACGAGGCTGCAGGCGCTGCTGGCGCACCCTGACCGGATGGTGAGTGGGCTCGCCGGCCAAGTCCGGTCCTTCGCCTGCCAGCCGTTGGACGTGCTGCCTCCGCTCGCCCCAGCCGTGACCAGACAACAGACCGCCACAACAGCGGCCTCAGGGATATCGGCCTCTGGCACAGCCTCCCCTCCTGGCACAGGCGGACTGCCCGGATGGATGACCGGGCACGTCCCCGCGCAGACCGCGGCGACCCCGACCGCCTCTTCGGACACCGCACCAGCTGGCTTTCGTACCCGGGGGCCTTTGGATGTGACCACAGCTGTGTTCTGGCCATTCATGCTGGCTGCGACCGTCCTGATGGTCCTCGCCGGGTTCTCGGTATCACTGATCGGGTCGGGTGTGCCCGTCCTCGCCGCCATCGCGCTCACGGCATTCGCCCGAGGCCGTCGAACGGAGCAGACGCAGTCACGGGCCTTTCTGGCCAAGCTGACGAACGAACTGGCCCAGCTGGACGACCCGGCCAAGGCGGGCGAGAAGCTGCGCAAGGACCGGGCGAAATTCGACGCGGCGGAGGCCAAGCGGACCGCGGCCTATCCACGAGCTCAGGACAGGCTCACAGCCCGGTACCACGGTGAGCTCAAGGAGGCCGAGAAGCGCCGGGTCCGCAAGCAGCGCGACATGGACAAGAAGATCGACGAGCTGTCGGACGAACTCCGTAGGAGCTTGGCCAAGGCACTCACCGACAAGCAGTCCGCGTATGTGCGGGATCAGCTCAGCCGACGGCTGATCGTCCAGTCTCCGCCGCATGGCATCGGACCGAAGCTTGCCGCCCGGCTGGCCGCGGCGGGCATCCGTACAGCAGCTGACTTCACCGGCTACCGGCCTGTGCAAAATACGCACTACAACAGTACGGGCGCCGCGCTCGTGTTGAGCAGCGGCCGTGTCATCGACGTACACGGCATCGGCGAGACCAAGGCCATCGCCCTCGATGCCTGGCGGAAACGCCTGGTCACCTCGGCCCAGGCTCGGCAGCCTACCGCGCTCAGCACATCAGAGCGACAGCTGATCGAGCAGGGAGCCGCCCGCCGCCAGGCTCAGTTCGGCGCTCAGCGCCGGGCTGTGGAGACGGAGACCGAGGCGTTGCGCGTGAAAGCGCGGAAGCAGATGGAAGAAGATCAGGAGCGGCTCAGGCGAGAGCATGCTCTCGCCTGCGATCAGGCGCGACAGCAGCAACAGGAGTTCAGTCGGCGCACGATCGCTCTCCAGCAGGACAGCGCTCTCCACAGGACACTGAGCGAGACTGTCGAGGCTGCCAAGCTCCGTCAGCGCGGGCTGTCATTGGCACGCTACCTGCGTTTCCTCTACATCGGCCGCTGAGCACATGCTCGATCGCGGACAACAGCGGTGTGGAGATGGTGGCGTCTGGCATCACGCGTTGCGTTGGTGACAGCTGCCGCACATGCCCGGAAGCTGGAAGGCCTTCACCGAGCGGCCTTCAGCGCACTCTCAGCGCAAGCCAGCACCGTCCGCGTCTGGTGTTCCACCTGGTGGGGGATGGGCACCGGGCGCAGTCCCAGGGACCGCTCGAAATCCGTGCACCACGTGGTGAAGAGGTCGTCGAGTTCGGTGTGCAGGGGGCCGGCGGCGGGGGCGTCCGATGCCTTCAGCAGGCGGAGCAGGAGGCCGGCCGCGCGGAGTGGCTGGCGGCGGGCGACGATGTTCAGGGCGGTGATGTGGGCCGTGGTCAAGGGGTGCTCGGTGGGTGGTGCCGAGGCGATTTGCCGGGCCAGGGGTGCCCAGGATTCGGCGACCAGGGCGTAGAGGCCGTCGGACATCCACTCCACCACGCGTCTGAGGGGGTTCTCCTCGGCCGGTGGCAGGAAGGGGCGGGCCCGGTCGAGGACCGCGGTCACCTGGCGGCCACCGGTCAGGACCAGTTCGGTCAGGTCGCGCAGGGCCTGGTGGGGCCGGGGGTACGGGGACAGGTCCTCGGTCGGGTCCGCCGCCCACAGGGGTACCTCGACGATGGCTGTGACGCCGCCGTAACGCTGCGGGGCGCACCAGGTGGAGCGGCCGATGTTCTCCGAGCCGGCCGCCAGCCGGCCGGTGCTGTCCGGGGGCGGCAGGACGTAGACCGCCGGGCTGGGGTTCTCCCAGTACAGGGCGTCGTACGTGCCGTGCTGGAGGGGGATGCCGAGGTCTGCGGCGGACTTCTCGAAAGGAGCGGCGAGTCCGGGGAGGTCGCCGGTCAACTGGACCCATGTGCCGCCCACATCGGTGCTGTGCAGGGAGCACTGGAGGACCGGGCGCAGGTCGTCGATGACGTCGAACAGCGCCTGGCTCTCCGGGAGATGATGCCCGACGATCGGCGCCCACTCCGGCTGCTCCGCGGCGATCGGACGGTAGGTGGTGCCGTAGTACGACTTGAGGGTGGGGGTGGGGGCAGGGGGTGCTCCCTCGCTGTCCGCTTCTCCCGCTTCTCCCGCTTCTCCCGCTTCTCCCTCTTGTCCCGCTTCGCTCAGTGCCGCGCCGTCCGGGTCCAGGCACAGGATGATGTCCCAGGTGACCAGGGCGGGGTCGGTCGCCGCGGACAGGCTCTCGCCGCGCGCCACCCGCTCCGCCAGCGCCAGCGCGCTCGCGCCGCCGACCGGCTCGTCCGGGTGCGGGCCGGCGACCACCAGGACGTGGTGCGGGCCGTGTCCCACGGACAGCATCAGGACCGGGCGGCCGGCCCGGGACGTGCCCACCGGGCGCAGAACGGCCGTCGCGGGGAAGCGGGCGACCAGCCGGCGCGCCGCATCGGTGACCTCCGCGACCGTGGGGTAACGCTCCATCGTCCGAGTCCGAGTCCGAGTCCGAGTCCGAGTCCGAGTCAGGGGCAGAGTCTGCGTCCGGGTCAGGAGCCGCCGTTGCCGCCGCTCTCGCCGGTGGTCTCCTTCTTGTCCAACGGACGGATCTCGATCTTCTTCGGCATACCGTGTCCTTCCGGTGCTGAGCGGGGCGTGCGGGAACTGGGCGTGCTCTTGAATGGGGCGCGCCCTTGCCAGAGTTCGTGCCGGGAGTGACGGTTGTCAACGACTGGTGCCGCCGGAGGGCCCGGTGCTGACGAGATTGGCGCGAAGATGACGGTGCGAGAGATGCGACGGCCCCGGATCAAGCCGGAACACCGGGCCTATCGGACGGTGGACGGCCATGTGCGGATCGGCAGCGTCGTCCACGGCATCGGCTCCGAGGTCAAGGACCCCGACGGCTGGGTGTGGACGCTGGTCGAGGCCATGGACGGCACCCGGGACACCGCGGAGATCGTCGCCGAGGTGTCCCGCCGCCACCCCGGACCGCGGCTGCCGGCCGCGGACATCGTCCAGGCGATGACGGACCTGACCACCGCCGGGTTCGTCGAGGACGCCGGTGCCGCGCCGCCGGTGGAACTGTCCGAGCGGGAACGCGAGCGCTACAGCCGGGGCATGACGCTGCTGCGCTGGATGGATCTGCGGCCCAGGCAGAGCGCGTGGGAGCCGCAGCTGCGGCTGCGGCGCGCCCGCGTCCTGCTGGTCGGCGTCGGCGGTACCGGTGGCACCGCGGCACGGGATCTGGTGGCCTCCGGAGTGGGGCTGCTGCACTGCGTCGACCCGGATGTCGTCGAGCTGTCCAACCTCAACCGGCAGACGCTCTTCCGCGAGCACGACCTCGGCAGGCCCAAGATCGACGCGGCGCTGGCGGCGTTGCGTGCCCTGAACTCGGACACGACGGTCACCGGCGAGCGCCGGGAGGTACGCGGTCCCGAGGACCTCGAAGCCCTGCTGGCCGGCGCCGGTGGCCGCGGCGACGGGCCCGCGTACGACGTGCTGCTGCTGGCCGCCGACCGCCCCGCCGTGATCCGCAGATGGGCCAACCGGGTCTGCCTGGCCGCCGGTACACCGTGGGCCGAAGCGGGCTACCGCGGCCCGCTGGTGAGTGTCGGGGTCTTCACGCCCGGCCGGGGCGCCTGTTGGGAGTGCCTGCGCAGCGCCGAGACGGAGCGGCGTGATCTGCGGCTCGCGCCCGGCCAGGACGAGGACGCCGCCTCGCCCCGTATGCCGTGGAACCCGGTCAACGCCATGACCGCGGGCCTGTCCGGAAGCCTGCTGGCCCATGCCGCCGTCTCGCTGCTGTGCGGCATCCCGCCGGTCGATCCCGGATACCGGTTCGGCCTGAACCTCATGGTGCCCGGGGAGGCGATCGAGCAGCGCTCGGGCCGTCGCCCCGACTGCCCCGCCTGCCGAGCGGAATCGGCCGAGACCGAGGCCGAGGCCGCGGGAGCGGGCACCCCCGCATGACGGGCACCGCGGCGGACGGGAGCCCCCGGATCGAGCCGTCCACCCGCGTCCTGCTGCACGGCCTGGCGGTGCGGCGTGACCGGGACGAATGGATCGTGGGTCGCATGGCCACCCGTACCTTCGTCGCCCTGCCGGCGGCCGGGGCACGGGCGGTGGAACTCCTGGGCGCGGGGCTCAGCGTGGCCCGCACGGCGTGGACGCTGTGTGACGAGACCGGCGAGGAGTTCGACGTCGCGGACTTCGTCGGGGACTTGGCCGCCCTCGGGTTCGTGGCACGCATCGGGGACGTGCCGGTGCCGGACGGCGAGCCACCGCGCGCCTCCCTGCCGTGGCTGCGTCCGCGCCACGCCCGGTTCGCCCTGCACCCGGCGCTCCCCGTGCTCGCCGGAGCGCTGCTGGCGGCCGCCGTGGCCGTCCTGATCCGCCGTCCCGCCCTGCTGCCGGGCTATCGCGACCTGTTGTGGAGTCCGCATGGCGGCCTGGTGCTGCTCACCGGGGCCGCGGCCGGGTGGGCGCTGCTGCTGGCCCATGAGCTGGCGCACCTCGTCACCGCCCGTGCCGCGGGCGTGCCGGGACGGATGCGGCTGGGCACCCGGCTGCAGTTCCTCGTCATGCAGACCGACATCAGCGGCATCGAACTCGCGCCGCTGCGCCATCGGCTGACGGCCTACCTGGCCGGTATCGCCCTCGACCTGTCCGTCGCCTCGGCCCTGGTCCTCCTGCTCGCCGGGACGGACCCCGGCGCGACGGCCCACCGGCTGCTCAGCGCGGCCCTGCTGCTGGCCCTGCTGCCGCTGCCCTTCCAGCTCATGGTGTTCACCCGCACGGACCTGTACTTCGTCCTCCAGGACCTCACCGGCTGCCGGGACCTGTACGGCGACGGCCTCGCCTACGCCCGGTACGCGGTCCGGCGGGCGGTGCGATCGCCGCGCCCCGGGCCGGCCGGCGGGACCGGCGATCCGAGCGCCCGGCTGCCGGCCCACGAGCGCCGGGCGGTCCGCCTCTACAGCGTCGTCCTGGCGGCCGGCACGGTGGTGTGCCTGGCGTTCATGGCCGCCGTCACCCTTCCCGCCGACGTCACCCTGCTGGTCCGCGCGGCGCGGGGGCTGGGGCCGGGGCACGGCCTCGCGGGCAGCGCCGACTCGGCGGCGGTGCTGATCGTCCTGGGCGGGGTCAACGTCCTGTGGGCGGTGACCCGGTGGCGCGACCACCGGTCACGCCGGTCCGCGGGCACGGCCTGAGAGGGGCGGTGCCCGCACGCCGGGGAGGACGCGGGCGGCACCGGTGGGCCGTCCTCCCGGCATGCGCGTACGAGCCCTGTACGCGCCCCCCGTCGTGCGGCGAGAATGCGCCGTGTCGGACGGGCGGGCGGGCGAGAGGTTCCGCCGCCCACCGCTCACTTTCCAGGAAGGCAGGTCGGCCGCGGTGCTGCTACGTCTGCCCAGGTCCGTGTCCGAAGCGCAGGAGTGCCTGGCCGAGGGGGCGGTCCCGGTCGGCGGGGCCACGCTCGTGTGGGCCACCTGGCAACGGGACGGCTTCCCCGACCAGGCCATGTCGCTGCGCGAACTCCCCGAGGCCAACGTCCTCGGCCCGGAGGAACTGGGCGCCGCGGTGGTGCTGCACCGGATCGACGAGCGGGTGCCGGGCGTGCTGCGCCGGGCCGCCGCCACGGTGGGCACCGGGGCCGTGCGCCGGGCGGCGACGGTCGGCGGCAACCTCGTGGGCAGCTCACTGCGCTGCCTGCTGCCCGCCGCGCTGGTGCTCGACGCCCGGGCGCTCGTGCTGGACGCCGACGGCGTGCACGACACCGACCTGGCCGAGGTGACGGCCAAGGGTCCCGTGCTGCTCGGCCTGCGCTGGCATACGCCCGTCGCCGACGCGTACCGCAAGCTGCCCGGCGCGGCGGGCGGGCCGCCGCCCCTGGTCGTGGCGCTGGCCGTGCACACCGACGGCACCGGCCGGCATCGGCTGCACGTCGCCGTCCGCGACGGTTACGACGTGCTCAGCGGCAGCACCGGCTGCGACCCCGGCGTGCGGGGCGTGGGGCAGGCGCTGCGCACCCTGCGCGCCTCGGTGTTCAGCGAGCTTTCCGGGGCCGCGTGGGAGGTCGTGGGGCAGGAGGCCGGGGGCATGGACTTCTGACACCCCAGGTCACCGGGCGGCGCCTCGCCGCGTCTCACTCCTCGCCGTCGCGGCCCCGCAGGTGCAGGAACCGCAGGGCCGCCTCCAGGGCGAAGCGGTGGTCGGGGTCGGCGAGCCGGTCACCGAGCCGGGAGTCCAGGTTGCGCAGCCGGTAGCGGACGGTCTGGGCGTGCACACCCAGGATCTCCCCGACCTGCTCGGCCGGTGCCCGGGTGGAGACGTGCACGCGCAGCGTCTCCACCAGCCGCTCGCGCCGGTTGGCGGGCACGGTGTCGAGCGGGGCCAGTTCCCGGGCCGCCAGGTGGCCCACCAGGGCCGGGTCGGACAGCAGCCACAGCGTCACCATGTGGTCCTCGCAGCGCACCAGGGGAGCGTCCGGGACCACGCCCTCGTCGATCAGCTGGAGGACGCGGCGCGCCCAGCGGATGGAGTCGGCGGCCTGGGCGAGCGGTACGGTCAGGCCCGCCACGGCGTGCGCGCCGGCCAGGGCCGCGTCCAGCATGGTGCGGCGTTCCGCGGTCAGCTCCCCGGGGACGAGCAGATGCGGCTGCGGGATGTCCAGATCCGCGAGGACGTCCCCGGCGAGAGCCGCCTCCAGGTGGTCGGGGGCCGGTGAGCGCAGCGCGACGAGCGTGGCGGTGGCGGGCAGCGGCCAGGCGGCGGCCTCGCACAGCCCGGACACGGTCGACTGGGGCAGCGGCGGGGCGGCGAGGATGAGGTGCAGCAGTTGCCTGCGCAGCGCGGACACCTCGGTGGAGGCCCGTGACTGCACCTCCAGGTAGCCCTCGCGGGAGACCGCCTCCAGCTCCTCGACGTAGGCGAACAGGGCGTCGGCGAAGGCGAGGATGACGGTGGGGGAGAGGTTGTACTGCCGGCCCACCGCCTTGGCGCGGCGCAGCGCGATCCGGGCGCCGAGCCGGTACGCCCCCTGGAGGGTGTCGAGTTCCCGGCCCTCGTACGCCTCGACGCGGCCGAACTTGCGCAGCAGTTCGTCGCGGAGTACCGAGTTCCGGCCGGGGTCGGCGACCCGGTCCACGAAGGCGGACAGGGCCTGTTCGACGCCCTGCCGGATGGCGTCCGCGTTGGGGCCGTCGAGCAGGCGGCCGTAGACCGGATAGGCGCGGGTGACCTCGATGCGTATCTCCTTCATGAGCCCGGGTAATTCCGGGCGCATGAAGGCCGCGAACTCCTTGGGCAGGGGGTCGAGCGGCTCTCCGACCTCCGGCGTCCGTACGGTTGACGGCATGAGTTGGTCGTCCCTCGCTCTCCGACGCGCCCGGTGGGGGGACCGGCCGTCCGCCGCCCGCGGCGATGGCGGGTGACGGACGGCCGGTCGTCAGGTGCAGACCTGTGTGAAAGGTGAAGCTAAATCAACTTCCTTGATACGTACACAGGTTGAGCACACATTGGTGCCGCGGGGCGGGTGCGGGCTGCCGGGACGGCTGATAATCGCTCCCGTGCGGCCATTACTGGTCGGCGGGGTGCCGGGCCTACCTGACGGCGGAGTGCCAGGCCTGGGCGAGGTCCTTGCCGGCGTCCGGCGCGACCGTGCCGGGAGCCAGCAGGCCCGCCAGCGAGGTCTGCGTGTCGTTGAGCGTGAGGCTGTTCTTGCCGGCGGCCGACGGCAGGCCCGTCTTGAGGTTGACCGCCGCGTCGATCAGCCCGAACAGGCCGAGGCCGCAGCCGCTCGCGCCGGGCACCGCGAAGGTGCTGTCGCTCTGGGTGGCGCCGGTGAGGTTGATCCGGCTCATGTCACCGTCGTCGGCCACGGTCCCGTCGCCCTTGAAGAACGTCATGCCGAAGTCGGGCAGGTTCAGGTTCTTCGGGCGCAGCACGATCGGGTTCGACTTGGAGCCGATGTAGCAGTTGGAGCCCAGGAACGGGTTCTGCAGGTGGATGCGGACCGGGATGGAGACGATCGGCTTGTCGGTGAGGATGCCCGCGGTCTGGTCGAAGTCGCTGGGCGAGCCGATGGACTCCACGGTGGCCGTGATCTTGTTGAGGCTGCTGCCCGCGATCTGATTGCAGATCACCGTGACCGCGGGGATGTTGCTCGGGCACATCAGGCCAAGGAGCCCGCCGGGCACGGTCGCCGAGTCCGCGATCAGCGCACCGGCGGCCGGGGCCACGACACTGCTGGTGCCGTCCGAGTTCTGCACCACCCCTATCTGGAGGTCGGTGCGGCCCGTGGTCACCGTGGTGTTGCCCAGCTTGATGGAACCGCTCGCCGAGGTGGACACCACGCACTGCGGGGTCTGGGCCAGGCCGTCCGCGGCCAGCATCGCGGGGGCGTCCACGGGACAGCGGGTGAAGGGCGCCCACTCGCCGTTGAGCTGGGTGGTCGCGGCGGTGGCCGTGCCCACGGCGGCGAACGAGCCGAGGGCGGTGCCGAGCGCGGTGACGGTGGTGACGAGTCCGGCGCGGCGGGAGAATCTGGTCATGGGTGCCTTCCCTGAGAGGTCGGGGCGGAGGGTCGGGGGCGGAGGGCCGAGGGTGGAGGGCGCGGGGCGGTGGCGGGGCTCAGCGCTGGGGAACGGGGATCTTGATCGGCTGCTTGTCGTCGGTGCATTCGGTGCCGTACTGGGGCTCGGCCTGGCCGCACGTCTGGCCCTGGATCTGCTTGATGTAGTTGTCCGGCCCGGAGACCGAAGCCGTCAGCAAGGGGTCGAGGTCCTCGCCGCCGCTACCGCAGCCGGTGAACGCGGGGACGGTCATCGAGCCGTAGAGCGGACCGCCGCTGAGCAGGAGATAGCCCGTGGCGTTCTCGCCGGAGCCCATCTCCGTCCTGCCGTGCAGCACGAGATGGTCTCCGGGGTGGTTGGCCGGTTCCGGGTCCTTCGAGGCGAGCGGCGTGCGGGTCCGGCAGGACGGTCCCACGTCCAGGGGCGTGCCGTTGACCGTCAGGGAGGTGATGTGGAGCACCAGCGGGACCCGGATGTAGCTGTCCAGATACAGGGGGGAAGTGTCCAGGTAACCGAGGGAATCGACGGCCAGCGGACCCGTCTGCTCCAGCACCATGGTGGCTGTCGCCGGGACGAAGTCGAAGGTCAGGAACGTCGCCTTGAACGGCGGGCTCTGCGCCTTGCCCTGGTAGTAGAGCTGGCCCTCGGAGTGCTGCGTGAGGATGGGGCGGCCGTCCGGTGACATGTCGATCAGCGCGTCGCCCTGTTCGACGAAGGTGCAGGACACCGGGAGCAGTGCCGCGGCCTTCTGCTTCCTTACGTTGGTGTAGCCCGTGATGTACGCGTTCAACGACTTCGACGTCGCCGGATGGTGCTCGTCGTACCGGCACGGTGGTACGCCGCTGCGGTCCGTGGTGCTGCCGGGGGTGTCCCCGGCGACCTTCGGGGCGCGCCCGTGCGGTGGAGCGCCGGGCTGCCCGGACGGCTGTCCGGAGGGCGCGGACGACGTGGACGGCGTACCGGAGCCGGCGGGGGAGGCGGACGGTGAGCCGCTCGACGCGGGCCCGACCGGCACGGTGGCCAGCAGGCCGTGTCCGGCCGCGTCCTTGTCGAGGGCGCAGGCGACCGTGAGCGGGGCGGGAGCGGGGGCGGTACCGGTGGTGGTGCCCGTGGTCGTACCGTCGGGCGTGGTCACGGCGAGGTCGACGGCCAGGTTCCCGGCGGAGAGCGTCAGGTCGCCGGCGCTCTGCCCGGTCACCGAGGGGACGTCACCGGTCGCGGTCAGGGTGAGCGGACCCGACTCGGGGACGGTGACCGCGGCGGCCGTGCCGCGCCAGGTCGCCTCGGCCGTGGCGTCGTTCTGGGCGACCCCGACGATGAGACGGGTGGCGGCCTGGATCCCGGACCCCTTCGGCACCTTGAGATCCGCCACCGCCGCCGCCGGGAGTTCCACGGTGGTGGTGACGTCCGCGGGCCGGATCGCCTCGCCGGGCGCCACCCGGTCCGGGAAGGCCGCCGAGACCCGTACCGTCGCCTTCTGCGGCCCGGACGGGAGCGCGCACACATAGGGCAGCGCGGTATCGACGTGCTGGGTGCCGGCGGTGGCGACCGCGGCCGGGACCATGGCGGCGAGCACGACGAACGCGGCGGTCGTCGCGGTCCGGGCGCGCAGGCGCGGAGTGCGCCGTGCGGCCGCGCGGGGGACCGTCGTCCGCTGCTCCGCCCGGCTCGTCCCGGAAGGGGCTGTGGAGGGGCGCCTCACGGGTTGGTGCCGGTGATCGTCGGGATGGTGTCCGTGCCGGTCACCCTGACGGTGTAGTTGCCCTTGAAGGTGGGCTTGGTGGCGGTCGTGATGAGGGTGCCGCAGTTGGAGGCCCAGGTGACGGTCAGTTCGCCGGGCGCGTTGGCGACGGACAGGACGCCGGTGGAGTTGGTGTACGAGCTGGACGCCTTGCCGGCCATGGTGAAGACACAGGCGCCCACCGACACGCGGGCGTTGATGTCGTCGACGTAGCCGGTGGTGACACCGGTCGAGGGGTGGTGGTCCTGGGCGACCACCGACCAAGGGGTGCTGGGGGTGATCGTGAAGTTTCCCAGGAGGCTGCTGCAGGGTGACGTGCCGGTGCCGATGGTCGCGGCCCTGATGCTCCCCACCTCGGCCGGATTGCCGCTGCCGCCGGTCAGGGTGCCGGACGCGCCGGACGCCGTGCACGTCATCGGGACGCCGGTGACCAGGACGACATTCCCGCTGTTGACCGCCGTGAAGCCGGCCGGCGACGGGCTGACGGTCCAGACCGTGGACGGGTTCGCGGCGGCGGGGGCGACGGCGATGCCGGCCGCTGCCGCGCCCGCGCCCACCGCGACGGCGGCCCTGCCGAGGGACCTCTTCATGACTGGGTGACTCTCCTTCTTCCGGACGGTGCCGGCCGGGGCGGTGCCGGCCCGGGACCCGCCGTGGCGATACGCCCCGGACCGGCGGCAACCGCCCGGCCGGGGGTGGCCCGGCCAGGCGGTCGCGAACAGGCGTGTCCGGCTTACGGGTTGGAGCCGACGATCGTCGGGATGGTGGTGGTCCCCTTCACCTTCACGGCGTAGTTGCCCTTGAAGGTGGGCTTGGTGGAAGTCGTGACGACCGTGCCGCAGTTGGTGGCCGAGGTGACGGTCAGTTCACCGGAGACGCTGTTGACGGCCAGGATGCCGGTGGAGTTGGTGTACGTGCCCGACGCCTTCCCGGTCACGGTGAAGACGCAGGCGCCGGCGCTGACCTTGGCGCTGATGTTGCTGACGTAGCCGGTGGTGACGCCGGTCGAAGGGTTGTAGTCCTTCGCGACGATGTTCCAGGGGGTGGTGGCCACGGTCGTGACGTTGCCCAGGAGGCTGGTGCACGGCGAGGTGGCGGTGCCGAAGTTGATGGCGCTGATACTGGCCACCGTCGCCGGGTTGCCGGTGGTGCTCGCCATGGTGCCCGACGCGCTCGACGTCGTACACGTCATCGGGATGTTGGCGGTCAGCAGGATGTTGCCGCTGTTGGTGGCGGTGAAGCTGGCCGGCGACGGGCTGACGGTCCAGACCGTGGAGGCGTTCGCGGAGGCGGGGGCGACGGCGATGCCGAACGCTGCCGCGCCCGCACCCGCCACGACGGCGATCCTTCTGAGGGACTTGTTCATGACTCTGGGACTCTCCTTGGGGATTGACCGGCAGAGGTGGGCCGCGACGGAACTGATGGAGCGGGACGCGGCGGCCCGCGGCGGGGAACAACTCGACCGCGAGCACCGACGTTACTTGCGGGAAACTTGGCCGAACAATGCCGCTGACCATGATTCTTTGAAGAAGTGAACCATCTGTCCGTGGCGTGAGCAGTCCACGCACCCGGATTAGTCACCCGGTGCTAAGCGGGACGCTACCGGGCAGGCCCGGGACCGGTCCAGCGATCTTTTCGGACGAAGCTGCCGTATACCTGCGCAAGGGGCCGGGTGCTCACCTGGCGATAAAAAGAGAGCCCTGTTTTATCTGCACCCTGACAGGTCGTCGATGGCCGAACTCAATATCGCGGAAAACTGCTGGTCCGCTATTGCCTGCCGAGGTTACCGAGCCGTAGCGTTCCGGGGACGGTACTGATCTCCAGGTCGGTGGGCCCCCGCCGGCCGGAGACGCGACGGACGATTTCCGGCCCTTGCCCTCCTTCCGGGCCGGTCGTCCGCAGGCAGGGCCCGCGGATCCACTCCCCCCGGAGGCGCGAGGCCCTGCCCTGTCGCACGGAGACAAGTGCCGGACCGCTTTTTGTCTGCGCGGTGACAAAGTCGGAAAGTGCCACAGGAAGCCGGTGCCCGCCTATTGTCAGTGAACCGGGCACCGACTTAACGTGCGCTCCTCAGCGCACGCCTGACCCATCCTTGTCGGAGGTGATATGGGAATCGAAGTGGTGGTCGAGGGCCTGACCAAGTCCTTCGGCAAGCAGAACATCTGGCAGGATGTGACCCTCACCCTTCCGGCCGGTGAGGTCAGCGTCATGCTCGGTCCGTCCGGGACCGGAAAGACCGTGTTCCTGAAGTCGCTCATCGGGCTCCTCAAACCGGAGCGCGGCCGTGTCCTCATCAATGGGGTGGACATGGTGAGCAGCCCCGAGCGCGACATTTACGAGACGCGGAAGCTCTTCGGGCTCATGTTCCAGGACGGGGCCCTTTTCGGCTCCATGTCGCTCTTCGACAACATCGCCTTTCCGCTGCGCGAGCACACCCGCAAGAAGGAGTCCGAGATCCGCCGCACCGTCATGGAGCGGATCGAGGTCGTCGGCCTGCTGGGCGCCGAGGGCAAGCTGCCCGGCGAGATCAGCGGCGGGATGCGCAAGCGGGCCGGCCTGGCCCGGGCCCTGGTGCTCGACCCGCAGATCATCCTGTGCGACGAACCGGACTCCGGGCTCGACCCGGTGCGCACCGCCTACCTCTCCCAGCTGCTGATCGACCTGAACGCGCAGATCGACGCGACGATGCTGATCGTCACCCACAACCTCGACATCGCCGCCACGGTCCCCGACAACATGGGCATGCTCTTCCGGCGCGAACTGGTCACCTTCGGCCCGCGCGAGGTGCTGCTCACCAGCGACGAACCGGTCGTGGCCCAGTTCCTCGCCGGCCGCCGCCAGGGGCCCATCGGCATGTCGGAGGAGAAGGACGCCGCCACCCTGGCCGCCGAGGCCGCCGGGCCGGGCGCCCGGGGCGCTGACCTGCCCCGCGAGATCGTCCCACAGCTCGAACCCTCCCCGGGCCTGCCCGAGCGGCAGGCCGTCGCCCGGCGCCGCGAGCGGGTCATGGGGATGCTGGACCGGCTGCCGCCCGCCGCCCGCGCCGCCATCGAGCGCACCTACGCCGCGCACGGCACCGGATCGCCCACGCTGCCGATGCCCGCCGCCGGGAGCGGCGCATGATCACTGGCGCGCTGCGGCAGACCGGGCGCCTCTTCGCGCTCGCCGCCGAGGTCGGCCGGGCCATCTTCCGACGGCCCTTCCAGTTCCGCGAGTTCATCGAGCAGTTCTGGTTCATCGCCGGCGTCACCATCCTGCCCGCCGCGTTCGTCTCCATCCCCTTCGGCGCGGTGATCGCGCTCCAGGTCGGCTCGCTCACCCAGCAGCTCGGCGCCCAGTCCTTCACCGGCGGCGCCAGCGTGCTCGCCGTGGTGCAGCAGGCCAGCCCGCTCATCGTCGCCCTGCTGATCTCCGGCGCGGCCGGCTCCGCCATCTGCGCCGACCTCGGCTCGCGCACCATCCGCGAGGAACTGGACGCGATGGAGGTCATGGGCGTCTCGCCGGTGCAGCGCCTGGTCGTGCCCCGGGTGCTGGCCGCCATGGGGGTGGCGGTGCTGCTCAACGGACTGGTGTCCGTGGTCGGCATCCTCGGCGGCTATTTCTTCAACATCTACCTCCAGCACGGCACCCCCGGCGCCTACCTGTCCAGCTTCTCCGCCCTCGCCCAGCTGCCCGACCTGTACGTCAGCGAACTCAAGGCGCTGGTCTTCGGGTTCATCGCGGGCATCGTCGCCGCCTACCGCGGGCTGAACCCGCGCGGCGGCCCCAAGGGCGTGGGCGACGCCGTCAACCAGTCCGTCGTCATCACCTTCCTCCTGCTCTTCTTCGTCAACATGGTGATGACGGGCGTCTACCTCCAGATCGTCCCGCCGAAGGGAGGCTGAGGCCCGTGGCCTCCCCACTCGTCTGGCTCGACCGCTCCGGCGAACGACTGATCTTCTACGTCCGCTCGCTGCTGTGGGTGCCGCGCACCCTGCGCCGCTACCTCAAGGAGGTGCGGCGGCTGCTGGCCGAGGTGGCCTTCGGCTCCGGCGGCCTCGGCGTCATCGGCGGCACCATCGGCGTGATGATCGGCATGACGCTGTTCACCGGCACCGTCGTCGGGCTCCAGGGCTACGCGGCCCTGGACCAGATCGGCACCGCCGCGTTCACCGGCTTCGTCTCCGCCTACTTCAACACCCGCGAGATCGCGCCCCTCGTCGCCGGACTGGCCCTGTCGGCCACCGTCGGCGCCGGCTTCACCGCCCAGCTCGGTGCCATGCGCATCAACGAGGAGGTGGACGCCCTGGAGAGCATGGGCATCCGCTCCCTGCCGTATCTGGTCACCACCCGCATCATCGCCGGGTTCGTCGCCATCGTCCCGATGTACGCGATCGGGCTGCTCTCCTCCTTCGTGGCCTCCCGCGCCGTGACCGTCCTGTTCAAGGGGCAGTCCAGCGGCACCTACGACCACTACTTCAACCTGTTCCTGTCGCCCACCGACGTCCTGCTGTCCGTGCTCAAGGTGCTGATCTTCAGCGTGATTGTGATCATCGCCCACTGCTACCACGGCTACCACGCCACCGGCGGCCCGGCCGGCGTCGGCGTCGCCGTGGGCCGCTCGGTGCGCAACGCCATCGTGCTGATCAGCGTCACCGACTTCTTCCTGTCGCTCGCCCTGTGGGGCGCCACCACGACCGTGAAGGTGGCGGGGTGAGATGAGCGATCCAAGAGGCGAGAGGGTACGCCGCCGGCTCGCGGGAGTGGCCTTCGTGCTCGTGCCCGTCCTGCTGATCTGGCTCGCCGTCGCCGTCTACGACAAGAAGTTCACCGACAGCGACCCGGTGGTCGTGGAGACCGGCACCGTCGGCAACGAGATGCACCTGGGCGCCGAGGTCAAGCTGCGCGGCGTGGTCGTCGGCGAGGTCCGCCGCATCGACGCCACCGACCACGGCGCCCGGCTCACCCTCGCGCTCCAGCCCGGCGCCCTCGGCCACATCCCGGCCGACGTGAGCGCGCAGATGCTGCCGACCACCCTGTTCGGCGAGCGGTTCGTGGCCCTGGTGCCGCCCGCGCACCCCGCCGCGGGGACGCTGGCCTCCGGAGCCGTCATCCCGCAGGACCGCTCCGCCAACGCCGTCGAACTCCAGCAGGTGCTGGACAACCTGCTGCCGATGCTCACCGCCGTCCAGCCGCAGAAGCTCTCCGCCACCTTGTCCGCCGTCTCCCAGGCCCTGTCCGGACGCGGCGACAAGCTCGGCGAGACCCTCACCCGACTCGACGCCCACCTGCGCAAGTTCAACCCCGAGCTGCCCGCCCTCAACGACGATCTGAAAGAACTCGTGAAGGTCAGCCAGGTCTACGCCGACGCCGCACCCGACATCATCACGGCGCTCACCGACTTCACCACCACCAGCGGCACCCTCGCCGAGAAGGACGGACAGCTGGCCGCGACCTTCGGCGCCACCACCCACACCGCCCAGGACCTGACCAGCTTCCTGCGGCAGAACAAGGACGACATCATCCGGCTGAGCGCCACCTCGAAGCCCACCCTGCGCCTGCTCGCCGAGTACTCCTCGTCCTTCCCCTGCACCCTGCGCACCCTCGCCGACTTCGTGCCCCGGATGGACCAGGCGCTCGGCAAGGGCACCGGGCAGCCGGGCCTGCACGTCGACGTGACCACCGTGCCCTCGCGCGGCGCCTACGTCCCCGGCAGGGACACCCCGGTCTACGACGCCTCCGGCGGCCCGCGGTGCTACCCCGTGCCCTACCTCGGCGTCCCCGTGAAACCGGCCGCGCAGGTCCCGGCCACGGCCGGCCAGAACCTCGGGCCCGCCAACTCCCCGCAGGAGAACGAGCTGGTCAACGAGTTGCTCGCGCCGGGCGCCGGCAAGCAGCCCGGTGACCTGCCGCAGTGGAGCAGCCTGCTCGCCGGACCCGCGCTGCGCGGCACGGAGGTGACCGTGCGATGAGCAGCCGCGACCGCGCGACGAAGCACCCGGACAGCGCGTACACGCGCCGCCGCCCGCTGACCGGGCCCGTGCTGAAGTCGCTCGTCTTCCTGGTGGTGACCGCGCTGGCCACCACCGTGCTCGGCCTGAGCGTCGCCAACACCGGCGTCGGCGACGGCACCCGCTCCTACAAGGCCCTGTTCACCGACGTCACCGGCCTCGTCGACGGCGACAGCGTGCGCGTCTCGGGCGTGAAGGTCGGCGAGGTCACCGACGTCCGCGTGGTGAACCGGCGCACCGCCCAGGTCACCTTCACGGTCCAGAAGGACCGCGACCTGCCCCGCTCGACGACCGCCGCGGTGAAGTACCTCAACATGGTCGGCCAGCGCTACGTCGCCCTGGACCGCGGCAGCGGTGACCTCACCGGCACCCTCGCGGCCGGCGACACCATCCCGCTGGCCCGCACCACGCCCGCCCTCGACCTGACCCTGCTCTTCAACGGGTTCAAGCCGCTGTTCGAAGGGCTCTCCCCGAAGGACGTCAACGAACTGGCCGGCTCCATCGTGCAGGTCCTCCAGGGCGAGGGCGGCACCGTCGACAGCCTGCTCACCCACATCGGCTCGCTCAGCACCACGGTCGCCGCCAAGGACAAGGTCATCGGCGAGGTCGTGACGAACCTCAACACCGTCCTGACCACCCTCAACGACCGCGAGGCCGGCTTCAACGACCTCGTCGACACCCTGCGCGGTCTGGTCAGCGGCTTCAACGAGGACCGCAAGCCGCTGGGCCGGGCCGTCGCCGCCATGGGCGACCTGACCACCGTCACCGCCGGCCTCCTCCAGGACGGCCGCGCCCCCCTCAAGCAGGACATCAGCGAACTGGGCAGGCTCTCCGGCAATCTCGCCGACGGCACCCCGCAGATCGAGAACTTCCTGGCCAAGTCCCCCGCCAAGCTGACGGCCCTGGCCCGCCTGTCCTCCTACGGATCATGGTTCAACCTCTACCTCTGCGAGGCCCGCGTGAGCGGAGTGACCACCTCCGACGGCTCGAAGCCGCCGACCGGGATCGCCGTCACCCAGCCGAGGTGCGGCGCATGAGCCTCCTGCTGCGGCCCGGCCGCACCGACGACCCGGCACCCCGCCCCCGCACCACCCGCCGGCCCCGCCTCAAGCCCGTCAAGGAACGCGACCCGGTCGCCGTCGCCCTGGTCGGCCTGTTCCTGCTGGCCCTGCTCGCCGTCGTCGCCTACAACGTGAACCGGCTGCCCCTGATCGGCGGCGGCACCACCTACAGCGCGGACTTCAGCGAGGCGGCCGGCCTGCACAAGGGCGACGAGGTACGCGTCGCCGGCGTCAAGGTCGGCCAGGTCACCGCCGTCGCCCTGGACCGCGACAAGGTCAAGGTCAGCTTCGAGACCGAGGGCGCCTGGATCGGCGACCGCACCACCGCGGCCATCTCCATCAAGACCCTGCTCGGCGACAAGTACCTCGCCCTGGACCCGCTCGGCACCGCCCGCCAGGACCCCGGCAGCCGCATCCCGCTCTCCCGCACCACCTCGCCGTACGACGTGACGCAGGCGTTCGAGGACCTCGGCTCCACCGTCGACGCCATCGACACCCAGCAGCTCGCCAAGAGCTTCGAGACCATCTCGCAGACTTTCAAGGACTCGCCGCCCGACGTACGCGAGGCCGCCACCGGCCTGTCCGCGCTGTCCCGGTCCGTCTCCAAGCGCGACCAGCAGCTCTCCCAGCTGCTCAAGGGCAGCGACCGGTTCACCAGGACGCTGCAGAACAAGAAGTCCAGCTTCGAGACGCTCATCGAGGACGGCGGCTCGCTGCTCGGCGAACTCAAGGACCGCCGCGAGGCCATCCGTGCCCTGCTCACCGGCAGCGAGGCGCTCTCCACCCAGCTCAGCGGGCTGATCGCGGACAACGACAAGCAGCTCGGCCCCACCCTCAAGGCGCTCGGCCGGGTCACCGACGTCCTGCAGAAGAACAGCACCCAGCTCGACAAGACCCTGGCCCTGGTCGGCCCGTACTACCGCCTGGTCGGCAACACCCTCGGCAACGGGCGCTGGTTCGACAGCTATCTGTGCGGGGTCGTGCCCCGCGACTACCTGCCCGCCCGGTCCCAGCCCACGTCCGGATGCATGCCGCCGAAGCAGTCGGCGCAGGCCAAGGGGGACGGTGAGTGATGACCAAGCGCAGAAGACTCCTCGCGGGCGTCCTCGCCCTGGTGGTGGTCGCCGCCGGCCTGGCCGTCGCGCGCGTCCTGGACTCCGGCGGCACCCGCCTGACCGCCTACTTCGACCGGACCGTCGGCATCTACGCCGGCTCCGACCTGCGCATCCTCGGGGTGCGGGTCGGTGAGGTGAAGTCGGTGCACCCGCAGGGCACCCAGGTGAAGGTGGAGCTCGACGTCGACGACGGCGTGAAGGTCCCCGAGGGGGCGCACGCGGTGATCGTGGCCCCCAGCGTCGTCGCGGACCGCTATGTGCAGCTCACCCCCGCCTACCGCGGCGGGGCCGCCCTTTCCGACGGCGCGGTGCTGCCCGCCGCCGGCAACCGCACCCCGGTCGAGATCGACCAGCTCTACTCCTCGATCACCGACCTCAGCAAGGCACTCGGCCCCGACGGCGCCAACTCCACCGGCGCCCTGTCCGACCTGCTGAAGACCGGCGCCGCCAACCTGGACGGCAACGGCAAGGCCATCGGCGACACCATCGAGCAGTTCGGCAAGGCGGCCAAGACCCTCAACGGGTCCAGCGACACCCTGTTCAGCACGCTCAGCCAGCTCCAGACCTTCACCACCATGCTCAAGGACAAGGACACCGACGTCCGCACCGCCCAGGAACGCCTGGACACCGTGGTCAGCTTCTTCGCCGACAACAAGGACGACCTGGCCGGCGCGCTCGCGGAACTCGGCAAGGCGCTCGGCCAGGTCAAGCAGTTCATCAAGGACAACCGGGGCGAGCTGAAGAAGAACGTGGACAAGCTGGTGCCGATCACCCAGACCCTCGTCCGGCAGCGGGCCTCGCTCGCCGAGGCACTGGACGTGGGTCCGCTGGCCGCGAGCAACGTCGTCGGCGCCTACGACGCCGACCACCGCACCATCGACGGCCGCGCCAACCTCAACGAGATCAGCGCGGCCACCTCGCTGCTGCCGCTGCCGGCCAGCGGGGGTTCGGCCGCCTCCGGAGAGGGGGACCGGTGAGACGCGGCACACGGTGGTCCAAGGACGACCCCGAGCCGGAGCCGTCGGACGCGGCGGAGCCCTCGGACGCGGCGGAGGAGGCCGAGGAGTCCGCTCCGGTGCGGCGCGGGCTGCTCACCGGCGGGATGGCGATCGGCGCCGGAGTGGGCGGGGTGATCGCGCTCGGCCTCGGGTTCGCCCTGGCGGTCGGCGCGTTCTCCACCGGCCTGCCGCACTTCGACGGGATCGAGAACCTGCCGCTGCCCGGCGGCGCCGACCTCGGCTCCCACCCGTACACCGTCACCGCCGAACTCGCCGACGTGCTCAGCCTGGTCCCGCAGGCCGCCGTCAAGGTCGACGACGTCGCCGTGGGCCGGGTCACCACCATCCGCCTCGACGGCTGGAAGGCCCGCGTCACCATGGAGATCAACGGTGATGTGCGCCTGCCCGCCGACGCCGGCGCCCGCCTGGAGCAGTCCAGCCTGCTCGGCGAGAAGTACGTCCAGCTCGTCGCGCCCGACAAGGACACCACCACCGCGCGGCTGCGCGACGGCAGCGTCATCCCGATCGCCCGCACCGGCCGCAACACGGAGGTCGAGGAGGTCTTCGGCGCGCTGTCCCTGCTGCTCAACGGCGGTGGCGTCAACCAGCTCAAGACGATCACCAAGGAACTCAACGCGGCCATCGGCGGACGCGAGCCCGAGGTCCGCTCCACACTCGACCGGGTCAACACCCTGGTGACCGACCTCGACCGGCACCGCGGCGACATCACCGACGCCCTCGACGGCGTCAACCGGCTCTCCGCGACGCTCGCCCACCGCAAGGAGGACGTGCGGACCGTCCTCGACGGCCTCTCGCCCGGCCTCAAGACCCTGGACGAGCAGCGCGGCGCCCTGCTCACCATGCTCCGCTCCCTCGACACGCTCTCCGGCGTCGCCGTCTCCACCGTCAACGCGAGCAAGGACGACATGGTCGCCGACCTCAAGGCCCTCGCGCCCAGCCTGAAAGCCCTCGCCGACGCGGGCACCGACCTGCCCGACTCGCTCCAGGTGCTGCTGACCTACCCGTTCACCGACGAGGTGCTGAACGGCGTCAAAGGCGACTACCTCAACGTGTACCTGAACATGGCCGCCACCCCCGGCACCCAGATCATCCCGGCGCTCGTACCGCAGGCCGGCAACTCGCCGTCCCCCTCCGCCTCCGCACAACCCGGCGCGGGAGCCGCCGCACGCAGACAGCCCAACGGGAAGCAGCCGTCAGGAAAGCAGCAGTCCGGGAGGCAGCCGTCCGGGAAGGCGAGCGGTACGGCCGGGTCCGGCGCGGCCTCGCCGCCGCTGCCGCTGCCGTCCGTCCCCACGCCCTCCCAGGACGGAGGCCCGCACCGGTGATCACCCTCGCCGTACGCCTGAAGAACCTCGCCTTCCTCGTCATCGCCGTCCTCGTCCTCGGCTACGTCGGCATCCGCTACGCCGACCTCGGCCGGTACATCGGGGTCGCCGACTACTACACCGTGAACGTCCAACTCCCCAGCACCGGCGGACTGTTCACGCACTCCGACGTCACCTACCGCGGGGTGTCGGTCGGCCGTGTCGGGCCCATCGACCTCACCGCGGACGGTGTCGTCGCCGAACTGCGCATCAAGAAGTCCGCCCCGCACATCCCCGCCGACACCCACGCCGTGGTCGCCGGGCTGTCCGCGGTCGGCGAGCAGTACATCGACCTGCGGCCGCAGAGCGACAGCGGCCCCTACCTCGGTGACGGCGCCCGGATCGTGCAGGCCGACACCCAGGTCCCCGCACCCGTCACCGACGTCCTCACCAGCGTCGACACCCTCGCCAAGTCGGTACCGCTGGAGGACCTGCGCACGGTCGTCGACGAGTTCGGCAAGGCGTTCGAGGGCCATGGCGACGACCTCCAGGTGCTGCTGGACAACAGCAGCGAGTTCGTCGAGGCCGCCGACCGCTCCCTGCCGGCCACCACCCGGCTGATCGACGACGGCAAGACCGTGCTGCGCACCCAGGCCGAGGAGGGTCAGGCCGTCCGCGACTTCGCCACCGGCGCCCAGCAGCTCGCCTCCACTCTCAAGGGCTCCGACACCGACCTGCGCCGGCTGCTCACCGTCGCCCCCGACGCCGCCGACCAGATCAGCGGCCTGCTGCGGGACCTCGACCCCAGCCTCGGCGTCGTCCTCGCCAACCTGCTCACCACCTCCGAGATCGCCGTCACCCGGCAGCACGGCATCCAGGAACTCCTCGTGAAGTACCCGGCGGCCGTGGCCGCCGGGGCCACCGCCGTCGACGGAGGAAAACTGAACCTCGGCATGGCCGTCACCTTCTTCAAACCTCTGCCCTGCACCGCCGGTTACGGCGCCACCCGCTACCGCAACGGACTCGACCTGGGCACCGCCCCACCGCTGAACACCGACGCCTCCTGCACCGCGGCCGCCTCCACCGGAGTCGGCGTACGCGGCTCGGCGAACGCGCCCAAGGGCGGTCCCGTGCCCGATCCGGCCCGGCCGGCCTCCCTGCCCTCGGGCAGCGGCGCGCGGTCCGCGACCGGCTCCCCGGCCGCGCCGCTGCCGGGCGCGCTCGCCCTGCCGGGCGTGGGCGGCACCGCCGCCGGCGGGCTCGCCGGGCTCCTGTCCCCGGCCGCCGGAACCACCGGGGGCACCCGATGAGGGGGGCCCGCGTCCTCGCCGGGGCCGGGCTGGCACTCGCGCTGGCGTTCTGCGGCACCGGCGCGTGGACGTACGCCGAGGCCCGCGGCGACGACTCGCTCGACTACGGCCATCAGCGCGACGAGGCGCTCGCCGACGGGCGCCGGGCCATCGCCGTGCTCACCACGCTCGACGCCTCCTCCCGGGCACGGGCACAGGCCGGCATCCGGGCCTGGAGCGCCGCCGCCACCGGGCCCCTCCAGGACGAACTGGGCCGCACCCCGGCCAAGGCGGGCGCCTCGGCGCGCGGCACGGTCACCGACGCCGCCGTCACCGCGCTGGACACCCGGGCCGGCACGGCCGAACTCATCGCGACCGTACGGGTGGACGTCACCCCGGCCGGTTCGAAGACGCCGACCACGGACCGCAAGCGCCTCGAAGCGGTCCTGGCCCGCACGGGTGCGGGCCAGTGGAAGGTCAAGGCACTGGACGCGGTGCCCATGGCGGGAACGGCACAGGAGGACGACGCCCGATGACACGGCTGCTGCGCGGGGAGAGCCCGGCGAACACCGCCGCCGAACCGGCGGACGCGACGACGGACCCGGAGGAGCACACCCCGGACGCGGAGTCTCCGGGGGAGACCGGCACATCGGGCAGCGAGTCGCCGGGGGAGGCCGACGCATCGGGCAGCGAGTCTCCGGGGGAGGCCGGCACATCGGGCAGCGAGTCGCCGGGAGAGACCGGCGCGCCGGAGAGCGCCGGGGCCGACGCGGACGAGCCGTCCGGGCGGCGCCTACGGGGCGTGGTGCTGCGGCGGGTCGCGGTCGGCGTGACCGCGGCGGTGCTCGTGCTCGGCGGCTGCGGCTTCTTCTACGGCTCCCATCAGCTCCGCTCGGTGCCCTCGGCCGAGAACCGCGCCCTGACCGACAACACAGCCACCACCCGGGTCGCCGGGGACGTCGGCAACGACCTCGCCCGCGTCTTCTCGTACACACCGGACGGTCTCGACGCCGGCGAGCGTTCCGCGCGCTCCGTGCTCACCGGGCGCGCGGCCCGCCAGTACACCGAACTGGTCGGCCGTATCCGCGCGGAGGTCGTCAGGCAGCGCGTCACCCTGAGCACCCAGGCGGTGCGCGTCGGAGTGATCGAACTGCACGGCGACACCGCCCGGTTGCTGGTCTTCCTCGACCAGACCTCGCGCCGCGGCAAGGCCGCCGCCACCACCGCGGCGGCGCAGCTCACGGTCACCGCCCAGCAGGAGCACGACCAGTGGCGGATCGTCGACATCCAGACGCGCTGACGGCGCGCCGCAGACGGGAGCAGTTCATGACACGCACGGTCCGCCCGCTCGCCGGACTCCGGGCCCTGCCGGCCGTGGCCCTCGCACTCGCCCTGATCGCGGGCGTCTTCGCGGCGTGGACGGGCTGGGGCTGGTACGCCGCGGCCCATGACGACTCGGCGGCGTACGCCGTCCAGCGGGACGCGGTGCTCTCCGTCGGCGAGCAGGCCGTCCAGAACCTCAACACCCTCGACCACCGCGACCTCGACCGCGGCCTCGACCTGTGGGAGTCCTCCACGACCGGTGACCTGCACGACCAACTGGTCTCGGGGCGCAAGGAGTTCACCACTCAGGTGCAGGCGGCGAAGACCGTCACCACGGCCCGGGTGCTCTCGGGCGCCGTCACCGAACTCGACGACCGCGCCGGGCGCGCCCGGGTGCTCGTCGCGCTGCGGGTGACCGTGAAGGCGGCCACTGGCGCCGGCACCGACAAGGACAGCCGCATGATCGGCGAACTCACCCGTACCGGCGGCCGCTGGAAGCTGAGCGCCCTGGCCCAGGCCCCCGTGGGCGGCACGTCAACCGGCTGACCCGTCCCGCCCCGCAGCAGCCGGCCGCACGAGAGGAACCCACCCGATGTCGACGACCCGTCACCACATCAACCGCCAGCGCCGCCGCCAGGCCCGGGAGATCCGCCCGGCGGCCCCCGCGCCCGGCAGCCGGACCGGTCCGACCGACGCGTCCGACGACACCGGGACCGCGACCACCCGCACCGCCGGCCTGGCGGTCCTGCCCCCACGCGCCCCCGCACCCCGCCCGGCCCGCGGCTCCCGCCCCGCCACCGCGGACGACACGACGACGGAGAAGGCGGCGGAGGCGGGGGCGGGGGCGGGGGTGACGGCGGAGAAGGCGGCCGGACCGGCGAAGCGGCCGACCCGCTCGCGGCGCCCGTCCCGCGGCTCCCGCCCGTCCCGTCCGGTCGTGCTCGCCCTGCTGTGCCTGCTGACCCTCGTACTCGGCGGCTTCGCCGGCTGGGCGCACGCCCGGGCCGAGAGCCTGCGGGACCGGCCCGCCGTACGCAACACCGCCCTGACCGACGCCGCCCGCACCAGCGAGATCAAGACCCAGACGGAGAAGGCCGTCGCCGCCCTCTTCTCCTACGACCACGCCCACCCCGACGCCTACGACAAGGCCACGAAGACCCTGCTCACGGGCAAGGCCGTGGCCCAGCACCGAGCCCTGCTCGACGCCGTCCGCACCCGCGCCGACCAGCAGAAGGCGGTGATCACCACCACCGTCACGGACAGCGCGGTCGAGCGCGTCGACGGCGACCGGGCGCGGGTCCTGGTTTACGCCGACCAGAGCAGCGTCAGCACCGCCGGCGGCCAGGCCAAGCAACAGGCGCAGGACCAGGGCACGTACGCCGGAGCCATGTTCGCCGTCGACGTCGTACGCCAGGGCGGGCACTGGCTCGTCTCCGGCATCGACACCTTCGGCCGCTGAGGGGCCCGGCGGCACCGCACCGGCCCCGTTCCGCACAGAGCCGCCCGACCCCGCCCCCCACCCCCCGACCCCAGGAAGTGACCGCCATGCCCGTACGCCGCTCACGACGCCTGCGCGTCCGGACCCGGCAGGGCCTGCGCACCACCGCCGTCGCCGTGGTGGCGGTGGCGGCCCTCACCGCCTCGCAGGGACCCGGCCTGCCGGGGACGGGGCAGGCCAGGGGCGGCGGGCCCGGCGGACCGGCCGCCGACACGCGGGACGCGCCCTCCGCGGGCGACCCGGACGCCGCGTCCGTCCCGCCCGGCGACGGCTCGTACCACACCGAGATCCCGCCGCTGATCACCCAGGGCACCGTGCCGACCCCGCGGCAGGCCACCGAGATCCGCGCCGAGTCCGGCATCCCGGGCACCGTGCTGCGCGCCTACCGCGCGGCCGAGGCGTCCGTCGCCCGCACGGACCCGGGCTGCCGGCTGCCCTGGCAACTGCTCGCCGCCATCGGCAAGGTGGAGTCGGGCCAGGCGGGCGGCGGCGCGGTCGACCGGCAGGGCACGACACTGGGCCGGATCGCCGGACCGGCGCTCGACGGCCGGGGTTTCGCCCTGGTCCGGGACACCGACGGCGGTGCCCTCGACGGCGACAAGGTGTACGACCGGGCGGTGGGCCCGATGCAGTTCCTGCCCTCGACCTGGGCCCGGTGGGGCGTGGACGGCAACGGCGACCACCGCGCCGACCCGGACAACGTCTTCGACGCGGCCCTCGCGGCCGGACACTACCTGTGCGCGGGCGGCCGGGACCTGAGCCGGGCCGCGGACCTCGACCAGGCGGTCCTCGGCTACAACGACTCGGACGCCTACCTCCGACTGGTCCGCTACTGGCTGGACTTCTACCGCCGGGGCGTGCACAGCGTGCCCGACGGCAAGGGCGTCATCCCCCGGTCGCCCGGCGCGGGCAGCCCCCGGCAGGCGACGAAGCCCGTGGACGGCGGACACGGGGGTGGCGGGCACGGGAGCGGCGGCAAGGGCGGCGGCGGGATCGTCATCGGCCCCGACCCGGTCACCCCGGCGCCGTCCCACTCGGCCCCGTCGCCCACCCCGTCCAGCTCGACGACCGCCCCGGGCACCGGCCCGTCACCCTCGGGCGGGACCACCTCGCCGTCCGGGTCCCCGACCGGCGGCCCGTCGCCCACGGGCAGCCCCGGCGGCTCACCGACCTCCGGCCCGAGCGGCTCGCCCACCACCACGCCGTGCGCGTCCCCCTCGGCGAGCGCCTCCGCGGACGCCACCGGAGAGCCCGGCACCGGCCCGTCCACCGGCACCCCCGCCACGGACGACGACCCGACGTGCCCGCCCCCCGGACAGCCGACGGCGTGAGACGGCCCGGCCCCGGCGCTCGTACGGCGGGACAGCCGGGCGCTGCCCGCCGTGTGGCGCTGAGTCCGGGCCGGTTCGCCGTGTGGCGCTGAGTCCGGGCCGGTTCGCCGTGTGGCGCTGAGTCCGGGCCGGTTCGCCGTGTGGCGCTGAGTCCGGGCCGGTTCGCCGTGTGG
>NZ_JBEYVW010000006.1:0-179612 GCF_040644175.1 Streptomyces sp. NPDC047017 | reverse complement strand
TGGCGCTGAGTCCGGGCCTGATTCTCCGCACGGCGCCGAGTCCGGGCCGGATTGGCCCCGCCGCCAAGGAGCCCGCCCCGCTCTCCGGCCGCGCTCAGCTCACCGCACAGCACTGCCCGCCCACGTTCACCGCACGGCCTCGTGCCCGCGCCGCCGCGCCCCCGCCCAGCAGATCCCCACGGAGGCCGTCAGCGCGGCGAGGACCGTGTAACAGAGCGTGTAGGAGCCGGCGGTGGCGAGCGCCCCGGCCACGAACGAGCCGAGCCCGGTCCCCGCGTCGAAGCCGACGTTCCAGGCGACGCTGACCGACGAGCGCGCCCCTTCGCCTGCGGTGGCGAAGGACTGCACCAGCGTCAGGTTCTGCAGACCGCCGTAGGCGACGCCCACCACGAGCAGGCCGGCCACGACCAGGAACGGCCCGGCCGCGCCGGTTCCGCTCGCCGCGCCCGCGGCGACGGCGGCGAGCCCGGCGGCGCCGACGCCCAGCAGCGGGGCGATCGCCGGTGCGGCGCCCCTGCGGTCGGCGACCTCGCCGAACCGCCAGCGGGACAGGGCGGCGGTCGCGGTGAACGCCAGGAGCGCGAGGTAGACGGCGGCCGGGTCGGACAGCAGGCGCGGGGTGAAGGTGAGGATGGCGCCCCCGGCCGCGGTGATGGCGAGCAGCGCCGCGATCGGGGCGGGCAGCACCCGGCGCAGCCTGCCCGCGTCGCCCCGGCGGCGGGCCGGAGCCGCCGGGGCCTCACCGGCACGGTGCAGGGCGTGCGCCACCCGCGGGGCCAGCGGGAGCGCGAGCAGCGGAACGGCCGCGCAGACGAACACCGGGGTGAATCCGGCGCGTTCGGCCAGCCAGGGCGCGAACGGGATGAGCAGGCACTGCGGGACGGCGACGGCGAGTCCGTAGGCGCCGACCGCGCGGCCGCGGCGCTCCGGCCCGACGAGCGCGGCCACCGCGGTGGCGCCGCACACGGTGATGATCCCGAAGCCGAGCCCGCGTACCGCCGCGAGGGCCGCGATCGCCGCCACCCGGTCGGTGAGCAGGTGCCCGAGGGCGGGCAGGCCGAGCAGGCAGGACCCGAGGACGAGCGCCCGCTGCCGGCCGAGGCGCCCGAGGACCCGCCCCATCAGCAACTGCGCGATCACCGTGAACAGCATCAGCACGGTGTTGACCAGGCCCGCGCCCAGCTCGTCCGTGCCGCCGTCGAGCGCCCACAGCGGGGCGACCGGCAGCAGCAGGGACAGGCCGGCGAAGCCCAGCGCGGTCGAGGCGAGCAGAGGACGCATCCCCGGCGCCCACCACACCGGGGCGTGCTCCGCGTCCCGGCGGACGGCACCGTGATCGTGTCGCTTCAGCATCCGGTAGATGGTATGCCATTTGGTGTGGACGGGTGCCCGGCAGTGGTGCACCTGCCGGTGACCGGTCGTGCGCGGCCGTCCTCGATCGGGCGGGTTCGGGCGCCTCGAAATGGGATGCCATTTTTCCCTCCCACCCCTTGACGGTGTCGATCGGCGAAAACTACGTTCCCGTTTCAACGGAAGGCGACTTCCGTTTTGTGGAACTCTCCCCGTCCCCCGCATCCTCGTCCCAGGAGCCCGCATGACCGCCCTGGAAGACCGCCGCTCCTCCGCCGGGACCACCGCCGACCCGGCCACCAGCCCCGCGCTGTACACGTACGACCTCGCCCCGGTGAAGCGGGAGGGGCGCCGCTGGGGCGCCTACAACGTCTTCACACTCTGGGCCAATGACGTGCACAGTCTCGGCAACTACGCGTTCGCCATCGGCCTGTTCGCCCTCGGGCTGAACGTGTGGGGCATCCTGGCGGCGTTCGCGCTCGCCTCGGTCCTGCTCTTCGGCCTGCTGACCCTGTCCGGGTTCATGGGGCACAAGACCGGCGTGCCCTTCCCGGTCATGAGCCGGATCGCGTTCGGCATCAGGGGCGCGAAGATCCCGGCCACCGTCCGGGGCGCCGTCGCCATCACCTGGTTCGGTATCCAGACCTATCTCGCCTCCGCCGTGCTCAGCACCCTGCTGGTCGCGATGTTCCCCTCCCTCGACCGTCTGGACCACAACTCCGTGCTCGGCCAGTCGACGCTCGGCTGGTTCACCTTCCTGGCCCTGTGGGCCCTGCAAGTGCTCATCGTGAGCTACGGGATGCAGATGATCCGCCGGTACATGGCCTTCGCGGCGCCCACCACCCTGATCACCATGTGCGCCCTCGCCGTCTGGATGTTCGTCCGGGCCGGCGGCTCGGTCTCGCTGTCCGACGGCGCGCCGCTCACCGGCGGCGCGATGTGGCTCAAGGTCTTCCAGGCCGCCGCGCTGTGGGTGGTGATCTACGGGACGTTCGTGCTCAACTTCTGCGACTTCACCCGCTCCGCCAAGAGCCGCGGCTCCATCGTGCGCGGCAACGTCATCGGCATCCCGCTGAACATGCTCTTCTTCGCCGGTATCGTCGCGGTCCTCAGCGGAGCCCAGTTCAAGCTGGACGGCCGTGTCATCACCGGCCCGACGGACATCGTCCGCACCATCCCGTCCATGGCGCTGCTGGCCGTCGCCTCGCTCGCCCTCATCGCCCTGACGGTGGCGGTGAACCTGCTGGCCAACTTCGTGGCGCCGATCTACGCGCTGGTCAACCTCTTCCCGCGGCGGCTCGACTTCCGCAGGGCCGGCCTGGTCAGCGCGGTCATCGGCCTGGTGATCACGCCCTGGAACCTCTACAACAGCCCGGTCGTCGTCACCTACTTCCTCGGCGGACTCGGCGCCCTCCTCGGCCCGCTGTTCGGCGTGATCATGGCCGACTACTGGCTGCTGCGCCGCTCCCGGGTGAACGTCCCGCACCTCTACACCGAGGCCGCGGACGGCGCGTACCACTACCGCCGCGGCTACAACCCGCGCGCCGTCGCCGCCTTCCTGCCCAGCGCCGCGATCGCCGTCACCGTCGCCCTGGTGCCCTTCTTCCATGTCGCCGCCGGGTTCTCCTGGTTCATCGGCGCCCTGCTGGCCGCCGCCGTCCACACCCTCGTGGCCGACCGGACGACGCCCCTGGCCGACGTGGACGGCGAGGCCATCGCCGTGGCCGCGGAATAGCCCACCGAGCGGCCAGAGCAGCCAGAGCGGCCAGAGCGGCCAGAGCGGCCAGAGCGGCCAGAGCGGCCCGAGCGGCCCGAGCAACCCGAGCAGAAAGACCCGGAAAAGACCCCCATGCGCATCCTCGTGGTCAACGTCAACACCACGCAGTCCATCACCGACGCCATCGGCAAGCAGGCGGCCGGCGCCGCGTCCCCGGGCACCGAGATCGTCCCGCTGACCCCCCGCTTCGGCGCGGAGTCCGTCGAGGGCAACTACGAGAGCTACCTCGCCGCCGTCGCCGTGATGGAGGCCGTCCGCGCCCACCCCGGCCCGTTCGACGCGGTGATCCAGGCCGGCTACGGCGAACACGGCCGCGAAGGACTCCAGGAACTGCTCGACGTACCCGTAGTGGACATCACCGAGGCCGCCGCGAGCACCGCCCGCTTCCTCGGCCGCCGCTACTCCGTGGTCACCACCCTCGACCGCACGGTCCCGCTCATCGAGGAACGCTTGGAGGCGGCCGGACTGTACGCCCGCTGCGCCTCCGTACGGGCCAGCGGACTCGCCGTGCTGGAGCTGGAACAGGACGAACGGGCCGCCGTGGACGCCATCACCGAGCAGGCCGTGCGCGCGGTACGGGAGGACCGGGCGGAGGTGATCTGCCTGGGCTGCGGAGGCATGGCCGGCCTCGCCGGACGCGTCGTGGCCCGCACCGGCGTGCCCGTCGTCGACGGGGTGAGCGCCGCCGTGACGATCGCCGAGTCCCTGGTCCGCCTCGGCCTGACCACGTCGAAGGTGCGGACGTACGCGCCGCCGCGCCCCAAGCGGATCGTCAACTGGCCCCCGCGGACCGGCTGACCCGCCGCCCCCGCTCCCTCCCCGGGCCCGCCCCGCGTCCTGCGCTCGGCGCCCCACGGCCCGCCGCCGGGGCGCGGGGTATTCTGACGGGCCGTTCCGCGGGCCGCCGCCCGCCCCGCACGGACGCACGGGCGGCATGCCGCGGGGCCGCAGCGCGAGAAGGCGGGCCGCGACGAGAGAAGAAGGACGGCGATGACTGCGTCAGAGGGCTTCATGCCCGAGTCGGAGCGGGTGACGCGGCAGTTGCGCGACGAGATCGTCGACGGGGTGCGCGGGCCGGGCAGCCGCCTGGTGGAACGGGAACTGGCCGAGGCGCTCGGCGTCAGCCGGCTCCCCGTCCGCGAGGCCCTCAAGACCCTGGTGTCCGAGGGCCTGGTGACCCCGCGGCCGCGCAGCTGGGCGGTGGTCCGGGAGTTCACCGCCAGCGACGTCGCCGACCTCGACGAGGTCCGCGCCGCCCTGGAGACCCTGGCCTTCCGGCTCGCCGCGCAGCGGCACACCCGTGCCGGGCTGGAGAAGCTGCGCACCGCCCTCGACACCGAGCTGGAGGCGGCCCGCGCCGGCGACGCGGTACGGGCCCGCCGGGCGGCCGCCGACTTCCACCAGACCGTCACCTCCCTGGCCGCGAACGAGCTGCTGAACGAACTCGAACGCCCGCTGCGCAGCCGGCTGCGGTGGCTCATGGGACAGCATGACGACCTGCTGGGCGTGGCGCTGGAACACGAGGGCCTCTATCAGGCCATCGCCGCCCGTGACGTCCAGCGCGTCGAGGCCCTCGTCCTGCACCACCAGGCCACGAGCCGCGACGCGGTCCTCGGCCACCGCGGCCAGGACGGATCATGACCTGACCTGACCTGACCTGACCTGACCTGACCTGACCTGACCTGACCTGACCTGACCTGACCCGAGCCGAGCCGAGCCGGTCCGCCGGCCGCGGCGCCCGCTCCTCACCGCTCGGCCGCGCGCAGCACGCCCGCGATCCCCTCGAAGCCGCGCCGCTCGGCGTGCGCGCGGGCGGTGACGCCGTCCGCGTCCGGCAGCAGCGGGTCGGCGCCCGCGGCGAGCAGCACCTCCACCACCGCCTGGTGGGTACCGCCGCCGTCGCCGAGGATCACCGCCTCCAGCAGCGCCGTCCAGCCCAGCCGGTTGACGTGGTTCACGTCGATGCCGGTCTCCGCCAGCACGGCCCGTACGTACGCGACATGGCCGCGCTCGCTCGCCGGGATCACCGAGACCCCGCCGAACCGGTTGGTCAGCGTCACGTCCGGGCCGCCGGGCAGCAGCGCGCGCATCATCGCCACGCTGCCGGTCACGCCGGTGGCCAGCCAGGGGCTGTCCTGCCGGTCGTCCCGCGCGTTCACGTCCGCGCCCGCCGCCACGAGCACGCGGGCGACGGCCACATGGTCGGCGAGGGCGGCGCGCAGCAGGGGCGTACGGCCGTCCGCGTCGCGCGTCCCGGGGTCCGCGCCCCGGGCCAGCGCCGCGCGCACGGCGTCGGCGTCACCGCGCCCGGCGGCGTCCAGCAGGGCCAGTTGGGCCGCGGACAGTGCTTTCCTGGTCACGACGTGACTCCTCCACAGGGTGACGACGGGCGTCAGGACCGTACGCCGGTAGGCAGACCGGCGGTGGCGTACGGTCCCGCCGGGACCCGGTTCAGCGGCCGTCGCCGAGCGCCGCGACTCCGGCCCGGGCGTACTTCTCGTCCTGGTCGCCGGAGGGGGCGCCCGCGACGCCGACGCCCGCGATCGGCGTGCTGCCCTGGTCGACCGGGGCGCCGCCCGCCAGGAACAGCGTGCCCGGGATGTCCTTCAGCGTCGGGGCCGCGCCCAGGCGCTCCACCAGCTCGGAGGTGGGCGCGTTCCAGGAGACGGCGGTGTACGCCTTCCTGACCGCGGACTCGTAGGACTGCGGGCCGGCGCCGTCGCCGCGCAGGGTGACGATGGTGTTGCCGTCGCGGTCCACCACCGCGACGCTGACCCGCCGGCCCTCCTTCTCGGCGGCCTTGAGCGCGGCCCGCGCGGCGTCGGTGGCGGCGGCGACCGTGAGGTGGCTGCTGGTGGTCGTGGCCCTGCCCTGCACCGAGGCCACGGCCGCGGCCGGCGCGGCGGCGGGGGTCTCGGCGGAGGCGGAGACCGCGCCGGCCACTCCGGCGCCGACCGCCGCCAGGGCCGCCCCGGAGGTGACGATCCTGGCGCGGGTGGAGAACTTCCTGGCCTTGTGCTGCATCGCGGGCGACTCCCTGTCGTGTCACGTCGTACGGCGCGCCTTCCGCGCCCTGCCTCCAGCCTCGCCGCGGAATCCCGGCGGGCCGTCGGCGGTCCGGCTGCGCCCGGCGAGCGGGACGGCCGACCTCCGGGTCAGCCGTTCGGATGAGCCGGGGCGGGCGATTCCCTGCCAGGGGGACTTTCGCCCTGGGACATGGACAGGGGAGAGGAAGCGCGCCCCCGCCCCGCCGGCCGGCCGGGCGGTCAGCCGGTAGGGCAGATGTCCTCCGCGCGGGCCGTCGCCCAGGTGGCGCCCACGGCGCGGACGCTGAGGTGCCGGGGGTCCGGCGTGCCGCCGGTCTCGGTACCGTCGGGCTGGGCGCCGCCGGGCAGGGCGCCGGTGGCCCCGGCCACGGGCGGGGACAGGCGGCGGGCCCGCGCGACCGTGCAGGTGAGCTGCTCCATCGCGCGGGTGCCCAGCCGGGCGACCCCCGCCGGGAAGCGGACGGTGACGGTGTCGCCCCGCGTCGTGACGGCGACCTGGCCGGGCACGGCGGGCAGCTCCGTGGCCAGGGTCCTGGCCTCGGCCCGGTTCGGCCCGGCGAGCAGCAGCCGCACCGCCTGCGCGACCGGGTCCCCGTCACCGGCGGGGGTGCGGGGCACCGCGCGCAGGGTGTCGCCGGCCACGAAGTAGACCACGGTCCCCGCCGGGACGCCGACCGCCGGCGCGCCCGCGTCGATCACCCCGGACGTGGGCACCCCGCAGCCCGCCGCCGAGAGGAGCACTCCGGCGAGCCCCGCCGCCACGGCCACCGGCCGACCGGTTCTCACGCGCCGCCCCCTTCGCCTCGTACCCTGTCCGCCGCTTCGCCTCGTACCGTGTCCGGCGCGTCTCCGCGTACCGTGTCCGCCCCCGAGTGCTGCCGCAGCGGCAGTTCCACGGTGAACAGCGCGCCGCCGCCGGGCCGGTTGGCCGCCCGTACGCGGCCGCCGTGCAGCCGGACGTTCTCGGCGGTGATCGCCAGCCCGAGGCCGCTGCTCTCGCTGCGGGTCCGCGCCCGGCTCGCCTTGTAGAAACGCTCGAAGACGTGCGGCAGGTCCGCCTCTGGGATGCCGGGCCCCTCGTCGGTCACGGTGAGGGTGAACCAGCCGTCCGCGCCCGCCCCGGACCCCGCTCGCCCGGCGCCGCCGGCCGTCAGCCGCAGCGTCACCGGCGGCGCCCCGTGCCGCAGCGCGTTGCCGACCAGATTGGCCACCACCACGTCCAGCCGGCGCGGATCGACCCGGGCCCGCAGCGCGCCGGCCGCCGGCAGCTCGGCCGTCACCCGGTCCCGCCAGCCCCGGGCGGCCAGGGTGCGCCGCACCGACTCGGCCAGGTCGATCTCGTCGACGCCCAGCTCGACGGCGCCCGCGTCGAAACGGGAGATCTCCATGAGGTCGTCGACCAGCCGCGCCAGCCGTGCCGTCTCCCCGCTGACCAGCCGTACCGCCTCGCCGGTGACCCGGTCCAGGCGGGTCGCCCGCTCGTCGAGCACATCGGTGACCGCGGTCATCGCGGCCAGCGGGGTGCGCAGTTCGTGCGAGACGTCCGCGGCGAAACGGCGGGCCCGCGCCTCCATGCGGCGCAGCTCCGCCACCGACTCCTCCAGCGCGGCGGCGGTGTCGTTGAACGTCCGCGACAGCTCGGCCAGTTCGTCGGAGCCGTGCACGGTCAGCCGGGTGTCCAGATGACCCGCGGCCATCCGCCGGGTGGCCCGTCCCAGCGCCCGTACGGGGCGCAGCACACCGCGCGCGACCAGCAGCGCGACGACGACGGCGAGGCCGAGCGCGGGCAGGGTGGCGCGTTCGATGGCGGTGATCAGGGCCCGTACGTAGAGCTGTTCGGTCTCCTGCGGGACCACCAGATAGAGCACCAGGCCGGACGGGGTCGCCGAGGCGGCGTAGGCGACGGGCAGCCCGACGACGAGGAACGCCTGGCCGTCGCGGCGCACGCGCTGGAAGACGGCGGCGGAACGGGTCCGCACGGACCGCACCAGCTCGGGGCTGAGCGCGTCGAAACTGTCCCGCGGCCCGTACACGGCCCGCAGGGAGCCGTACGTGGCCAGGAAGCGCCACTGCTGCGAGCGGTGGGTGTAGGCGAGGTCGGCCACCATGTGGTCCAGGTCCGACCGGCCGGGCCGGTCGGGGAACCCGGGGGCCCGGGCGTCGACGCTGTCCCGGAACTGCTTGACCACCGCGTCCTGGCTTTGCTGGAGCACACCGGTGCGCGCCTCGCGGAAGGTCAGCACGCCGGTGCTCAGGCAGCTGACCGCGGCGACCACCGCGAAACCGGCCACCAGGCGCAGCCGCAGCCCGCCGAGCAGGGCGGTGCGCGCCTTCTCCGGTCCCTCCCTCACGGCTCGCCCGTCCACGGCCTGCCCGTCCCCCGGTTCACGGCGCCCGGAAGCAGTAGCCGAAGCCGCGCACGGTGTGCACGTACCGGGGCGCGCCGCCCAGTTCGCCGAGTTTGCCGCGCAGCCGCTTCACGCAGGCGTCCACCAGCCGGATGTCCCCGTGGTAGCTGTGCTCCCAGACCGCCTCCAGGAGCTGCTGGCGGCTGAGGACCTGCCCGGGGGAGGCGGACAGCGCGAGCAGCAGCCGCAGTTCGGAGGGGGCGAGGTCGACGGGCTCCCCGCGGTGCGTGACCCGCAGGCCCGCCCGGTCGATGCCCAGCTCGCCGTGCGCCTCGGCCCGGGGCCGGGCGGTGCCGGAGGCGGACGCGTCCAGCCGGCGCAGCAGGGCGCGGATCCGGGCGTCCAGGACCCGGGCCTGGACGGGCTTGACGACGTAGTCGTCGGCTCCCGCCTCCAGGCCGACGATCATGTCCACGCTGTCGCCCTTGGCGGTCATCATGATGATCCCGACCTGCTCGCGCTCCCTGATCCGCCGGCACACGTCGAGGCCGGGCAGCCCCGGCAGCATCAGGTCCAGGACCACCACGTCCGGGCGGAAGGGGCCGAGCTGCTCCAGGCCCTCCTCGCCGGTGGCGGCGGCGCAGACGTCGTGCCCCTGGTGGCGCAGGGCGAGTCCGACGCCCTGGCGCACGGCGGCGTCGTCTTCGATGAGCAGGATCCGGGGCATCGGCCCAGTATGTGCGGGTCGCGGCGGGCGCCGGTCCACGGGGGCCCGCCCTCGGGGGAACTGTTACGGAAGGATCATATGAGCGCGCCGTGTCCACGCCCCGGAGGTCACCGTTATGGTTCCGTGACCATGCGGTCCAGGGGGCATCACACGCGCTCCCCAGCCTGGTCGCCATGCCAGGAACCACACCGCCCGCCGCGTCACGGCGCACCATCGCCACCCGCCGACGCCGCGCCCGCCGCCGACGCCGGATCTACTTCCTGTGCGCGCTGGCGGCGGCCGGATCGCTCGGCGCGGCGGCGCTGCTGACGGGTGCGGGGCGGCAGCCGGACGGGGGCGGTACGACCGCCTCCGGGGGAAGGAGCCCGGCGGCGACCCGGGGCAGCGGGCACACCGAGTCGGCGGACGTCACCCGGCGCGCGGACGGCGGTTCCCCCACACCGTCGCCGGGGCGGTCCGGGAAGGGCAAGGGCCTGCCGACGTCCTCCCCGAAGCCCGGGAACGGGGTCTTCCACATCGCGCAGGCGTCCGGCCGTGTGGCCGGCTCCGGGACCGTACGCCGCTACGAGGTCCAGGTCGAGGAGGGCACGGGCGTCTCGCCCGACGCCGCGGCCCAGGAGATCGCCGGCATCCTCGCCGACCCGCGGAGCTGGACCGCCGACGGGCACGACGCCTTCCAGCTCGTCTCCCAGGGGCCGGTGGACTTCGTGGTGAAGATCGCCACGCCGGGGACCGTGGACCGGCTCTGCGGCGCCGCCGGACTGCACACCCACGGCGAGGTCAACTGCGACGTCGGCGAGCAGGTGCTCGTCAACCTCAAGCGCTGGAACCTGGGTTCACCGCAGTTCCCCGGGCCCATCCACGAGTACCGCGCGCTGATCGTCAACCACGAGGTCGGCCACCGCATCGGCCACGGCCACGAGACGTGCCCCGGCCCCGGGCGGCCCGCACCGGCGATGATGCAGCAGATAGACGGCCTGCACGGATGCGTGCCCAACGCCTGGCCCTACGACGCCAAGGGGCACTACCTCAGCGGCCCGCCCGTACCGTGAACCGCCGGGCCCCGGCCCGCAGCCCCCTGTTCGGCCGCACCCGGGTCCTGACTCACCGCGTCGCCCGGCCCGCCCGCCGCGGCGACCACCGGTTCCGTACGCCGCGTGAGGCGGCGTACGTCCGGTACGCACAGCACGGCCAGCGTCAGCGCCAGCACCACGGCCGAGCACCCCCACAGCGCGGCCGGACGGCCCACCGCGTCCTGCGCCGGACCGGCCAGCGCCGTCGCCACTGGCACCAGGGCCAGCGAGCCCAGCCAGTCGTACGACGACACCCGGGAGAACTTCTCCTCCGGTATCTCCTGGTGCAGCGCCGACATCCAGGCCACCGAGAACACCTCGACGCTCACCCCGGTCACCAGCATCACCGCCACCAGCACCGGCGTCGCCACCGGCACGGCCAGCGCCGCGGACGGCAGCGCCAGCGGCAGCACCCCGGCCATCCCGGCCAGCAGCAGCCGGCGGGGCGCCCAGCGGGTCATCAGCAGGCCGCCCAGGACGGTGCCCGCGCCGAACGCCGCCAGCGCGAGCCCCCACGGCTGCGGCCCGCCCAGCCGCTCCCGCGCGACCAGCGGCCCGTACACCGTCTCGGCCGCCGCGATCACCGCGTTCACCACGGAGAACTGCACCACGATCGCCCACAGCCAGCGCCGCCCGGCCACCTCCCGCCAGCCGTCCCGGAGATCCGCGAGGAGCCCGGCCCCGCCCGGCCGCACGGGCACGGCCCGTACGTCGAGGAAGGCGCGCAGCCCGGCCGCGACGGCGAACGCGCCCGCGTCGGCCGCCAGCACCCACCCCGGCCCGACCGCCGCCACCAGCGCCCCGCCCAGACCGGTGCCCAGGATGTTGGCGCCGTTCATCCCCATCCGGAACACGGCGAACGCGCGCCCCGAGGAACTGCCGGAGACCGAGGCCATCACCATGCCCTCGGCGGCCGGGGAGAAGAACGCCTGCCCGGTGCCGCCCAGCGCGGCCAGCAGCGCCATCTGCCACACCCGGGCGGTCCCGGTCAGCACCAGCACCGCGAACAGGCCCTGCGACAGGCAGTTCAGCGTGTTGGCCGCCACCATCACCCGGTGCCGGGGCAGCCGGTCCGCCAGCGCCCCGCCGATCAGCACGAAGACGACCAGCGGCACCGTCCGCGCCGCCGCGACCAGCCCCACGTCGGTCGCCGAACCCCCGGCGGCGAGCACCGCGAACGCCCCCGCGACGAGCGCGCCGGAGCTGCCGAGCCCGGAGACGACGGCGGCGCCGGTCAGCAGCAGATAGTTGCGCCCGGCCCAGGAGGGACGCGCGGGATACGCGGAATACGCGGGACGCGCAGGGCGGCGGGCGGAAGTCATCCCCGGATTATCCCCGCGCCGCCGGGCCGCCCCCGCCGCCGAAACGGTCCGGCCGCCAGGGCCGCCCGCCGCCCCGGACCGTGTCGGTGTTGGGCCGAACAGGTGACATGGCGTAAGAATTGGCTGGTGCAGGCGATGAGTGCGATTCAGGTCGGGGGGAGCCGGTGAACAGCCACGACGTCACCGATGAACAGTGGGAGGGGCTCGCCCAGGTCGTCCCGTTGCGGGGCCGCGACTCGTGGCCGTCCGCGGTCGACCACCGCGCGCTCCCGGAAGCGGCGACCGAACTGCGCCGCCGCTTCGTCGTCCTGAGAGTCAATGTGTTCGCGGACGCCCGCGACGTCGCCGAGACGATCATGGCGGGCGTGCCGGTGCTGTTGGACCTCACCGGTGCCGAGACCGAGGTCGCCAAGCGGGTCCTGGACTTCAGCACCGGCGTCGTCTTCGGCCTGGCCAGCGGGATGCACCGGGTGGACCGCAATGTGTTCCTCCTCACTCCGCCCGGCACCGAGGTGAGCGGACTGATGGAGAGCGCGGCCGTCCCCGGAGTGTGAGCCGGTGCCCGGTGCCCGGTGCCCGGTGCCCGGTGCCCGGCGGCCGGTGGCGCGCGTGACCCGCGACGGGTGACCCGCGACCGGTGAACCGGGGCCGTCCGTGCCGGTCGAGCGTCGCCGGCAGGCGCAGGGCGTCGGCGGGCAGAGGGCGTCGGCGGGCGGCGGCGACAGCGGGCCGTCATGCGGGTCGTCATGGAACGGGGGCCGCCGCGTCCCCCGTTCGGACGAAGGCGGCCCCGGCGGAACGGTTCGCCCTCCCGGTCGCGTCCTACGGTCCCGCCCATGACCGCGTTCCCGGCCCCCGCCCCGTCCAGCCCGCCCGGCCCCGACTCGCCCGACCTCGACTCGCCCGACTGGCCGCGCCCGTCCCGGCCGTGCATCACCGAGCTGCGGCTGTCCGCCTTCGCCGGGCACCGCCGCGCCCGGCTCCCGCTCGGGCCGCTCACCCTGCTGGCCGGGGCCAGCGGCTGCGGCAAGACCAGCGCGGTCCGGGCGTACGAGGCGCTCGCCCGGCTCGGCGGCGGCGCCACGCTGGGCGAGGTCTTCTCCGATCCCGCCGCCTGCGTGCCCGAACACGCCCGGCCCGACGCCCAGCGCCGCCGCGGCTTCCGGATCGGCTGCACGGCCGACGGACCCCAGGGCCCGGTCCGGCTGGACGTGGCGGTGCAGACCGAACCGGCGCTGCGGGTCATGGGGGAGCGGCTGACCGCGGGCGGCCTGGTCCTGCTGGAGACCGCCCTGCGCGAGCCGGGCCGCGGGACGGTCGAGGCGTCCTGGCCCGGGGCGACCCGGGCCACGGCCGGCGCCGCGCGGACCCCCCGGGCGACGCTGCCCGACGACCGGCTCGGCACCGCGCTGCTGCCGCTGCGGGTGGCCGGGACGACCGACGGGCAGCGGCAGGTCCTCGCCGCCGCCGAGCAGCTGGTGGTGGCCCTGCGGTCGGTGTTCGTGTGCGAACCGCGCCCCGCCCGGATGCGCGTGCCCGCACCCGCGGGCGCGGGCCGGCTGGTGCGTGGCTGCGACAACCTCGCCGCCGTACTGGAACGCACCCGCGCCGAGTGCGGGCGCCGGCACGGGCTGCTCGTGGAGGCGCTGCGCGCCGGATGCGCCGGGCCGGTGGCGGACGTGCTCGCCGAACCGGCCGGCCCGGGGCGGGTACGGGCGGTGCTGGACCGCGGGGACGGCACCCGCACCGGCTTCGAGCGGCTGGGCGACGGCGAACTGCGGTACGCGGCGCTCGCCCTGGTCCTGCTGACCGGTCCCGGCGTGCTGGAGGTCGACCCGGCGGGCGAGGTGCCCGCGGCCCTGCAGACCCTGACCGTCCTCGCCGACGGCTTCGACCTGGGACTGGACCCGGGGCAGCGCGACGCGTTGCTGCGGCTCGCGGCCCGCATGTGCGCACGCGGCCACATCCGGCTCGCCGGGGCGGTGCACGACGGCTCCTGGGCGGGCCGGGTACGCGCGGCGCGGGTGGTAGACCTGATGCCGTGAACGATTACCCCGAGCCCCACGAGACCGCCGCCCCCGGAGGAGAACCGCCGCCCGGCGCCCCCGACCTGGCCGCGCTGCAACGCCGGCTCGCCGAGTTCGCCGCAGCGCGCGCCTGGCAGCCGTACCACACGCCGAAGAATCTCGTCGCCGCCCTCAGCGTCGAGGCGTCCGAACTGGTCGAGATCTTCCAGTGGCTGACCCCCGAGGAGTCGGCCCGCGTGATGGCCGATCCGGAGACCGCCTTCCGGGTGACCGACGAGGTCGCGGACGTCCTCGCGTACCTGCTGCAGCTGTGCCAGGTGCTCGGCGTCGATCCGCTGGCGGCGCTGGCCGCGAAGATCGACCGGAACGAGCGGAGGTTCCCGGTCCCGGACGGGACGCGCAACCCGCCGTCACCAGAACGGAATTGACCAATCCGCTATTACTCTCCGGAGTCGTTCACCCGGTCGAAATCGATTTGTTGTCCGCAGATTTCCGCCTTGCTCTGGCTTTTTTGCTTCCGCGCCTTCACTCTGGGTAGTGAACAAGGTAGTTCGGGCTGACGTGCGAGGAGTACGTCGGGAGAGGACGGGGGCGGCGCATGGACGCGATGCGGCTCATCGTGGCGAGCAGGCGTGCCCTGGCGGGATGCGGCGAGGCCCCCGCCGTCCTGACGGAGGTGTGGCAGGCACAGGCCCTGGCGCAGGCGGTCGGCAGCCGCCTCGCCGTCAGCGGCCCGCCGGAACTGCGCGGCGAGGCACTGGGGCTGACCGAGCTGGCGGGCAGGGGGTGCGGAGTCCTGGACGCGCCGGACCTCGCCCCCGATGAGCTGCGCGCCGCCCAGCTGACCGAACTGACCGACGCGCGACGGACGTTGCTGTGCCTGGGCGGCCTGCTCGGCGAGGTCGGCATCGCCCTGGTCGGCATCGCCAGCGCGGCGGCCGACGAGCGGACGTACTGGCAGTGCGTGGAGGCGATCGACGCGGCCGACGAGTCCCGCGACCGGGTCCGCGAGATGCTGCGCAAACTGGCGGCCCGGGAGGCGACGATCCTGCCGGACCTGCCGGAACGCGAAGCGGGCTGAGCCGTCCGGCGGGGGCGGCCCGAGCCGTCCGGCGGATGCGGTGGTGAGGTCGCGCGGGCGGTGATGACGTACGCCGTCGGCCGCCGCCCGTGGGGTCGGCAGGGCCGTACGGCGCTCCGGCGTGCAGGATGGAGGCATGGATCTGCGTATCTTCACCGAGCCCCAGCAGGGCGCCTCCTACGACACCCTGCTCACCGTCGCCAAGGCCACCGAGGACCTCGGCTTCGACGCCTTCTTCCGCAGCGACCACTACCTCCGGATGGGTGGCGGTGACGGCCTGCCCGGCCCCACCGACGCCTGGATCACCCTCGCCGGACTCGCCCGCGAGACCCGCCGCATCCGCCTGGGCACGCTGATGACCGCCGGTACCTTCCGGCTGCCCGGCGTGCTCGCCGTCCAGGTCGCCCAGGTCGACCAGATGTCCGGCGGCCGGGTCGAGCTGGGCCTGGGCGCGGGCTGGTTCGAGGAGGAGCACAAGGCGTACGGCATCCCGTTCCCGAAGGAGAAGTTCGCCCGGCTGGAGGAGCAGCTGGCCGTCGTCACCGGCCTGTGGGCGACCGAGACCGGCCAGACCTTCGACTTCCGCGGCGCGCACTACCAGCTCACCGACTCGCCCGCGCTGCCCAAGCCCGCGCAGGCGAAGATCCCGGTCCTCATCGGCGGGCACGGCGCGACCCGCACCCCGCGCCTCGCCGCCCGGTACGCCGACGAGTTCAACATGCCCTTCGCCTCGGTCGAGGACAGCGCCCGGCAGTTCGACCGGGTCCGGGCCGCCGCCGAGGAGGCCGACCGCGCCGCCGGTGACCTCACCTACTCCAACGCCCTGGTCGCCTGCGTCGGCCGCGACGAGGCCGAGATCGCCCGCCGCGCCGCCGCGATCGGCCGCGAACCCGACGAACTGCGGGCCAACGGCCTGGCGGGCACCCCGGCCGAGGTCGTCGACAAGATCGGCCGCTACGCCGAGATCGGCTCCCGGCGGATCTACCTGCAGATCCTCGACCTCTCCGACCTGGACCACCTGGAGCTGATCTCCAGCCAGGTCCAGTCACAGCTGGCGTAGCCGCCGCGCCGCCCGCCTCCGCCCCGGCCGCCTGTCTCCGCCCCGGCCGGTCGTCTCCGCCCCGGCCGGTCGGCGGCGGAGCCGGTCGGCCCGGCCGCCGCCCTGCTCCCCGCCGGAACGGCCCGGACGGCGCCCGCTCACTGCCAGGGCAGGCTCTCGCGCAGGCACACCACCGCACCGTCCAGTGCCGCCTGCCGCAGCGCCACCAGGGCGGCCAGCGGTGCCGTGAGCCGGGTGCCCGGGAGTTCCGCCGGGTCGAACCAGCCGAACCGGTCGTGCTCGGCACTGAGCCGGACGGCCGTCCGCGTGCCGTCCTGGAGCGTGCCGCCGTGGAAGAAGCAGTCGAGGACCGGCCCGGTGCCCAGGACGTCCACGCGATGGTCCACCCCGATCAGCGTCGGCAGCGGTCCCAGTTCGATGCCGGTCTCCTCGCGCGTCTCCCGCCGCGCCGCCGTCCACGGGTCCTCGCCGTGGTCCACCATCCCGCCCGGCAGCCACCAGCTCCCCGCGCCCGGCTGGCCGGGGCCGTAGCGCAGCAACAGCACACGGCCGTCGTCGTCCAGCACCACCACGCACGCCGCCACCAGCGCCTGCGGCTGCGTCTTCACCCACTGCTCACGGGGCATCCAGTCCACCACTCGCCGCCTCCCCTGCCGTTCACCCGGGGACCGGTCCCGTACCGGCCCCCCTGACAACGACGGTCCGCGCCGCCGGGACGCGGGCCGGGCCGCCGAAGGCGGGGAATACGGCAAATAAACGCGGGCGTTGCCGATGCGCTCTGTGCCAGGGTGGGGGCGTCGTCCTGCCGGGCCCCCGGGAACCGTCCCGGGGGCCCGTGCGTGTGCGGCACCGCAGTCGTCCGTCCGGCCGGAGAGGCCCACCCATGTTCCTGACCATCACCACCACCGGCACCGCCGAGCGCCCCGCGACCGACCTCGGGTACCTGCTGCACAAGCATCCCGGCAAGGCGCAGGCGTTCTCCACGTCCTACGGCACGGCGCACGTCCTCTACCCCGAGGCGGACGAACAGCGCTGCACGGCGGCGCTGCTGCTGGAGGTCGACGCGGTGGCGCTGGTGCGGCGGGGCAAGGGCAAGGGCCGTGGCGGCGCACCCGGCGCGGCGCTCGCGCAGTACGTCAACGACCGCCCCTACGCCGCCTCCTCACTGCTCGCGGTGGCGCTGAGCGCGGTGTTCTCCAGCGCGCTGCGCGGCGCGTGCGCTACCCGGCCCGAACTGCCCGGCCAGACCCGCCCGTTGCGTATCGAGATACCCGCGCTGCCCGCCCGCGGCGGCCCCGCGCTCGTCGGGCGGCTCTTCGAGCCGCTCGGGTGGACGGTCACCGCCGAACCCGTCCCGCTGGACACCGGGTTCCCCCAGTGGGGCGACTCCCGTTACGTGTGCCTGGTGCTGGAGTCCGCGACGAACACCCTCGCCCAGGCCCTGCGCCACCTGTACGTCCTGCTGCCCGTCCTCGACGACGCCAAGCACTACTGGGTCTCCGCCGACGAGGTCGACAAACTGCTGCGGGCCGGCGAGGGCTGGCTGCCCGCGCACCCGGAGCAGAAGCTGATCACCAGCCGCTATCTGTCCCGCCGCTGGTCGCTCACCCGGCAGGCGATCGAACGCCTGGAGCTGATCCGGCTGGCCGAGACGGACGACAGCGCGGTCGAGGACATCGACAACGCGGTACGCACCGAGACCGATGAGACCGGCGAGTCCGACGAGACCGCCGAGACCGGGGAGTCCGGGGAGTCCGGGGAGTCCGGGGCGTCCGGGGCGTCCGGGGAGTCCGGCACCGAAGAGGTGCCGGGGGAGAAGCCCGTCTCCCTCGCCGTGCGACGCCGCGAGGCGATCGTCGCGGCCCTGACGGAGTCCGGCGCGGCCCGGGTGCTCGACCTCGGCTGCGGCGAGGGCCAGTTGGTGCAGGCGCTGCTGAAGGACGCGCGGTTCACCGAGATCGTCGCTGTGGACGTGTCGGTGCGCGCCCTCACCATGGCCGCCCGGCGGCTGAAGCTGGACCGGATGGGGGAGCGGCAGGCCGCGCGCGTCACCCTGCGGCAGGGCTCCCTCGTCTACACCGACAAGCAGCTGGCCGGTTACGACGCCGCCGTGCTGAGCGAGGTGATCGAGCACCTCGACCTGCCCCGGCTGCCCGCCCTGGAGTACGCGGTGTTCGGTGCCGCCCGCCCCCGTACGGTGCTGGTGACCACCCCGAACGCCGAGTACAACGTCCGCTGGGAGACCCTGCCCGCCGGGCACGTCCGGCACGGCGACCACCGCTTCGAGTGGACGCGCGACCAGTTCCGCGCCTGGGCGGACGCGGTGGCCCGGCGCCACGGGTACACCGTCGGCCACACCCCGGTCGGCCCGGACGACCCCGAGGTGGGCCCGCCCACCCAGATGGCCGTGTTCACCCGCACGGCCCCCGACCACCACGGCCGCACCCACACGCGCACAAAGGAGGCGAAGGCAGCATGAGCGAGACCCCGGCCAACACGAACACCACCACCAGCACCAGCGGCACCAGCACCACCAGCACCACGACCACCCGGCAGGGCCGCGTCCTGCCCGTCACCGACCTCTCCCTCGTCGTCCTGGTCGGCGCCTCCGGCTCGGGCAAGTCCACCTTCGCCCGCCGCCACTTCAGCCCCACCGAGGTCATCTCCTCCGACTTCTGCCGGGGCCTGGTCGCCGACGACGAGAACGACCAGAGCGCCTCCCGCGACGCCTTCGACGTGCTGCACTACATCGCCGGCAAGCGGCTTGCGGCCGGCCGCCGTACCGTCGTCGACGCCACCAACGTGCAGCAGGACGGCCGGCGGCAGCTGATCGAGCTGGCCAAGCGGCACGACGTGCTGCCCATCGCCATCGTGCTCGACGTGCCCGAGCAGGTGTGCGCCGAGCGCAACGCGGCCCGCGCCGACCGCGCCGGCATGCCCCGCCGGGTCATCCAGCGGCACACCCGCGAACTGCGCCGCTCCCTGCGCCACCTGGAGCGCGAGGGCTTCCGCAAGGTGCACGTGCTGCGCGGCACCGAGGAGGCCGAGCACGCCTCGGTCGTCACCGAGAAGCGCTTCAACGACCTCACCCACCTCACCGGCCCCTTCGACATCATCGGCGACGTGCACGGCTGCGCCGCCGAACTGGAAACCCTGCTCGCCGAGCTGGGCTACGCCGACGGCGTCCACCCGCAGGGCCGTACCGCGGTCTTCGTCGGCGACCTCGTCGACCGCGGCCCCGACTCGCCCGGCGTGCTGCGCCGCGTGATGGCGATGGTGAAGTCCGGCCACGCGCTGTGCGTCCCGGGCAACCACGAGAACAAGTACGGCCGCCACCTCAAGGGCCGCACCGTCCAGCACACCCACGGACTCGCCGAGACCGTCGCGCAGATGGCGCAGGAGAGCGAGGAGTTCCGGGCCGAGGTACGGGAGTTCATCGACGGCCTGGTCAGCCACTACGTCCTGGACAGCGGCCGGCTGGTGGTCTGCCACGCCGGGCTGCCCGAGAAGTACCACGGCCGCACCTCCGGCCGGGTCCGCTCGCACGCGCTGTACGGCGACACCACCGGCGAGACCGACGAGTTCGGCCTGCCGGTGCGCTATCCGTGGGCGGAGGACTACCGGGGCCGGGCGGCCGTGGTCTACGGCCACACTCCCGTCCCGGAGGCCACCTGGATCAACAACACCCTCTGCCTGGACACCGGCGCCGTCTTCGGCGGCAAGCTGACCGCGCTGCGCTGGCCGGAGCGCGAGCTGGTCGACGTACCGGCCGAGCGGGTCTGGTACGAGCCGGTGAAGCCGCTGCGTTCGGAGGCGCCCGGCGGACACGACGGGCGGCCGCTGGACCTCGGGGACGTGTCCGGCCGCCGGGCGGTGGAGACCCGGCACGCGGGCCGGGTCGCGGTGCGCGAGGAGAACGGGGCGGCGGCCCTGGAGGTCATGAGCCGCTTCGCGATCGATCCGCGGCTGCTGCCCTACCTGCCGCCCACCATGGCGCCGACCGCCACCTCGAAGGAGGACGGCTACCTGGAGCACCCGAAGGAGGCGTTCGCCCAGTACCGGGAGGACGGCGTGGCCCGGGTGGTGTGCGAGGAGAAGCACATGGGCTCGCGGGCGGTGGTCCTGGTGTGCCGGGACGCGCGGACCGCGCGCGAGCGCTTCGGCGTGGACGGGCCGACCGGCTCCCTCTGCACCCGCACCGGGCGCCCCTTCTTCGACGACCCGGAGGTCGCCGAGCAGATCCTCGGCCGGCTGCGCACGGCGGCGACCGAGGCCGGCCTGTGGGCGGAACTCGACACCGACTGGCTGCTCCTGGACGCCGAGCTGATGCCGTGGTCGCTGAAGGCGTCGGGCCTGCTGCGCGCGCAGTACGCGGCGGTGGGCGCGGCCTCCGGGGCGGTGTTCCCCGGTGCGCTGGCCGCGCTGGAGGGCGCCGCGGCCCGCGGGGTGGACGTGGCCGGGCTGCTGGGCCGCCAGCGGGAGCGCGCCGCGGACGCCGCCGCGTTCACGGCCGCCTACCGCCGCTACTGCTGGACCACCGAGGGCCTGGACGGCGTCCGCCTGGCGCCGTTCCAGATCCTCGCCGTCCAGGGCCGCAGCCTCGCCGGGCTGCCGCACGACGAACAGCTCGCGCTGATCGACCGGCTGGTGGAGCACGACACCACAGGACTCCTCCAGATCACCCGCCGCCTGTACGTCGACACCGCCGACCCGGAGTCGGTGCGGGCGGGCGTCGACTGGTGGCTGGAGATGACCGGCCGCGGCGGCGAGGGCATGGTGGTCAAGCCGCTGGGCGCCCTGGTCCGCACCGAGCAGGGCCGCCTGGTCCAGCCGGGCGTCAAGTGCCGCGGCCGGGAGTACCTGCGGATCATCTACGGTCCCGAGTACACCCGTCCGGACAACCTCGCCCGGCTGCGGCAGCGGTTCGTGAACCACAAGCGCTCGCTGGCGCTGCGCGAGTACGCCCTCGGCCTGGAGGCTCTGGACCGGCTCGCGGAGGGCGAACCGCTGTGGCGGGTGCACGAGGCGGTGTTCGCCGTGCTGGCCCTGGAGTCGGAGCCGGTCGACCCGCGGCTGTGACGCACCCGGCCGTGCCGGACCCCGCGTCCGGCACGGCCGGCCCGGCGGCATAACCGCACGACGGAACCGCACGACGGAACCGCACGGAAACCGGCAAGGGAGGGTGAAGGCGCGCATCCGTGGTCAGGATGGAGGCATGGGATTCCACGTCGACTCCGAGGCCGGGCGGCTGCGCCGCGTCATCCTGCACCGGCCGGATCTTGAGCTCAAAAGGCTCACCCCCAGCAACAAGGACGCCCTTCTCTTCGACGACGTGCTGTGGGTGCGCCGGGCGCGCGCCGAGCACGACGGGTTCGCCGACGTGCTGCGCGACCGCGGGGTCGCCGTGCACCTCTTCGGCGACCTGCTGACCGAGACGATGGAGATCCCGTCGGCCCGGTCGCTCGTCCTGGACCGCGTCTTCGACGAGAAGGAGTACGGCCCGCTCGCCACCGACCACCTCAGAGCCGCCTTCGAGACGCTGTCCGCGCCCGAGCTGGCCCAGGCGCTGGTCGGCGGCATGACCAAACGGGAGTTCCTGCGGGCGTACGCGGAGCCGTCCTCGGTGCGGTTCCATGTGATGGACCTGGACGACTTCCTGCTCGGCCCGCTGCCCAACCACCTGTTCACCCGGGACACCTCCGCCTGGATCTACGACGGCGTCTCCATCAACGCGATGCGCTGGCCCGCCCGGCAGCGCGAGACCGTGCACTTCGAGGCGATCTACCGCTACCACCCCGTCTTCCGCCGCGAGACCTTCCATGTGTGGTCCGAGGGCCAGGCCGACTACCCGTCCACCATCGAGGGCGGGGACGTGCTGGTCATCGGCAACGGCGCGGTGCTCATCGGGATGAGCGAGCGGACCACTCCGCAGGCCGTGGAGATGCTCGCGCACAAGCTGTTCGCCGCCGGGTCGGCCCGGACCATCGTGGCGCTCGACATGCCCAAGCGGCGGGCGTTCATGCACCTGGACACGGTGATGACCATGGTCGGCGCGGACACCTTCACCCAGTACGCCGGGCTCGGCATGCTCCGCTCGTACACCATCGAACCGGGCTCGGGCGACAAGGAGCTGAAGGTCACCGACCATCCGCCCGAGCACATGCACCGCGCGATCGCCGCGGCGCTGGGCCTGAGCGAGATCCGGGTGCTCACCGCCACCCAGGACGTGCACGCGGCCGAGCGCGAGCAGTGGGACGACGGCTGCAACGTGCTCGCGGTCGAGCCGGGCGTCGTCGTCGCCTACGAGCGCAACGTCACCACCAACACGCACCTGCGCAAGCAGGGCATCGAGGTGATCGAGATCCCCGGCAGCGAGCTGGGGCGGGGCCGGGGCGGGCCGCGCTGCATGAGCTGCCCGGTGCAGCGCGACGCGATCGCGTAGACCTCGTCCGCGCGTGGACCTCGTTCGCGTGGAAGCCGTTCGTAGAGACCTCCAGACCTCGGTCGTATAGAAATTCTAGGAGTCGTATATAATTCCACAGTCCCTGTATTCCACCCGTCTTGGAGCGCCCCCATGGCGACAGTCCCGACCGCCCTCGCCGGCCGCCACTTCCTCAAGGAGCTGGACTTCACCGAGGAGGAGTTCCGCGGCCTGATCGAGCTGGCCGCCGAGCTGAAGGCGGCCAAGCGGGCCGGGACGGAGACGCGGTACCTGACGGGCAGGAACATCGCGCTGATCTTCGAGAAGACCTCGACGCGCACCCGCTGCGCGTTCGAGGTCGCCGCCGCCGACCAGGGCGCCTCGACCACATATCTCGACCCGTCCGGATCGCAGATCGGGCACAAGGAGTCCGTGCGGGACACCGCCCGGGTGCTCGGGCGGATGTTCGACGCGATCGAGTTCCGCGGGGACGGGCAGCGCGACATCGAGGAACTGGCCGCCCACGCCGGCGTGCCCGTCTACAACGGGCTCACCGACGACTGGCACCCCACCCAGATGCTCGCCGACGTGCTCACCATGACCGAGCACAGCGACAAGCCGCTGCGCGAGATCGCCTTCGCCTACCTCGGCGACGCCCGCTTCAACATGGGCAACTCCTACCTGATCACCGGCGCCCTGCTCGGCATGGACGTACGCCTGGTCGCGCCCAAGAGCTACTGGCCCGCCCAGGAGATCGTCGACCGGGCGCACGAACTGGCCGCGCTCAGCGGCGCCCGCCTGACCCTCACCGAGTCCCTGGCCGACGGCGTGCGCGGCGCCGACTTCGTCGCCACCGACGTCTGGGTCTCCATGGGCGAGCCCAAGGAGGTGTGGGCCGAGCGCATCGAGTCGCTGGCCCCGTACGCCGTGACCATGGACGTGCTGCGCGCCACCGGCAACCCGGACGTGAAGTTCCTGCACTGCCTGCCCGCCTTCCACGACCTGGGCACCAAGGTCGCCCGCGGCATCCACGAGCAGTACGGCCTGACCTCCCTGGAAGTGACCGACGAGGTCTTCGAGTCGCCCCACTCGATCGTCTTCGACGAGGCGGAGAACCGTCTGCACACCATCAAGGCGGTCCTGGTCGCCACGCTGGCCTGACGGCCCTACCCACAGCGCCCGACCAGGCATTGTCCCCACCACCCGACCAGGCACTATCCTGACCGGCGGCCCGGAACCACCCCTTCCGCGGCCGCCGCCGCGCTCCCACGACGGGCGCCCGCACCATCAGAAACGAGCACCACCCGCATGCCCGCTCCCCGCATCAAGTCCCCGCACCTGCTCGTCGCCGAATCCGGAGCCGACCGCGAGGGCCACGGCCTCAAGCGCACCATGGGCCTCTTCCAGCTCATCTGCTTCGGCGTCGGCGCCATCGTCGGCACCGGCATCTTCGTCGGTCTCTCCGACTCGGTCGCCCAGGCCGGCCCGGCCGTCGTCGTCTCCTTCGTGCTCGCCGCGATCACCTGCGTCTTCACCGCGTTCTCCTTCGCGGAGCTGGGCGGCGCGATCCCGGTGTCCGGGTCGTCGTACTCCTTCGCCTACGCCGGACTCGGCGAGTCCACCGCCTTCCTGGTCGGCTGGTGCCTGCTGCTCGAGTACGGCGTGTCCGTCTCGGCGGTCGCGGTCGGCTGGAGCCAGTACGTCAACGAACTGCTGCACAGCCTCACCGGCGTCCAGCTCCCGGCCGCCCTGTCCCAGGGCCCCGGCGACGGCGGCATCATGAACCTGCCGGCTGTGATCGTCATCGCCATGGCCTCGGTGCTGCTGGTGCGCGGGGTGCGCGAGAGCGCCCGGGCCACGGCCGCCATGGCCGCCGTGAAGCTCGTCATCCTGCTGGCCTTCTGCGCCGTCGGCTACAGCGCCTTCAAGGACGGCAACCTCACCCCGTTCTCCCCGGCCGGTCTCGGCGGCATCGGCGCGGGCACCACGGCCGCGTTCTTCTCGTACATCGGCTTCGACGCGATCACCACGGCCGGTGAGGAGGCGAAGAACCCGCGCCGGGACATCCCGGTCGCGATCATGGTCTGCATGGGCATCGTGACCCTGCTGTACTGCGCGGTCGCCCTCGCGGCGATCGGCGCCATCGGCGGCACCCAGGTGGCCGGCCGCCCCGCGGCCCTCTCCTACGTCGTCGACGAGGTCACCGGCTCGGGTGCCGGCGGCGGGGTCATCGCCTTCGGCGCGGTCGTCGCCATCGCCTCCGTCGTGCTCGCCGTGATGTACGGCCAGACCCGCATCCTGATGTCGATGTCCCGGGACGGCCTGATCCCGCCGGTCTTCGAGAAGGTCTCCCCGAAGACCTCCACCCCGGTCGCCGGCACCCTGATCGTCGCCGTCGTCTTCGCGCTCCCGGCGGCCTTCGCCTCCCTCGGCGCCGTGATGAACCTGTGCACCATCGGCACCCTCGCCGTCATGGCCGTCGTCAACATCGCCGTGATCGCGCTGCGCCGCCGCGCCCCGGGCCTGCCCCGCGGCTTCCGGGTGCCGCTCTACCCGGCGGTCCCGCTGCTCGGCGTCGGCTGCTGCCTGTACCTGATGTACGAGACGGGCTGGAGGACCTGGCTCCAGTTCGCCGCGTTCCTCGCCGCCGGAGCGCTGCTCTACGTCCTCTACGGGCGCCGCAACTCCCGGTTCGCCCACCAGGTGGCGACCCCGGACGGCCCGGACGCCCCGGCCCTCACGCCGGACGCGGCCCGCGAGGAGCTGCGGACAGCCTGAACCACACCGCCTTGCCGGTCCCGGTCGGGCGGTGCCCGCAGGACGAGCTGAGCGCGCGGATCAGCAGCAGCCCGCGCCCGTCCTCCTGCCAGGGATCGGGCGGGGTGAGGCCCGGCCGGGCGAGACCGTCGGGCGGCGCCGGGTCCCCGTCGTGCACCTCGATGTGACAGCCGCCCGGCAGCAGCCGGACCACCAGCTCTATCGGGCCGCTGCCCGCGGTGTGCTCCACGGCGTTGGCGACCAGCTCGGCCGTGAGCAGCTCCGCCGTGTCGCCGTCGGCGGTGTGCTCCAGCTCGGCCAGCGCCGCGCGGACGAGGGCACGCGCCACCGGCACTGCGGCGGCCGTGTGCGGCAGCGCGACACGCCAGGAGGCGCCGGCTGAGGGGCGTTCGTACACCGTGGGTCCGTTCGTGGCGCAGGGCGTCCCAGTGGTCACCATGAGGCTGACCTGCTTTCGACGAGGAATGGTACGGGGGACGCCGTGACCGGTCCCCGGCGCCCTCCGTCCCGGACCGCGCGGCCCGGCTCCCACGCCCCTACCCACGCGCCGGCCGCGACCCGCCCGGCCGCGCCCCCCGTTACCGCGCCATCGACGACCTGTGACGAAGCGGCGGGTCCCGGCCACATTGTCACGCGCTCTATCGCGCACTCGTGACGGCGGTCACAGATGAGTGATAACTTCGACGGCAGACAGCTCCGATGGGCAGGCAGACAGACAGACGGAACAACAGACAGACGGAACAGACCGACCTGAACGAGCCACCGCAGCGACCGAGGCAGTCCGCCGAGGAGGCCGTACGTCATGAGTCCCTTCACCGGCTCCGCCACCCGCACCCCGCACTGGCGCCACCTGCGCGTCACCTTCGACGACGGCGTGGCCACGGTCACCCTCGCCCGCCCCGACAAGCTCAACGCCCTCACCTTCGGCGCCTACGCCGACCTGCGCGACCTGCTCGCCGAACTCTCCCGGGAACGCGCCGTGCGCGCCCTGGTGCTGGCCGGCGAGGGGCGCGGCTTCTGCTCGGGCGGCGACGTCGAGGAGATCATCGGCGCCACCCTGTCGATGGACACCGCCGCGCTGCTGGACTTCAACCGGATGACCGGGCAGGTGGTCCGGGCCGTACGGGAGTGCCCGTTCCCGGTGATCGCGGCGGTGCACGGCGTGGCGGCCGGCGCGGGTGCCGTGCTGGCGCTGGCCGCCGACTTCCGGGTGGCCGACCCCAGCGCCCGCTTCGCCTTCCTCTTCACCCGCGTCGGCCTGTCCGGCGGCGACATGGGTGCCGCCTATCTGCTGCCCCGGGTGGTCGGTCTCGGCCACGCCACCCGGCTGCTGATGCTCGGCGAGCCGGTCCGGGCGCCCGAGGCCGAACGGATCGGCCTGGTCAGCCTCCTCACCGACGAGGGCCACGCCGACGCGGAGGCCGCCGCCCTGGCCCGCCGGCTGGCCGACGGCCCCGCCCTCGCCCACGCGCAGACCAAGGCGCTGCTCACCGCCGAACTGGACCTGCCGCTGGCCGCCGCGGTCGAGCTGGACGCCGCCACCCAGGCCCTGCTGATGCACGGCGAGGACTACGCCGAGTTCCACGCGGCCTTCACCGAGAAGCGCCCGCCCAAGTGGCAGGGCAGGTGAGACGGGCATGACCGGCGGTGCCGCGCGGGTCGCGGTGATCGGCGGCGGCCCCGGCGGCCTGTACGCGGCGGCCCTGCTCAAACGGCTCGATCCCGCCCGCGAGATCACCGTCTGGGAGCGCAACGCCCCCGACGACACCTTCGGCTTCGGAGTCGTCCTGTCCGACGAGACGCTCGGCGGCATCGAGCACGCCGACCCGGTCGTCCACCGGGCCCTGTGCGAGGAGTTCGTGCGCTGGGACGACATCGACGTCGTCCACCGGGGCGTCCGGCACACGTGCGGCGGCCACGGCTTCGCCGCCCTCGGCCGGCGCCGGCTCCTGGAGATCCTGCACGAGCGCTGCCGCGCCCTCGGCGTCGACCTGCGCTTCAGGACCGCCGCGCCGGACACCGCCCGGCTCACCGCGGCGTACGACCTGGTCGTCGCCGCGGACGGCGTGCACAGCGCCACCCGCCAGGCCCGCGCCGACGTCTTCCGGCCCCGGATCACCGGGCACCGCTGCCGCTACATCTGGCTCGCCGCCGACTTCGCCTTCGACGCCTTCCGCTTCGAGACCGCCGAGACCGAGCACGGCGTGATGCAGCTGCACGGCTACCCCTACGCGCCCGACGCCTCGACGGTCATCGTCGAGATGCGCGAGGAGGTGTGGCGGGCCGCCGGCCTCGCCGGCCTGGAGGAGACGGAGTCCGTCGAGCGGTGCGCCAAGATCTTCGCGGACGCGCTCGGCGGCCGGCCGCTGCGCTCCCACAAGTCCGCGTGGACCACCTTCCGCACGGTGGTCAACGACCGCTGGTCGCACGGCAATCTGGTGCTGCTCGGCGACGCCGCGCACACCGCCCACTTCTCCATCGGCTCCGGCACCAAGCTCGCCGTGGAGGACGCCCTCGCGCTCGCCGCCTGCCTGGACGAACAGCCGTCCCTGCCCGGCGCGCTCGCCGCCTACGAGCAGGAGCGCAAGCCGGTCGTCGCCTCCACCCAGCGCGCCGCGCGGGCCAGCCTGGAGTGGTTCGAGAACCTGGGCCTCTACCTCGGCCGCCCGCCCCGCGAGTTCGCCTTCAACCTGCTCACCCGCAGCCGCCGCGTCACCCACGGCAACCTGCGGCTGCGCGACGCCCGCTTCACCGATGCCGTGGAACGCGACTTCGGCTGCCCGCCCGGCACGCCGCCGATGTTCACCCCGTTCCGGCTGCGCGGGCTGACCCTGCGCAACCGGGTCGTGGTCTCCCCGATGGACATGTACTCGGCCGTGGACGGCGTCCCCGGCGACTTCCACCTCGTCCACCTGGGCGCCCGCGCCCTGGGCGGCGCCGGACTGGTGATGACCGAAATGGTGTGCGTCAGCGCGGAGGGCCGGATCACCCCCGGCTGCGCCGGCCTGTGGACCGGCCGGCAGACGGAGGGCTGGCGGCGGATCACCGAGTTCGTGCACCGGCAGGCGCCCGGCACCGCGATCGGCGTCCAGCTCGGCCACAGCGGCCGCAAGGGCTCCACGAAACGCATGTGGGAGGGCATGGACGAACCGCTGCCCGAGGGCAACTGGCCCCTGGTGGCCGCCTCCCCGCTGCCGTACCGGGACGGCGGCCAGGTGCCGCGCACGCTCACCCGGGCGCAGCTCACCGACCTCCGCGAGCAGTTCGCCTCCGCCGCCTGGCGGGCCGCCCGGGCCGGCTTCGACCTGCTCGAACTGCACTGCGCCCACGGCTACCTGCTCTCCGGCTTCCTGTCCCCGCTGACCAACCACCGCACCGACGCCTACGGCGGATCGCCAAAGAACCGGCTGCGCTTCCCGCTGGAGGTCTTCGACGCCGTACGCGCGGTGTGGCCCGAGGAACGGCCCATGACCGTGCGGATCTCCGCCACCGACTGGGCCGAGGGCGGCACCACGGCCGAGGACGCCGTGGAGATCGCCCGCGCCTTCGCCGCGCACGGCGCCGACGCCGTCGACGTCTCCACCGGGCAGGTGGTGTCCGGGGAGCGGCCCGAGTTCGGCCGCTCCTACCAGACGCCGTTCGCCGACCGGGTCCGGCACGAGGCGGGCGTCCCGGTGATCGCCGTCGGCGCGATCTCCTCCTGGGACGACGTCAACTCCCTGATCCTGGCCGGGCGCACCGACCTGTGCGCGCTCGCCCGGCCGCACCTGTACGACCCGCACTGGACCCTGCACGCCGCCGCCGAACAGGGCTACGAGGGGCCCGCCGCGCCATGGCCGGCCCCCTACCGTGCGGGCAGCCGCCCCCCACGCACCGGCCGCACGGACGCGCCCGGCCCCCGGCTCACGCTGCGGAAGTGACCTGCCCGGGGGCGCGGCGCGGACAAGAACCGCTCACCGGCCGGGAACGCCCGCGAAGGCCGCGCCCGCGTCCCGCAGCCGTTCGTGCAGGCCCCGGAAGACGGCGGCCGAACGGGCCCCCGGCCAGTCGGCGGGCAGCAGCCGCGCGGGCAGGCCGGGGTCGGCGTAGGGCAGGTGGCGCCAGGAGTCCAGGGCGAGCAGGTAGTCCCGGTACGCCTCCTCGGGCGGGGTGCCGGTCCGCCGCTCCCAGACGGCCAGCACCGGCGCGTGCCGGTCGAGGAACGCCGTGTGCCGCTCGGCGATCGCGGCCAGGTCCCACCAGCGCCCGACCGCCTCGGCGGTCGGCGCGAACCCCAGGTGCTCACCGCGGAAGAAGTCCACGTACGCGTCCAGGCCGAGCCGCCGCAGCGTGTGCCGGGTCTCCTCGTGCAGCCGGGCCGGGGCGATCCACACGCCGGGCGCCGCCGTGCCGAAGCCGAGCCCGGCCAGCCGGGAGCGCAGCACGTGCCGCTTGTTGCGCTCCGACTCCGGCACCGAGAACACGGCCAGCACCCAGCCCTCGTCCGCGGGCGGCGCGCCGGCGTAGATCCGGCGGTCGCCGTCGTCGAGCAGCTGCCGGGCCTCGGCGGAGAGTTCATAACCGGCCGCGCCCCGCGCGGTACGGGCCGGCAGCAGCAGCCCGCGGCGCTTGAGCCGGGACACCGAGGAGCGCACGGACGGCGCGTCCACGCCCACCGCGGCCAGCAGCCGGATCAGCTCGGCGACGGGCACCGGACCCGGCGCGAAACGGCCGTACGCGCCGTACAGGGTGACGATGAGGGACCGGGGGGCGGGCTGCGCGGGCTGCTCGGACACACTGATCATTTTAGGTCGTCGGCATCACTGCCCCTCGCCCCGCCCGCGCAGCCGGAACCGCTGGAGCTTGCCGGTGGCCGTGCGCGGCAGGGCGTCCAGGAACACGATCTCGCGGGGGCACTTGTACGGCACCAGCTCCGCCTTCACGAACGCGCGCAGCGCCTCCGCGTCCCGCGCCGCGCCCTCCCTCAGCACGGCGTAGGCCACCACCACCTGTCCGCGCGCCGCGTCGGGCCGCCCGACCACCGCCGCCTCCGCCACGTCCGGGTGGCGCAGCAGCGCGTCCTCGACCTCCGGGCCTGCGATGTTGTACCCGGCCGAGATGATCATGTCGTCGGCGCGGGCCACATAGCGGAAGTAGCCGTCCCCGTCGCGGACGTAGGTGTCGCCGGTGACGTTCCAGCCGTCGCGGACGTACACCCGCTGGCGCGGATCGTCGAGGTAGCGGCAGCCGACGGGGCCCTGGACGGCGAGCAGTCCGGGCTCGCCGTCGGGCACCGGCCGGCCGTCCGCGTCCTGCACGCGCGCGGACCAGCCCGGCACGGGCAGCCCGGTCGTGCCGGGGCGTACGGCGTCGTCGGCCGCCGAGACGAAGATGTGCAGCAGTTCGGTGGCGCCGATGCCGTTGACGATGCGCACCCCGGTGCGTGCGTGCCAGGCGTGCCAGGTGGCCGCGGGCAGGTTCTCGCCGGCCGACACGCAGCGCCGCAGCGAGGAGACGTCGTGGGCGTCCAGCGCGTCGAGCATCGCGCGGTAGGCGGTGGGGGCCGTGAACAGCACGGAGACACGGTGCTCGGCGATCGCGGCCAGCAGCTGCCGGGGATGCGCCTGTTCGAGCAGCAGGGCGCTGGCGCCCGCGCGCAGCGGGAACACCACGAGACCGCCGAGGCCGAAGGTGAATCCGAGCGGGGGACTGCCGGTGAAGACGTCGTCGGCGCGCGGCCTGAGCACATGCCGGGAGAAGGTGTCCGCGATCGCCAGCACGTCCCGGTGGAAGTGCGCACAGCCCTTGGGCCGCCCGGTGGTGCCGGAGGTGAACGCGATGAGCGCCACGTCGTCGGCGGCGGTGTCCACGGCCGGGTAGGGCGCCTCGGGCGCCGGGCGGCGCAGCAGGTCGTCGTGGGCGTCGCCGCCGAAGACCGTGACGGCCAGCCCCGGCACCTCCGCCTTCACGAGGTCGTCCGCGGCGCGGACGTCGCACAGCGCGTGCCGGACGCGGGCCAGCTCGCAGATCGTGCGCAGTTCCCGCGGGCGCTGCTGGGCCAGCACGGTCACCGCGATCGCGCCCGCCTTGAGCACCGCCAGCCAGCAGGCCGCCAGCCACGGGGTGGTCGGGCCGCGCAGCAGCACCCGGTTGCCGGGGACCACACCGAGGTCGCCGGTCAGCAGGTGCGCGACGCGGTCGACCCGGGCGCGCAGGTCCCCGTAGCTCCAGCTCCGCCCGTCCGGTGTGCGGAAGGCCGGGCGCGAGGCGTCGGGACCGGCCCCGGCCAGGAGTTCGGCGGCGCAGTTCAGGCGGGCCGGATAGCGCAGGTCCGGCAGGTCGAAGCGCAGCCGCGGCCACTGGTCGGGGGGCGGGAGGCGGTCGCGCGCGAAGGTGTCCACGTGGGCCGAGGGGGCCGGCGGCCGGGTGCCGTCCCGGAGGTCTTCCCTGGCCGGGCCCATCGGGTCCGGCGCGCCCATCGGGTCCGTCGCGCTCATCGCGTCCGCCGGGCCCCTCGGGACTCTCGCGTCTCTCGGGTCCGTAGGGTCCGTCGCGTCTCTCGCGTCCGTCGGGTCCATGGCGGTTCGCCCCCTTGCCGTGGTGGGCTCGCACAGGGAGCGTATCGTGTTGGTGACGGCAGTCAACGGGGCGCGATACGGTGACGGGGAGCCCCCCGGAGGACCCCGGCCGCCCGGCCGTCCCGGTCGCCCGGGGAGGGAGGACCGGCGGATGCCCGCATTCTCGCTCGATCCCCAGCAGTCCGCCTGGTGCGCCGAGCTGCGCTCCCTGGCCGCCGGCCGGCTGCGCCCGCTCGCGCGGAAGGGCGAGCCGGGCCGCGTCAACCGCCCGCTCCTGGCCGAACTGGGCCGACTCGGCCTGCTGGAGCGGCTGTTCACCTCGGGCGCCCTCGACCTGTGCCTGATGCGGGAGTCCCTGGCGTACGCCTGCACCGAGGCCGAGACCGCCCTCGCCCTCCAGGGCCTGGGCGCCCACCCGGTGCACGCCCACGGCACCCCGGCCCAGCGCGACCGCTGGCTGCCGGCGGTCGCGCGAGGCGACGCGGTGGCGGCCTTCGCCCTGTCCGAGCCGGGCGCCGGCTCGGACGCGGCGGCCCTGACCCTGCGGGCGGACGGGGGCGGGGGCGGGGGCGGTGCGGCCCCCGCCGCCCGCCGCTGGCGGCTGACCGGCGCCAAGTGCTGGATCTCCAACGCCCCCGAGGCCGACTTCTACACCGTCTTCGCGCGCACCACGCCCGGGGCCGGGTCCCGGGGAGTGACCGCCTTCCTGGTGCCCGCGGACCGGCCGGGGCTGACCGGCGGTGCGCTGGAGATGCTCTCCCCGCACCCCATCGGCACCCTGGACTTCGACGGCGTGCCCGTCACCGGGGACGACGTGCTCGGCGAGGTGGACCGCGGCTTCCGGGTGGCGATGGGCACGCTCAACCTCCTGCGGCCCAGCGTCGGCGCCTTCGCGGTCGGCATGGCGCAGGCCGCGCTGGACGCCACCGTGGCCCACACCGCCCGCCGGGACGCCTTCGGGGGCCCGCTGAGCGGCCTGCAGACCGTCGCCCACCAGGTCGCGGAGATGGCCCTGCGCACCGAGGCGGCCCGCCTCATGGTGTACGCGGCGGCGACGGCGTACGACCAGGCGGCCCCGGACGTGCCCCGGCGCGCCGCCATGGCCAAGCTCCTGGCCACCGAGACCGCGCAGTACGTCGTCGACACCGCCGTGCAGCTGCACGGCGCCCGCGCCCTGCGCCGCGGCCACCTCCTCGAACACCTCTACCGCGAGGTGCGCGCCCCCCGGATCTACGAAGGCGCCAGCGAGGTGCAACGCGCGGTCATCGCCAAGGACTTGTACGCCCGGCAGCACACCGGCGAGGAATCCGGGGAGGAAGCCAGGTGACCACCGAGCGCGTCAACCCGCCCGAGCTGTCCCCGCCCACCGGCTTCTCGCACGCCGTCGTCGCCACCGGCTCCCGCGTGCTGTTCCTGGCCGGCCAGACCGCCCTGGACGCGGCCGGCAAGGTCGTCGGCGACACCCTCCCCGACCAGTTCGCCCGCGCCCTCGCCAACCTCCTCACCGCCCTGCGCGCCGCCGGCGGCACCCCCGCCGACCTCGCCCGCGTCACCGTCTACACCACCGACGTCGCCGCCTACCGCGCCCACGCCGTCGAACTCGGCCGGCTCTGGCGCCGGGCGGCGGGCCGCGACTACCCGGCGATGGCGGTCGTGGGCGTGGTCCGCCTGTGGGACGAGGCGGCACTAGTGGAGCTGGACGGCTTCGCGGTCCTCGCCTGACGCGCACCGTGCGGTGTCGGAGGCGGACGCGCCACCGAAGGGGTGATGATCGCGGCCACGGGTACGGCCGCCCGGTACGAGTGGAATATCCCATTCCATCCGCCCGCTCATCCGCCCGCCCACCCACCCGCTCGCTCACCCCTCACCCGCCCGTACCGCACCGGGAGACACCATGACTCTCCGCATCCCCGTACGCCCCGTCCTCGGCGCCCTCGCCGCGACCGCCGCCGCGCTGCTGCTCAGCGCACCGGCCACCCCGGCCGCCGCCGCCCCGCGCGCCGCGACCGAGACGGTGACCGTCGACCCGGCGGCCCGCCTGGCGGCCGACGGCACCGTCACCCTCTCCGGCACCTACCGCTGCACCGACGCGGCCGGCGCGGTCTTCGTCAGCTCCTCCATCAGCCCGAGCGACTCCCTCACCCGTTACGGCATCGGTGGCACCCGGGCCGTGTGCGACGGCGCAGAGCATCGCTGGACCAACACCGGCCTGCCCTCGGACGCGCTCAAGCCCGGCACGGCCCACGTCGAGGCCACCCTCATGGAACTCTCCCCCCAGGCCGGCCTGCTGCTGATCCCCCGCTTCCACGCGGTACGGCAGCAGGACGTCACCCTCGCCCGGGACTGACCCGGCCGCCCGGCCGCCCGCCGCTGCGCTCGTCCGCCCGTCCGGCACCGGACCGCCCGGAGGGGCCGTCAGGCCCGCACCGGCGGTTCCCACGACGGTTCATGACATCCTGTGACGCCATACAGGGTCACAGGGTGCCGGACGGCAGACGACAAGGGCGGGCGACGCCCGGCGGTTACGGGGAAGAACGATGAAGCTCTGCTTTCTGGTGGAGGAGCAGTACCGCCACGACGGCATGCCGGTCGAGGTGATCGGGCGGCTCACCGCCTGGGGGCATCAGGTGGACGTGGTGCGGCCGGGCGGCTCCCTGCTGCGCATGACGGAGACGGTGCGCACCGGCGCCCATGACGCCTGGGTGCTCAAGACGGTCTCCGGCGGCCCCGGACTCACCCTGCTCGAAGCCGCCGCCTCGGCCGGGATGACCACCGTCAACGACGCCCGCTCGATCCGGGGCGTACGCGACAAGGCCCTGGCCGCCGCCATCGGCCGCGGCCGGGGACTCCCGCTGCCCCCCACCTACGCCGCCGCCCGGCCCGAACTCCTCGCCGAGATACCGGAGTCGGAGTACCCGCTCGTCGTCAAGCCCGCCGACGGCAGCTCGGGCCGCGGCGTGCACCTCGTGCCCACCCCGGACCAGCTCGCCGCCACACTCACCCTGCTGGCGGGGGAGACGATGCTCATCGCCCAGCCGTACGTGGCCAACTCGGGCGTCGACATCAAGGTGTACAGCGTCGCCGGCGAGCTGTACGCCACCGAGCGCCGCTCCCCGCTCCACCCGGACCACGCGGTACGCGAACGCCGCGTACGGCTGTCCGCCGAGGTGGCCGCGATAGCCGCCCGGGTCGGCCTGGTCTACGGCCTCGATCTGTACGGCGTGGACGTGGTCCTCGGCCCGGACGGCCCCGTGGTCGTCGACGTGAACGACTTCCCGAGCTTCCGTCAGGTCCCCGACGCGGCGGCCCGGGTGGCCCGCGCCGTCCTCGCCCTGGCCCGCGCGGGCACGGCCACCGTCCCGGGCGACGCCCTGGAAGCGCACCCGGCGCCCGGGGTCCTCGCGACCGCCGAGGGACGCGCCGCCCTGCCCCGCCCGCAGATCCCGGCGCAGGTCGCCGCGGCGGTCGGCAAGACCGGATGAGAATCGGCCTGATCACCCCCGAGCCCGGCCACCCGCTGCTGGCCGCCACCACCGCCCTGCTCGCCGCCGAGCACGAGGTGCGGGTGCTGGACCCGGACACGGCCGGCCGCGTCCCCGGACCGCTCGCCGACCTCTACCTGCTCAAGGCGCGCACCCCGCGGGCCCTCGCCCTCGCCCGCGGCCTGGAGGAGCGCGGTGCCCCCGTGCTCAACTCGGCCGAGGCCACCGCGCTGTGCCAGGACCGCACGGCGATGGCCGCACACGCCCTGCGCGCCGGCCTCCCCTTCGCCGCCACCCGCGCCTCCGGCACGCTCGCCCGGCTGGCCGCCGGGCCGCCGCTCCCCGGTCCCGTCGTGGTCAAGAGCCGCCACAGCCGCCGCCACGACGTGGTCGCCCGGGTGGACGACGACGCACAGCTGCGGGAACTGGCCGCCGCCCACCCGCACGAGCCCGTCGTGGTCCAGGACTTCACCCCCAACGACGGCTGGGACCGCAAACTCTGGGCGATCGGCGACCGGATCTTCGCCGCCCTGCGCCGCTCCGAACTCTCCCCGGAGGGCCGCGGCCCCACCCTGCCCCTCGCCCCCGGCGACCTGCCGCCCGGCTGGGCCGCCCTGGTCCACCGGGCCGGCGAGGTCTTCGCGCTCGACGTCTACGGCGTCGACATCGTCGACCGCGGCGACGGCACCGCGCTGATCGTCGACATCAACGCCTTCCCCGGCATCCGGGGCCAGGCCGGCGCCCCGGAGACCCTGGCGGCACTCGCCCTGTCCAGGGCGGACGGCGCACGCACCCGGCCACCGGCGGAGAGGGCCGCACCCGCACCGGTTCGACGCTGACCGGGGCCGCGTACGGCAGCCGCGTACGGCTGCCGCGCGCGGCAGCCGCGGGTGTACTCGCCCGGCGTGTGGCGATCCGTCGTAAAACCCGTCTCCGCTGGAGAGAAACCCTCGCCGAAGCCCTCGCGCTGGAGTTCCCCCGCCCCCTGCTCCCACCCTGACTCGCGACCGAGCCGACGACGGTGGAGAGGAACCGAGGAACTCCGATGACCGCTGAATCCGTGCACGCGCCCGCCGCACCGACGCCCTACCGAGGGCGGTGGCCGGCGCTCGCCGCCCTGCTGATCGGGGAGGCGATGAACCTGCTGGACGCGACCATCGTCCAGGTCGCCGCGCCCGCGATCCACGACGACCTGGGCGGAAGCGTCCAGGACATCCAGTGGTTCACGGCGGCCTACACCCTGCCCTTCGCCGTCCTGCTGCTCACCGGCGGCCGGCTCGGCGACATCGCCGGCCGGCGGCGGCTGTTCGTCCTCGGTGTCACGGGGTTCATGCTGGCCTCCGCCGCCTGCGCCCTGGCCCCGTCGGCGGGCGTCCTGATCGCCTGCCGCGCGGTGCAGGGAGCGGCCGCGGCGATGATCATTCCGCAGACCATCGGCCTGATCAGGGCCATGTTCACCGGCGACGAGCTGTCCAGGGCGCTGGGCGGCATCGGCCCGGTGATGGGCCTGGCCGCGGTCTCCGGGCCGGTGCTCGGCGGCGTCCTGACCCACGCCGACCTGTTCGGCTCGTCATGGCGCGCCGCGTTCCTCGTCAACGTGCCGCTCTCCGTCGCCGTGCTCGTCCTCGCGTCCGGGCTGCCGGAGAACCGCGCCCCGCGCCGCCCCGCGCTCGACCCGGTCGGCACCCTGCTGGCCGTGCTCGGCACCGGACTCGTCGTCCAGCCGCTGATCGGCGCCGACATCACCGAGCTGTCGGCGACCGGCTGGGCGACGATCGCGGCCGGAGCGGCCGTCCTGGCCGGTTTCGTGCTGCACCAGCGCGCGACGGCCGCGGCCGGCCGGAGCCCGCTGGTGGAACCGAGCCTCTTCACGCACCGCGGCTTCCCGGCCGCGCTGGTGGCCTCGGCGGTGTTCTTCGCGGCCACGACCGGCCTGACGACGGTCGTCGTGCTCCACCTCCAGCTCGGACTGGGCACCGACGTGCTGACCGCGGGACTCACCCTCGCTCCCTGGTCCGCGGGCCTGGCCGTGGCGTCATGGACGGCCGGCGCCCATCTGGTACGGCGGCACGGGCACCGCCTGATGGCCGTGGGACTCGCGGTGCTGCTGCTCGGCACGCTCGCCGCCGTCGCCGTCCTGCACGCGGCCGACCCCACGGCGTATCCGACGTACCTGCTGGTCGCGCTGGCCGTCGTCGGCCTGGGCGCCGGGCTGTTCACCCCGGCCTTCTTCACCCTCGCGCTGAAACCGCTGCGGCCCCAGGAGATCGGTTCGGCCGCCGGCCTGCTGAACGCCGTCCAGCAACTGGGCGCCACCCTCGGCGTCGCCGTCCTCGGCAGCGTCTACCTCGGCCTGGCCCGCCCCGGCGGCCCCGCGGCCGCGCCGCACGCCGTCCAGACCGCCTTCTGGGCCGCCGCCGCACTGGTGGCGGTGGCCTTCGTCGCCGTCCGGCGGATGACGACTGGTGACCGATGACCCCTCGGGGGTCCGGACACGCCGATGCCCCGGCGGGCAGGCCGCCGGGGCATCGGCCGTACGACTGTTTCCAGCCGGGTGACCGGGGGTGCTCAGTAGTCGATGCGGTCGGCCTTGGCCAGCCACGCGTCGAACGGCGCCGTGCGGTTGGGCAGGTCCAGGTGCTCGACCCGGGTGGGCCAGGCGGACTGCGGCTTCTTGTCGAACAGGTCGTAGAACTTGCGGTCGTCGAAACCGGCCACCGCGGCGTCGTGCCGGTCGGCGGAGTAGACGATCCCGTCGACCCGCGCCCACAGCGCGGAGGACAGGCACATCGGACACGGCTCGCACGACGTGATCAGGACGCAGCCGTCGAGCGAGAAGGTGCCCAGCTCCTTGCAGGCGGCGCGCATCGCGCTCACCTCGGCGTGCGCCGTCGGGTCCAGGTTCGAGGTGACCTGGTTGTTCCCCAGCGCGACGACCTCACCGTCCTTGGCGACCAGGGCGCCGAAGGGGCCGCCGCCGTTCATCACACTCCGGGTGGCCAGCCCGATCGCCTGCTCCATCCAGACCACCTTGAGGTCCTGGATGCTCGTCTCTTCGATGTGCGCCGTCACGGTCACTCCTTGTAGGAAACGGTGGGGGAGACCCCCGGATGCCCTGCCTGCCCTGCCTGCGCGGGACACTGCACCCGAAGTGACAGTGGAGCCCCGCAGCGCCGCCTTGTGAGGAGTACACAGCCAACCGGCGGAAGTCAGCCAGGGGCGGAAGACATGAAAACCCCGCAGGCTGGAACCGGCTCTTCGTAGGCTCCTACAAGCCCGCTCGGGCCGGCCGGCGGGGCCGCGGCCACCGCGTCCGGCAGCACTCGCGGGCGGCACGGACAGCGCCCGGGCGGGCGCCCGGACAGCGCTCAGGCGCCACTCGGACAGCGCCCGGACAGCGCTCAGGCACCGCTCACGGACGGCCTTGTTCGAAGGTCCGCAGCAGGTCCGCCGCGACGCTCACCGCGATCGTGGCGGGTTCCTTGCCGGTGATCTCGGTCAGCCCGATGGGTGTCTTGATCCGGTCGATGGTGGCGGCGTCGTGCCCGCCCTCGGTGGACAGCCGGTGCCGGAACCGCGCCCACTTGGCGGAAGAGCCGATCAGCCCGATCGAGCCGAGCCCCTCGGTGCGCAGGGCGGCGTCGGCCAGCGCGGCGTCCTCGGCGTGATCATGCGTCATGATCAGCACATGGGTGCCGGGCGCCAGCTCCGCGAGCACTTCCTCCGGGAGCAGCGGGGTGTGGTGCACGGAGACCTGCGCCACCGCGTCCGCGAGCAGCACGGCGAGCCGTTCGTCGGTGAGCATGTCCGGGCGGGTGTCGATCAGGTGCAGGTCGAGGTGGTGGCGGGCCAGGATGCGGGCCAGCTCGAGACCGACGTGCCCGACGCCGAAGACCGCCACCGCCGGGACCACCGGCAGCGGTTCGAGCAGCACGGTGACGGCCCCGCCGCAGCACTGCACGCCGTGCCGGTTGGTGACCTTGTCGTTGAGGGCGAACTCCATCAGCTCCGGCTCCGCATCGGGCTTGCCGATCAGCTCGCGGGCCCGGTCGATCGCGACCGCCTCGATATTCCCGCCGCCGATCGAACCCCACGTCTCGGGCTGCCCCACGACGAGTTTGGCACCCGCCCGGCGGGGCGCGTGACCGCGCACGGTCGCGACGGTCACGAGCACGCCGGGTTCCCGGCGGGCCCGCAACCGCGCGACCGCGGCCACCCAGGTCATGTCAGGCATTGCTCAGAACGCTGGTGCCGGTGCGGACCTCGTCGCCCGGGCCGGCGGCGGCGTCGCCGTCGTGCCGCGCGCCGCCCTTGCGGGCCGCGTCCAGGGCCCAGTACACGGCCTCCGGCGTCGCCGGGGAGGCCAGTTCCACACTGACGCCGTCCGGGCCGAACGCCGCGACGGCCTGCCGCAGCGCCTCCCGCACCGAGAACGCCAGCATCAGCGGCGGCTCACCGACCGCCTTGGACCCGTACACCGCGCCCTCTTCGGTGGCGTTCTCCAGCAGCGTCACGTTGAACTCCTCGGGCATCTCCGAGAAGCTGGGCAGCTTGTACGTGCTGGCGGCCTGGGTCAGCAGCCGGCCGCGGTGCGGCCCGTCACCGGTGTCCCAGCGCAGGTCCTCCAGCGTCAGCCAGCCCGCGCCCTGCACGAAACCGCCCTCGACCTGGCCGAGGTCGATCATCGGGGAGAGGCTGTCGCCGACGTCGTGCACGATGTCCACCCGCCGGATGCGGTACTTGCCGGTGAACCCGTCGACCTCCACCTCGGTCGCGGCGGCGCCGTGCGCGAAGTACTTGAAGGGCGAGCCCCGGAACGTCTTCGCGTCCCAGTGCAGCCCCTCGGTCCGGTAGTAACCGGACGCCGACAGCTGCACCCGCTGGAAGTACGCGGTGTGCACCAGATCGTCCCAGGCCAGCTCCGTGTCGTTGCCGAGGGCACGCGCGACACCCTCGACGATGCGCACGTCCGAGGCGTTCGCGCCGAGCCGGCTGGCGGCCACCTGGAGCAGCCGGTCGCGCAGCTGCTCGCAGGCGTTCTTCACCGCGCCGCCGTTGAGGTCCGCCCCGGAACTGGCGGCGGTGGCGGAGGTGTTGGGCACCTTGTCGGTTCGCGTCGGGGCCAGCCGCACCTTGTGCAGCGGGATGCCGAGCGTGGTCGCGGCCACCTGGAGCATCTTGGTGTGCAGGCCCTGGCCCATCTCGGTGCCGCCGTGGTTGATCAGGACCGAACCGTCCTTGTAGATCAGCACGAGGGCGCCGCCCTGGTTGAAGGCGGTGAGGTTGAACGAGATGCCGAACTTGATGCCGGTGATCGCCAGCGCCCGCTTGGTGTCCGGGTGCGCGGCGTTGAAGGCGGCGATCTCGCGCCTGCGGTCGGCTATACCGGCGTCGTCCTGGACCTGCTGCCAGACGGTGGAGATCCGCTCGGCCTGCGTGACCGGCTGCCCGTACGGCGTGGTCTGGCCCTGGCCCGGCTGGTAGAAGTTGCGTTCCCGCAGCTCCAGCGGGTCCAGGCCGAGCAGCGGCGCGCAGCGGCCCAGGATGTCCTCGATCACCAGCATGCCCTGCGGGCCGCCGAAGCCGCGGAAGGCGGTGTTGGAGACCGTGTTGGTCTTGGCGATCCGGCCGGCGACGCGCGCGTTGGGGATCCAGTACGTGTTGTCGATGTGGCACAGCGCCCGGGCCAGCACCGGCTCGGAGAGGTCCAGGCTCCAGCCGCCGTCCGCGACCAGGGTGGCGTCCAGGGCCTGGATACGGCCGTCCGCGTCGAAGCCGATCCTCCAGTCGGCGTGGAAGCCGTGCCGCTTGCCGGACATCGTCAGGTCCTGGGTCCGGTTGAGCCGGAACCTGACCGGCCGGCCGGTCAGCTTGGCGCCGAGCGCGGCGATGGCCGCGAACCCGTGCGGCTGCATCTCCTTGCCGCCGAAGCCGCCGCCCATCCGCAGGCACTGCACGGTCACCTCGTGGGCGGGCACGCCGAGCACGTGGGAGACGATCTCCTGGGTCTCCGAGGGGTGCTGGGTGCTGCTCTGGATGAACACCTGGCCGTTCTCGTCGACCTGCGCCAGCGCCGCGTGCGTCTCCAGGTAGAAGTGCTCCTGGCCGGCGAACTGGAACTCGCCGGTGAACACGTGCGCGGAGTCGGCGAAGCCCGCGTCCACGTCGCCGTGCGTCATCACGGGCTGGGCGCCGTGGTAGCTGCCGGCCGCCATCGCGTCCTGGAGCGTGACCAGCGAGGGCAGTTCGTCGAGTTCCACCTCGACGGCGGCCGCGCCGATCCGGGCCGCCTCCAGGGTCTCGCCGAGCACCCAGGCGACCGCGTGCCCGTGGAACATGACCTCGTCGGGGAAGAGCGGCTCGTCGTGCTTCATGCCGGCGTCGTTGACGCCGGGCACGTCGGCCTTGGTCAGCACGCGCACCACGCCGGGCACGGCGAGCGCCGGCTCGGTGTTCAGCCCGATGATCTGGCCGTGGGCCTTCATGACCTGCACCGGGTAGGCGTGCAGGACGTCCTTGGTGCGGTGGATCAGGTCGTCGGTGTAGAGCGCGGCACCGGTGACGTGCAGGCCGGCGCTCTCGTGCGGCATGGAGACGCCGACGACGGGCTTCTCGGGACGCTCGGACAGATGGCTCATGACGACACCGCCTCAGTGGTCTGTGCGTACAGTTTCAGCAGGCTCTGGCCGAGCATCGCGGCGCGGTACTCGGAGCTGGCTCGGTGATCGCTCATCGGAGTGCCCTGGGCCTGTAGCACCTGCGCCGCGGCCGCCACGGTCTCCGTCACCCACGGCTTGCCCTCCAGGGCCGCCTCGGTGGCCAGCGCGCGGATCGGGGTGGCGGCCACGCCGCCCAGGCCGATGCGCGCCTTGCGGACGATCCCGTCCTCGATGTCGAGCGCGAACGCGACCGCGACGCTGGAGATGTCGTCGAAGCGCCGCTTGGCGATCTTGTGGAAGGCCGTGACCGGCGACAGCGGCAGCGGAACACGCACCGCGCGGATCAGCTCGCCGGGGCGGCGCACGCTCTGCCGGTAGCCGGTGAAGTAGTCGGCCAGCGGGACCACCCGCTCCCCGTCGGCGTCGGCGAGCACCACCGACGCCTCGAGGGCGAGCAGCACCGGCGGGCTGTCACCGATGGGGGAGCCGGTCCCCAGGTTGCCGCCGAGGGTCGCGCTGTTGCGGATCAGCCGGGACGCGAACTGCGGGAACAGCTCGGCCAGCAACGGGACTTCACCGTCGAGACGGCGCTCGATCTCGGTGAGGGTCTGCGCCGCGCCGATCTCGATGTGGTCGGACCCGACGCTCAGGCCGCGCAGTTCGGGCAGGCGGTCGATGGCGATCACGCAACCGGCGCGGCGGGAGCGGATGTTCACCTCCACGCCCCAGTCGGTGCTGCCGGCGACCAGTACCGCGTCGGGCCGTTCGCGCAGCAGCCGCGTCGCCTCGGCCAGCGTGGCCGGCCGCAGGAACACGCTGTCGTCCTGGGTGTACTCGGTGGCGACCGGCTCGGGCGGGGACTGCTCGCGGCGCAGCGCCAGCGGGTCGTCCTCGGTGGGCGCGCCGACGGCGTACGCGGCGTCGCGGATCGGGCGGTAACCGGTGCAGCGGCACAGGTTGCCGCTCAGCGAGTGCAGGTCGAACCCGTTCGGCCCGTGCTCGGCGTCGGCACCCTCGCCGTCGGCCGGCTCGGCCTGGTCAGCGTGCTGGTCCGCGTGCGCGCAGCGGTCGGGCCGGTAGTACTCGGCGGCCATGCTGCAGATGAAGCCCGGCGTGCAGTAACCGCACTGGGAGCCGCCGCGCACCGCCATCTCCTCCTGCACGGGGTGCAGCGTGGGCGGCGTGCCGGGCGCACCGGCGGTGGCGAGCCCCTCGGAGGTGATGACCTCCTGACCGTCCAGGGCCGTGACCGGGACCAGGCAGGCATTGATCGCCACCCAGTCGGTGGGCTTGTTCACCCCGGGCCGGGCAACCAGGACCGAACACGCACCGCATTCGCCCTCGGCACAGCCTTCCTTGGTCCCGGTGAGGCCGCGATCGCGCAGGAAATCCAGCACCGTTGTGTGGGGTGCGGCCGGGGCGATCGGCGTGCTCTCCCCATTGACCGTGATCCGCGCCGCTACCATGGCACATCCTCATTTCGGAGCGCGGTCGTACAAATTATCCTAGTCGCCATTTCAGGGACTTTCTCTTTCGGTGGCGAAGCTGAAGCGTGAGAACCCGAAGCGGAAATGAGCACGCGACAGCGTGCCGCAGGCGGGCGAGAAAATCAGAAAACACCGGGGCCGCTTTCAGGCACGCCGGGAAGAGGGCTGCTCAGCAGCCGTGTGCGACGCGACCCGGGACCCAGGCGGTCCGCTGCGCGAGGCGATGCAGGTCGGAGATGATCGACATCCGACTTCGCCTCCTTCCAGCAGCTTACGAGTCGGTTCGCTCGAAAATACGTCGCCCTCGACCTTCGGTCAAGCCGATGCCGGGCCGCCCGGTAACGCCACAAAGAGCACCACGCGGAATCCCGCCTCTTATCTGCAAGGCAAATCAGCCGAACTAAGCCGCAGATGCGAACCCCTGTTCCACGCCCCCCGAACCCGACCCCCACTCCCGCCCTGACCCACCCCCACCCCGGAGCCCTCGCCGACCCCCTCAGTCACGGACAGCGACGCCCCCCGCCCCGGAGCACCACGCCGAGGGCTCGCGTCGCGTCGGTATGGCGCAGAGCGGGCGTTCACCCGCCGTCGGCACGATCTCGCCGAATGGAAAGATTCCGGCCTCTTTGTGTGGCCGCAAGCGCGGAATGCAAGGTTCCGTACCAATGGGGCAAGATCCACCCTTAGCTTGATCGCATGAGCGAAGATCACATCCCTTCGGTGTCGCCCTTCCGTGCCCTGGTGTCGCGCGAGGAGTGGGCCGGCCTGACGTCTCACCGGTTGCAGACGTACCTGCCGGGTGAAGCGCTGCTGACGCAGGGGGACGAGGGAACCCATGTACTCGCACTGGTCGAGGGGTTGGTGAAGGTCGTCCGGAGTGACCGGGACGGACGCAAGCGGCTGCTGGCCTTCCGCGGCCCGGGTGAGATCCTCGGCGAGATGGCCCTCCAGTGTGGAGGCGAGCGCCTGGCCAGCGTGTGGGCCATGAGCAAATGCAAAGCATCGGTGGTCCTCCCGGAAGAGTTCCGGCGCTTCGTGAGCGACCACAAGCTCGCAGATCGGCTCGCGGTGATGGCCACCCATCGCTTACGGGAGCAGACCGAGGTCCACGACGGGGCTGTGCATGAACGCCTGGCCATGGCTCTGCTTCGTCTCGTAGAGGTGTCCGGCGGACGGGCTTCCTTCCCTCTCACCAGGGAGCAGTTGGCACAGCACATCGACGTGGGGCGCAAGGCCGTGACGAAAGCGCTGGACGAGCTGGGGCCGGACATGGTGCGGGCCGGGAACAGGCGGATCGACGTGGTCAGTGTCGAACGACTGCGCAAGGCGATCACCGGCCCGCGAGGGCACGTGAGCAAAGTGTGACCCGCGTCACCCGTTTTCTGGGCCTGCGGAACAGAACACTTCCGCACCCACTGTGAAGCTCCAGATGCGCAACACCGCAGGCACCAGCGTTCCCGCCCGGTCTCCGAGTGGTCGGGCGGGCTTCACAGAGGAGTGACATGCGCGAGTTCAACAGCGAGCTGCCCGAGCGGATCACCGGCCCGTACACCCGCAGCCGTCCGCTGCCCTCCTACCGGGGTGTCCTGGCCGTGGACGCCAAGGACTTCACGGGACGCCCGGCGATCCAGCACGAGGCCGTCAGCCGTGTCGTACCCGAACTTCTCAGGACCGCACTGGTCAGGGCGGAGCTGCGGGACATCTGGGACGACCGCAAGTTCCCCGCCTCCACCGGCGACGGCTACGTCTTCGGGTTCGACCCCATGCGGATGCCGTTCGTGATCCACCCCCTGCTGCTCACGCTGCAGGACGTGCTGACCGACTACAACGTCCTGTCCCACGGGGCGGTGCCCATCAGGCTCCGGGCCAGCCTGCACGTCGGTCCGCTGCCCGACACCGGAGACGAGTTCGGGGGCAACGGGACGCCGCGGAACGACACGCACCGGCTGCTCGACTCCCGTCCCGTCAAAGCCGTGCTCGCCTCCCACAAGGAAAGCATCACGCACGTCGCGGCCATCCTCTCCGACCGCTGCTACGAAGACGCGGTCGCCAGTGGCTACACCGGGCGCCACCCCGACCATTTCGTGGAAGTGGCCGCGACGGTCGACGGCAAACCGTTCTCGCAGCGGGCCTGGATCTATGTGCCGCAGCCGTCCGGACCCCTGTACGAGGAGGTCCCGCGCATCGAGACCGCTCAGGAGCCGGCGCGGGACGCCGACGGTCCCCTCAAGGGCGACGGCACTCAGGTCCGTCACACGAGGAACAGCGCCCCCAACGGCAACATCAACACCGGCACCGTCCACGGCGGGCAGAGCGTGGGCAACTACCACGTCGCCGGTGATCACGTCGAAGGCAACAAGGCCGGCCGTGTCCGCGGGTTCCAGGGAGACCAGGTCCGCGGCGACAAGAACCAGGGGCGGCGGTGACACCGGAGGAAGGGGTGCGGCCGCCGGAGCCGCCCGGCCACCCTGCGGCCGGGCCGGGACCCCAGCCCGGGGATCAGCCGCTCGGTGCGGAGGCCGAACAGGACGTCCCCGAACTGATCGACGCCATCGGCCGCGTCGCGCGAGTCGCCGGTCCGTTCGTCTACGCCCCGGGCGGGAACATCAACGCCGGCTCCGTCCACGGCGGGCAACGCGTCCACAACGGGTCGGCGAACGAAGGGCGCGGGCCGAGGGAAGGCCGGGTGCGCGAAGGCCCGGTTCCGGAGGCGGAGGTGCGGGCCGCCGCTTTCGGCTACGCGCGGCCCGACTGGTTCGGCACGGCCCTTGGGCGGTTGAAGCAAGGACCGCTCTTCCTGGCCGGAAGGCCGGGAACCGGTCGTCGCACCGCGGCGCTCAACCTGCTGCGCGCGAGCTGCGGGGAGGGAGCGCCACTGCGCGCGCTGGACAGCGTGATCGAACTGGACCGCTGGCAGCCCACCGACGCGTCGGCCCGCGGCTATCTGATGGACGGCCTGTTCCCGTCCCGGCCGCTCAGTCCCGGTGTCCTGGGACATGTGCACTCGCTCCTGGCGAAGGCCAGGGCTCGCATGGTGATCGTGCTGCCCGACGACGCGGCCTTGCTGCGCCGCCTCGAACAGGACCTTCATGTCACTCCCACGATGTGCGTGCCGCCGCCTCCCGCCCTGGTCTTCGGCAGCTACTTCGAGGCGGTGGTGCCTGTGCAGGAGGAACGGGAGCGTCTGCTGTCGGCGCTGGAGGGACGCCATGAGCTGGGCGACCTGCTGGCTCCGGAGCTGGTCCCGGCCGATGTGGTGGAGCTGGTGACAGCCATCGTGGCGGCCGACGGGAACCCGGATGCCCTCGGTGACCTGGAGAGCAGGCTGAGCTACCGGGCCGAGCAGGAAGTGCCCGAACTCGTGGCGAAGCTGCGCGGTGACCCCGACGCCCTGGCCTTCTTGCTGGCCGCCTGTGTGTACGAGGGCCTGGACCATCGACTCATCAGGGAGGAAGCCGACCGGTTGCTGCGGCTGTCGGAGGATCGCCTGACGGCCGTACTGCCGGGCAAGGACCCTCAAGGAGCCGAGACGTCCGAGCGGCCCAACCCGGGCTTCGTCTTCCGCCGGTCCCTCACGGAGTTGCTGCACGCCGTCCGCGCGGTCCGGCGCGAACGCGAGATCCTCACGGCGGCTTCCTACACACACAGCGTGGAAGCGGTCGTGTTCGTCAGGCACCGGCAGGCCGAGGCCGTGCTCCGGCACGTGTGGCGTGAGTACGGACAGCTGTCGGACCTCCTGGTCGAATGGTTGCGGGAAGTGAGCCGGCCCGGTGAACTCGCCCGGCCAGTAGGCCAGTTCATGGGCAAGGCGGCATCGTGGGGAGGCGGACGCCGCGCACTGCGGCACATTCAGGCCCTCGCTGAGTCCGAGCGGGTGAACAGCCGCTTGATCGCGGCGAACGCGCTGAGCATCGCGGCCGAGGACCCGGTGCTCGTCGCGGAGGTGCGCTATCGCCTCCAGCGGTGGAGCACGGCAGCCGACTTCCGCTTGCGGACGACGGTGGCCTACGCGTGCGGTGCGGAGTTCGGACTGTCCCGTCCCGACCTGGCTCTGCACCTCCTTCACGCCCTCCTCCTCGGTGTGCGGGACAGTCATGGCGCCGAACAGGCCGAGGGCGACGGCCGCGTCCTGCTGGCCGTGCGCGTGGCGGTCCTGAGCCTGTTCCGGTCCGGCAACGAGGCTCAGGTGTTCGGCCGTGTCATCGAATGGCTGGCGGCCGAGCAAGGCGACACGGAGCAGGTGCTCTCGCTGTTCAGCCAGTTGCTGCAGTCCCCGCAATGGTTCATGCGGCAACTTGCCGAGCGGACTCCGGATGGGAGACGGGCAGTGGAGGTGATCAGCCGCGCATTGAACGAGGAAGGCTCGTTCGAGGCGACCTGCTCGGCGTTGCTGCGCTGGGCCGAACGGGTGCAGTGGGACGAGACATCCTTCAGCGCGGTGGAGAACCTGTTCGCCGCCCTGGCTCGTTCCATGCGATCCGGCGAATTCCGGCTGTTCGTGGAAATGGACGAGAGGGGCTCGGACGGCTGGGCAGGGCTGGACGTGGCGCGGAGGGCGCTGAGCAGATGGCGGGCCGGCGAGAGGTGGGAGGCAGCATGAACGACGAGTCGACCGAACGTCTCTATGTCCCGATCGTCAGGCCGCCCTGGCGGGAAATCCTCAGCCATCGCTGGTCCACGGCGAGAGACTGGTCGCTGGTGCTCAGGGACGCGGCCGGGGACTACTTCTTCCTCGGCCGCCGCGGGGACCCGGAAGCCACCGGAGCCCACGTGCCCGTGCCGGACGAGGCCGCAGCACCCGTACTGGGCGGGAACTACACCGACGTCTTCCGGGTGGACGCGACCGAGCACGTGGACACGAGGGCGGTCGGGCTTCCCACGGTCTACGGCACGGAATCGGTGGACCTGTGGGTTTCGTGGTGGGTCCACGATCCGGTGCGCGTCGTGCGCACGAGGACCGTGCACGGCTGGCACGTGGTGCGCACCCATCTCACCGGTGTCCTGCACCACTTGGCCGAGGCCCAGGCGGTGGCCGGCAACGGTCTCGGGGCACCGGAGATCATGCAGTGTCTCGGGACTCCGCAGCGCATGGAGGACACCGGCCTGAGCTATCGGGTGCTCGACGTCAGGCTCCGGGAAACCGGTGAGGAACTGCTGCTCGGCCAGGAGGAAGGCGAGGGGGTCCGCTACTCCTGGACGCCCAGCCGCCGGGGCGAGTACGAGTTCTGCCTCCAGGCACTCCACGCCGGTCCTGTGTCACTGGCGGCACTCTGGCTGCTCAGACACCCCGACCAGGTGCGTCAGGTGCTGGACTGGGCGGTCGATCACCAGAGCCTGCTGAGCCCTCCGCGCACCGACTGGCAGGAGGAACTGGCCGGTTTGCTGGGCACGCTGACCGATCAGGAACGCAAGGAGATTTCTTATCTCCTGCGCGATCGGCTTTCCGTGCTCGGCCGCCCGGTACCCGGTGAGTCATTCTGACTCGACGAATTTTCCCGGCAGGTGAATCAAAGGGCGAGGTGCTGCTTTCCGGCAGCACCTCGCCCTTTGCGTGCGCTGCTTCGAACCACCTCTGAAAATGTGACGGCGGTCACCCTTTTTTTGGGCCTCGGGAACAGCTCCGCAGACAGATGTGCGGGAATCTCGATTCGTCCACGAGGCGAGCGCCCGACCAATCTTCAGGGCGTTCCGTTCATTGAAGGGCGACATGCGACCAGAAGAGAATTCCAGCACGGCCGATGTCATTCCGTTCCGTCGACCGCAGGAGGCTGCCGAGCCTGTGGGGAGCCGCCCCGCGGCGCCGGACGCCGGTCACGAGGCGGACACTCCTCCCGCGACGGTCCTGCGGGCCGATCGCGGCGTCATCAACACCGGCACGGTCCACGGTGGCCAGCACGTCACCGCCATCGAGCTTCCCGGTCACTTCGGCGGGGGAGCCGATGGTGACATCTGAGCTTCCCCTGGCAGGCGACGTCGAAGCCCTCATGGCGGCGCTGGCCGGTCGGGACATGGTCGTCGTGGCCCCGCACGGCACCGTCAACACGGGCGTGATGACGGGCGGTCAACGGCACGGCGTTTCTCCCGCGCAGGAGGGCGGTGGAGGCGCGGGGCCGATGCGGCAAGGCCCCGTACGGGCCGGCTACCTGAAGTCGGCGAGGCGGTGTTTCGTGGCGCCGCCCGGCTTCGAGGAAGCGCTCGCCGCGCTCGGCTCCGGCATCGCCGTGCTCGTCGGTGAACAGGGCACCGGCCGTGAGACGCACGCCCTCAACCTGCTGGCCCACGGCAGCGAGGAGCCCGTGCTCGTCCAGGTGGACGGTGCGGTCAACATCTCCCGATGGCAGCCCCGCGCTCACGGCGTACACGGATATCTGGTGATGGAGCCCCCGGACCCGTTCGCGCTCCGGGCATGGGACTTGTCCCGCCTGGAGGCCCGCCTGGCCGAGGCGGGGGCGCGGCTGGTCATCGTGCTGGCGGATGCCCCGGGGCTGGTCGCCACCTTGGAGGATCACCTGGGCATGCCGGTCGTGCGGCACCGGCCACCGGACCCATGGAAGGTCTTCACCGCCCGTCTCTCGGACGGCTGTCCTGACGAGGAGGCGCGCGCCCGCTGGCTGCGGGCCCTGGAACCCGGCCGGCGCGACCAACTGCTGCCCGACGGGCTTCCGCCCCGCCACGCGGCACAGGCGGCCGATGTCGTACTACGCCTGGGCATCGCGGGCGGAGCCTCCGCCACCGAGGTCCTGCACCACCTGGCCGAGGCCGAAGGCTCCGAGATCCTCGCCCGGGCCCAGACGGATCCCGCTCTCCTCGCCCATCTGCTGTCCCTCTGCGTCTACGGAGGACTGCACCGCGGCGTCGTGACGGCGCGCGCGGGGGATCTGCTGCGCCTGACGGGGCCGGCAGGAGAGCAGGACCCCCTGGCGCGGGATGCGCAGGACCGTCCGGCCGGTGACGCCCGTCAGCGGCCCCTGTCCGAGACCTTGCGCGTCCTCGGCGCGCACCGCGTGCAACGCGCCGGGGAGAAGACCACGGACACGGTGTCCTTCTTCCGGCCTGCGGTGAGCGGGACCGTGTGGGAAGTCCTGTGCCGTGATCACACGGATCTGCTGCCGGTGCTGCACACCTGGCTCGCCCGACCGGACGACGCCGCGGAACAGATCGAACGGGCCGGCCGGGCGGTCGCGGCCATGGCGGTGGCGACGGGCGGGCGGTCCCTGGACCATCTGCGGGACCTGGTGGCGGTCCCGTCCTCGCCCGCTCCCCAGGTGGCCGCATGGTGCCTGGGAACGGCTGTACACGACCCGGCAGCCGGGAGCGCGGTGGCTGACCTGCTCGAACGATGGAGTGTCGCGACCGAGGCCCCGCTGCGCACGGCAGTGGCACATGCCTGCCGTCCGGACCACGGTCAGGTCACGGAAGCGCAGGCCCTGCCGTTGCTGCGACGGCTCATGGAGACGCTGAGCGACGACAAGGACGACCTGGCCGTCGTTCCCGTCATCACGGCAGCGCTGACGCAGCGGTTCGAAGCCGGCGACTCCGGAGCCAGGGCGATCGTCCTGCGCGGGATGCGTGACTGGACGGAGTCCGACGGCGTCCCCGGCTTTCTGACGGCCCTCGCCTTCCCCGGACTGGCGAACACGGACCCCGGGTGGTGGAGCGACCAGATCCTCGCCCATGCCGAGACGGCGTCGCACACGGTCCAGCTGGCCGGCCATGCCCTCAACGACCCGGACACTTTCGCGGCCATGCGGGACGTACTCGTCCGCTGGTGTTCCGAGGCGGACGGCGCGGAGCCCCGGACGCGGGCACTGAGCCGGCTGACCGACGGCCTGGTGGCCGCGCGGCAGCCCGGATTCCTTCGCTGGCTTCTGGCCGTCGGAAGAGGCCCGGACACGATGCCCGGCAAGGAACTGGCGGCCCGAGCACTGGCGGCGTGGCGCGACGAAACCCCCGCCTCGAACACCGATTGACCAGGAGGATCGATGGCACTTCCCCCTCATCCCGGCATCTTCACCACCGTCGAGCGCCAGTGCGCGGACATCGACCCGATGCCCCCGTTACGCCTCTTCGACGGCTCGGAACGCACCGGTGCGCCGCTGACCCTGGTGCAGGCCCGCCAACTGCTGTACGACCGTTCCGCGTGCCCCGCCGCGCGATCGGCCCTGTGGCGCCAGATCGCGGAGCGCCTGCACCTCGATGCCGATGGGCAGGACTGGCCGACCGCCGTCGTATGGCTGGGGCTGCCGGGGCTTCGCCGCACCGCCTTCAAGATCAGGCGGTGGTCCGGTGCCGAACGAGGAGACGTGGAAGCCGAACTCGCCGCCTGCTACCTCGAAGCGCTGGCGGAGGTCGGCGCGCAGGACACCGATCCCGGTGGAAAGGTGCTGCGTTCGGCCTGCTCGCGTGCGTGGGACGCGTGGCCCAAGGCACGCCGCGAAATGGCCGTGGACGACGTGGAGAGCGCCCGGGACGCTCTCGCCGAAAGGGACGCGGACGGCTTCTGGACGGCGGACTACGACCCGCCGCCACGCCACCGGGGACTCTCGGCCACCCTGCGGATCACGGTCCCCGCCCATCGGGCCGAGGGAGTGCGGCTCGGCGCGCTGGCCCAGGCCTGGGGCCTGGCCGACACGGCCACGAGCGTCGGCTACTCGGGCCGCGGCCGCCAGGTCGCCAGGATCTCCCTGCGCCGGGCGGGGAGGAACGGATGACCGACCGCGCCGAGACGCCCCTCACCTTCCGCGAGATCTTCGATCTTCCGGTCAGCGTAGATCTGCGAACGGCGGCCAGGGCCTTCGGCATGTGCCTCGGCACCGCCTACCGGCTCATCGCCCAGGAGACGTTCCCCTGCCGCACGGTCCGGGTCGGCCGGCGCCACCGGGTGCTCACCGTCGAACTCCTCTGTGCGCTGGGCATCGAGGAACGCCCGGTCTTCGCCGACGAGGTCGCCGACGGCGTGGCGCTCACTCTCTTCGACTGACTTCCGCCCTCGCCCTGCCCTGTCGGCCGCCCGGCCGCCGACAGGGCCCCCTGTGACCGACCGTGAAGGAGTCCGCCATGCCCACCTGTCTCGTCGTCTGCGAGAGCACGACCCCCTCCCGCCCCCCTGGCCGGTCCCTCCCGGAGGAACGGCACCGGTCCACCATCCTCTACGAGGACGTGGTGCGCCCCGCCTGTGAACAGCTCGGTCTCACCTTCCTGCGAGCCGACAAACTCACGGAAGCCGGACTGCCCAGGGAACAGCTGCTGCGCATGCTCACCGAAGTGGAGGTCGTCATCGCGGAACTCGGGGGATCCGACGCTGAACTGTCCTTCGGCCTCGGGGTGCGACACGCGCTCGGCCGGTGCACCGTCCACGTCACCGAGGGAAGCGACCAGTCCCCGGCTTCCGGAACGACGCACCGTCTCCCGTTCCCGTCACACCCCGGCGGCGCCGTCACCGCCCGGCAGCAACTGGCGAAGGTACTGGCGGCGGAGGCGCTGTGCGGAGACAGTGCCCCGTCCCTGCCGGCGGAGCTCACGGCCCGGACCACCACGGAGACCATGGCCGAGGGCACGGCGGGCGCCGAGGACGGCCCAGGTCTGTTCGACCTGGTCGTCGAAGCCGAGGCGCAGCTGGAAGCTCTCTCCGGCGACATGGCCGACGTGGAGGCCGCCGTGACGGACCTCGGGGAGATGATGAAGCTGATCGGGGAGGACATGGACCGTGTCAGTCATCCCGGAGCTTCGATGAGCATGAAGGCGGCCGTGCTGAACCGTCTGGCCAAGGCCATCGACGGACCGGCCGACGAGCTGGCGGCGGCGGCCGAACGCTTCGCGGAGCGCATGGGTGCCAGCTTCACCGCGTTCCGGGTGTTCCTGGAATGGGCGGGCAACACGCCACGCTCCGAATGGCCGGAGGGCGCGGAGGAATTGCTGGACCAGGTGGCGATGGGCCCCTGGGAGGTACAGGCCACAGCAGCCTCCTTCCAGGAGGGCATGGCACTGATCAACCTGCTCGGCACCGCCAGTCGCCACCTGCGCCGACCTGCCCGGCGTATCACCACGTCCTTCGAGACCATCTTCCGGAGCGTGTCCGTGCTCGAAGAACTGCAGAGGATGGCTGTGGCGCTGAAGAAGTCCTGAGCCGCCGCCAGGATCCACGAACCGGCCGAGAGCCGCCAGGAGACACCACTCCTGGCGGCCTCTTCGACCCGGCCTACGGCACGGCGGGCCGGACGGAGCCCGACTCCGGGCGCTCAGATGTCCCGGAAGATCTCGATCTGCGCCCCGATCGAGTTCAGCCGCTCCGCGAGGTCCTCGTAACCGCGGTTGATGACGTACACGTTGCGCAGGACCGAGGTGCCCTCGGCGGCCATCATGGCGAGGAGGACGACGACGGCGGGGCGCAGGGCCGGTGGGCACATCATCTCGGCGGCGCGCCAGCGGGTGGGGCCCTCGACGAGGACGCGGTGCGGGTCGAGCAGCTGGAGGCGGCCGCCGAGGCGGTTGAGGTCGGTCAGGTAGATCGCGCGGTTGTCGTAGACCCAGTCGTGGATCAGGGTCTTGCCCTGGGCGGTGGCCGCGATCGCCGCGAAGAACGGCACGTTGTCGATGTTCAGGCCAGGGAACGGCATCGGGTGGATCTTGTCGATGGGCGCCTCCAGCTTGGAGGGCCGTACGGTGAGGTCCGTCAGCCGGGTGCGGCCGTTGTCCGCGAAGTACTCGGGGCTGCGGTCGTGGTCGAGCCCCATCTCCTCCAGGACCGCCAGCTCGATCTCCAGGAACTCGATCGGCACCCGGCGCACCGTCAGCTCCGACTCGGTGACCACCGCGGCGGCCAGCAGGCTCATCGCCTCCACCGGGTCCTCGGAGGGGGAGTAGTCCACGTCGACGTCGATGACCGGCACGCCGTGCACGGTCAGCGTGGTGGTGCCGATGCCCTCGACCCGCACGCCCAGCGCCTCCAGGAAGAAGCACAGGTCCTGGACCATGTAGTTGGAGGAGGCGTTGCGGATGACGGTCACCCCCTCGTGGCGGGCCGCCGCCAGCAGCGCGTTCTCCGTCACGGTGTCGCCGCGCTCGGTCAGCACGATCGGGCGGTCCGGGCGGACCGCGCGGTCCACCGCCGCGTGGTACTGCCCCTCCGTGGCGGCCACGTCCAGGCCGAACCGGCGCAGCGCGATCATGTGCGGCTCGATGGTGCGCGTACCGAGGTCGCAGCCGCCCGCGTACGGCAGCTTGAAGCGGTCCAGGCGGTGCAGCAGCGGACCGAGGAACATGATGATCGAGCGGGTGCGGACGGCGGCCTCGGCGTCGATGGAGTCCAGGTCGAGGCCGGCCGGCGGCACGATCTCCAGGTCGACGCCGTCGTTGACCCACCGGGTGCGGACGCCGATGGAGCCCAGCACCTCCAGCAGGCGGTACACCTCCTCGATGCGGGCCACCCGGCGCAGCACCGTGCGCCCCTTGTTGAGCAGCGAGGCGCACAGCAGCGCCACGCACGCGTTCTTGCTGGTCTTGACGTCGATGGCGCCGGACAGCCGGCGGCCGCCGACCACCCGCAGATGCATCGGGCCCGCGTAACCCAGCGACACGATCTCGCTGTCCAGGGCCTCACCGATCCGGGCGATCATCTCAAGGCTGATGTTCTGGTTGCCGCGCTCGATGCGATTGACGGCGCTCTGGCTGGTACCGAGCGCCTCGGCGAGCTGCGCCTGCGTCCAGCCGCGGTGCTGCCGGGCGTCACGGATGAGCTTGCCGATGCGTACGAGGTAGTCGTCTGCCATGAGGTTGAGGTTATCTCAGATATGAGATGGGACCCGTCAAGGGGGGCCATTCGAGTGAGCCACCGTCAGTGACCTGCCCGGACAGGGCGGGTGCCCGGTGGGCGGCGATCGATGCCGGTCGTCTTCATCCGCTGCCGGTCGACTCGCCTCACCCTCCGCGACGTTGGCCGGATTTCCGTACACCGAGCCGGTCCGCGCCGGTCCGCGTTCACGCGACAAGGGCGACGAAAAGGGCAAGCGGGGCCACGGCGCGGGCCGACAGGCCCGGCGTGGCGTGGCGCGGCGTCCGGCGCTCGCCCTCACTCGGCTGTCAGAGCCACCGGCCGCCACCGGTTTCAGCCGCACCCAGACCCACCGAAGACCGCACCCGGGCCCACCGAAGGCCGCACCCAGACCCACCGAAGGCCGCGCCCAGACGCGCCGGACCCCGCCCCGGCGCCCACCCGCCCCCGCCCCCGCGCCCTCGTCACCCCCCGCCCCGCCGGGTGTCCCTTGCCAATGAAGCCAGTCCGTCTGCCGCTGAATCCGGTCTCCCGCCAGCCGTCGGGCCCCTCAGCCGGCCGATGCCCGGCGCCGTGCGACGCGATGACGGCGGTAGTAGGACATCGTGACGGCTGCGGTCAGCGGGCCCCAGAGGACCAACGGCTGGTAGAGGATGCCGACGACAAGGTTTCCGGTGGGTGTCATGTTCTCGTGCGGATAGGTCCACCACCAGGGGATGGTGGACCAGATCAGGGTCAGAGCCGCTGCGCCGAGGGCAGCCGGGACGACGACGGCCATGGGACGAACTCTTCGCCCTCCGATCAGCGGTATCCAGCGCGGCACGACGTCGCCCCATGGCCGCACGAGGCCGATCGTCAGGAAGGCGACCACCTCACAGAGCACACTGAGCGTCAGCATCCACACCTTGGCTCCGCATGTCTCGAAGGACCTGAAGCCCGTCTCTGTGTAACCGGCGGGGTATCCGAGCACCACGGCGATGCGCCACAGCCCGCTGGGCAGGACCACCAGCGTTGCCAGGTGCGCGGCCCAGTCCGCCCAATGGGGTGGTGCCGCTGCGGATGTGGCGGGAGTCGAGTGGAAGCTCATACGACGCATCCTCAGGCACCCTCCGATGTGTTGCGTCAGCCTGTACGGCGGACTCGTATGAGCCGCCGGTAGGAGACCTGCTCAGCATGATCAGCCAGGCATCGGAAGCTCCGTCATCCTCAGAGAGGATGTGCCCGGAAGGGCCGCTCGCCCTCGCCGCAACGACTGGATTCGGTGACAAACGGACTGGATTCATTGGCAGCGGACACCGGGGCCGCACATGACCTACCGCCCCCCATGTACTAGAGTTATCTCGACATCGAGATATCTGCCGAGGAGCACCACAGCCGCCACCCTGGTAAGGGTTACCTAACTTAGCCCTACCTTAGCGGATTGGCCGGGATGCCGTGGCGGCAGGATCGTGGTGGTACGCGCACATCAATGAAGGAGACTGTCGTGTCGGCGAACAGCTTCGACGCCCGCAGCACGCTGCAGGTGGGCGACGAGTCGTACGAGATCTTCCGGCTTGACAAGGTCGAGGGCTCGGCCCGACTGCCTTACAGCCTGAAGGTCCTGCTGGAGAACCTGCTCCGCACCGAGGACGGCGCGAACATCACCGCCGACCACATCCGCGCCCTCGGCGGCTGGGACTCCCAGGCACAGCCGTCGCAGGAGATCCAGTTCACGCCGGCCCGCGTGATCATGCAGGACTTCACCGGCGTGCCCTGCGTCGTCGACCTCGCCACCATGCGCGAGGCCGTCAAGGAGCTGGGCGGCGACCCGGCGAAGATCAACCCGCTGGCCCCGGCCGAGCTGGTCATCGACCACTCCGTCATCGCCGACAAGTTCGGCACCAACGACGCCTTCAAGCAGAACGTCGAGCTGGAGTACGGCCGCAACAAGGAGCGCTACCAGTTCCTGCGCTGGGGCCAGACCGCCTTCGACGAGTTCAAGGTCGTCCCGCCCGGCACCGGCATCGTCCACCAGGTCAACATCGAGCACCTGGCCCGCGTCGTCATGGTCCGCGAGGGCAAGGCGTACCCGGACACCCTGGTCGGCACCGACTCGCACACCACCATGGTCAACGGCCTCGGTGTGCTCGGCTGGGGCGTCGGCGGCATCGAGGCCGAGGCCGCCATGCTCGGCCAGCCGGTCTCCATGCTGATCCCGCGCGTGGTCGGCTTCAAGCTCACCGGTGAGCTGAAGCCCGGCACCACCGCCACCGACCTGGTGCTCACCATCACCGAGATGCTGCGCAAGCACGGTGTGGTCGGCAAGTTCGTCGAGTTCTACGGCGAGGGCGTGGCCGCCACCAGCCTCGCCAACCGCGCCACCATCGGCAACATGTCGCCGGAGTTCGGCTCCACCGCCGCGATCTTCCCGATCGACGCGGAGACCATCAACTACATGCGCCTGACCGGCCGCCCCGAGCAGCAGCTCGCGCTCGTCGAGGCGTACGCCAAGCAGCAGGGCCTGTGGCTGGACCCGAACGCCGAGCCGGACTACTCCGAGAAGCTCGAACTGGACCTGTCCACGGTCGTGCCGTCCATCGCCGGCCCCAAGCGCCCGCAGGACCGCATCGTCCTGGCGAACGCCGCCCAGCAGTTCAAGTCGGACGTCCTCAACTACGTCGACGTGGTGGACGAGGCGGGCAAGGAGTCCTTCCCGGCCTCCGACGCCCCGGCCGTCGCCCCCAACGGCGCCCCGTCCAACCCGGTCCAGGTCACCGCCCCCGACGGCAGCACCTACGAGCTGGACCACGGCGCGGTCACCGTCGCGGCCATCACCTCCTGCACCAACACCTCCAACCCGTACGTCATGGTCGCCGCCGCGCTGGTGGCCAAGAAGGCGGTGGAGAAGGGCCTGACCCGCAAGCCGTGGGTGAAGACCACCCTGGCGCCGGGCTCCAAGGTCGTCATGGACTACTACGACAAGGCCGGCCTGACCCCGTACCTGGACAAGATGGGCTTCAACCTCGTCGGCTACGGCTGCACCACCTGCATCGGCAACTCCGGCCCGCTGCCGGACGAGGTCTCCCAGGCCGTCAACGACCACGACCTCGCCGTCACCTCGGTGCTGTCCGGCAACCGCAACTTCGAGGGCCGGATCAACCCCGACGTCAAGATGAACTACCTGGCGTCCCCGCCGCTGGTGGTCGCCTACGCCATCGCCGGCTCCATGAAGGTGGACATCACCAAGGACGCCCTCGGCGTGGACCAGGACGGCAAGCCGGTCCACCTGGAGGACATCTGGCCCTCCGAGTCCGAGGTCAACGACGTCGTCGCCAACGCCATCGGCGAGGACATGTTCTCCAAGTCCTACTCCGACGTGTTCGCCGGCGACGCCCAGTGGCAGTCGCTGCCGATCCCGACCGGCAACACCTTCGAGTGGGACGCGGAGTCGACGTACGTCCGCAAGCCCCCCTACTTCGAGGGCATGGGCCAGGAGCCGGAGCCGGTCGAGGACATCACCGGCGCCCGGGTGCTCGCCAAGCTGGGCGACTCGGTCACCACCGACCACATCTCCCCGGCCGGTGCCATCAAGGCCGACACGCCCGCGGGCCAGTACCTCACGGAGCACGGCGTCGAGCGCCGCGACTTCAACTCCTACGGCTCGCGCCGCGGCAACCACGAGGTGATGATCCGCGGCACGTTCGCCAACATCCGCCTGCGCAACCAGATCGCGCCGGGCACCGAGGGCGGCTACACCCGCGACTTCACCCGGGCCGCCGAAGGTGAGGGAGGTGCCCCGGTCGCCTTCATCTACGACGCCTCGCGCAACTACATCGAGCAGGACATCCCGCTCGTCGTCCTCGCGGGCAAGGAGTACGGCTCCGGCTCGTCCCGCGACTGGGCCGCGAAGGGCACCGCGCTGCTCGGCGTCAAGGCCGTCATCGCCGAGTCGTACGAGCGCATCCACCGCTCGAACCTGATCGGCATGGGTGTGCTGCCGCTGCAGTACCCCGAGGGCCAGTCCGCGGCCTCCCTCGGCCTGACCGGCGAGGAGACCTTCTCCTTCACCGGCGTCGAGGAGCTGAACAACGGCACCACCCCGCGCACGGTGAAGGTCACCACCGACACCGGTGTCGAGTTCGACGCGGTCGTCCGCATCGACACCCCCGGTGAGGCGGACTACTACCGCAACGGCGGCATCATGCAGTACGTGCTGCGCAGCCTGATCCGCAAGTAACGCAAGTAACGCGAGCAGCGCAGACAGCGCGAGCGGCGCGAGCAACGGATCAGCCGCACAGGGCGGTCGGGCCGCATCCCCGGTGACGGGGGTGCGGCCTCGCGGCTGTCCGGCGGGACGGTGCTCGCGGCTGTCCGCGGGACGGTGACGGGGGACGGGACGGGGACGGGCGGGCGAAGGGACATGCGCCTGCCCGGATGGTGCCGGCTTGTGACGACCAGGATGCGACAACGTTGTCTGAATGGTCTGTACATGACTGTACCGCCGTTGCCGACAACGATGTCAAGGAGTTGTGCGCGCTCTTCCGCCGTACCCCCGGCGCACGCTACTGTCCTGGCGGCTTGTGCGATCAGTGGTGCGCGACCCGTCCGGAGGAGGAAGGGCCGCGTATGCGTTTCCGTCCCCTGTCCCTGCTGCTGGCCGCGGTACTCGCGGCCGCCGGCGCCACCCCCGCCCTCGCGGCGCCCGCCGCACCCGCGAGACCCTCGCCCGCCCTGGTGAAGGGCCCGACCCCGTACGTCGATCCGCTGATCGGCACCAAGAACGGCGGCGACACCTTCCCCGGCGCCGTCACGCCCTTCGGCATGTTCTCCTTCAGCCCGGAGAACACCCGCGGCGACGCCACGCGCACGGCCGCGCCCGGCGGCTACCAGTACGACGCCACCCGCGTCCGCGGTTTCAGCCTGACCCACATGTCCGGCACCGGCTGCGCCGGCGGCGGCGGTGACATCCCGCTCTTCCCGTACGCCGGCGAGGTCACCAGCTCCCCGGCGAGCGACACCAAGGACGCCGTCTACGCCTCCGACTTCCGGCACGCCGACGAGAGTGCCGGACCCGGCCACTACAAGGTCGGCCTCGCCTCCGGTGTCACCGCCGACCTCACGGCCACCGCCCGCACCGGCTCGGCCCGCTTCACCTACCCCGCGGGCAAGCCCGCCTCGCTGCTGATCCGCACCGCCAACTCCGAGGTCGGCTCGGCCGGTTCGGCCCTCACCATCGACCCGGCCCGGCGGACCGTCTCCGGCTCCGTCACCTCCGGGAACTTCTGCGGCTACCTCGACCCCGAGGGGCAGCGCTCCTACTACACCCTCTACTTCACCGCCCGCTTCGACCGCGCCTTCAAGGCCACCGGCACCTGGCAGGACGACAAGCTGAACCCCGGCTCGACCACCGCGGCCGGCGGCACCGGCGGCTTCGCCAAGAACGGCTGGCCGGTGGCGGGCAAGGGCGCCGGCGGCTACGTCGAGTTCGCGCCCGGCACCGGCCCGGTCGGCGTCAAGGTCGGCATCTCCTACGTCGACCAGGCCGGCGCCGCGGCCAACCTCGCCGCCGAGAACCCGCCCCGGCGCTCCTTCGCCTCGGTCGCCGACGCGGCCCGCCGCGCCTGGCGGGACAAGCTGTCCGCGATCCGGGTCGGCGGCGGCACCGACGCCGACCTCACCACCTTCTACACCGCGCTCTACCACGCCCTGCTGCACCCCAACGTCATCAGCGACGCCGACCGCCGCTACCGCGGCCCCGACGGCAGGACGCACACCGTCGGCCGCGGCCACCGGGCGCAGTACGGCACCTTCTCCGGCTGGGATGTCTACCGCGACCAGGTGCAGCTGCTCACCCTGCTCGACGCGCGCACCGGCTCCGACATCGCCCAGTCGCTGTACGAGCTGGCCCGGCAGAACGGCGGCGTCTGGGACCGCTGGCTGCACGGCGCGAGCGGCACCCACGTCATGAACGGCGACCCCTCGCCCACCGCGCTGGCCGGCATCCGCGCCTTCGGCGGCACCGGCTTCGACCTGAAGGGCGCGCTCGCCTCCCTGGTGAAGGCGGCCACCGTGCCCACCGCGCAGGACCTGTCACCGGCCGGCAAGCCGGTGCTGTCCGCCGGGCAGCGGCCCTCCCTGGACAAGTACCTGAAGCTGCACTACATGCCGTCCGTCTCCAACGCCTGGGGCGGCGCCGCCGAGACCCTGGAGATGTCGACGGCCGACTTCTCCCTCGCTCAGCTCGCCACCGCGGCCGGGCAGAAGTCCACCGCGGCCGCCTTCGCCCGCCGCGCCCAGTGGTGGCAGAACAACTTCGACGTGGCCGCCACCCCGGACGCCGGCTACATCGCCGACCGCAAGGCCGACGGCAGCTGGGCCACCGGCTTCACCCCGGCCACCGGCAGCGGCTTCGTCGAGGGCACGGCCGCCCAGTACACCTGGATGGTCCAGCACGACCCGGCGGGCCTGTTCGCCGCGATGGGCGGCCGGGACAAGGCCCTCGGCCGCCTCGACGCCTTCTTCCACACCGCCGGCGGCGGCTGGGCGTTCACCGGCGCCGGCGGCGAAAAGGCCGCCATGGACAACGAGCCCTCGATCAACGTCCCCTACCTGTACGACTACGCGGGCGCGCCCTACAAGACCCAGGAGACCGTCCGCGCCGCCATGCGGCAGCTGTGGTCGGCCGGGCCCGGCGGCATCCCCGGCAACGACGACCTCGGCGCCATGTCCGCCTGGTACGTCTTCTCCGCGCTCGGCATGTACCCGCAGGTCCCCTCCCGGGCCGAACTCGTCCTCGCCTCACCGCTGTTCGAGCGCGCCGAGATCCACCGGCCCACCGGCGGCGACATCTCCGTACACGCGCGGGGAGCGGCGGCCGGAGCGCCGTACGTCCGGTCGCTCAAGGTGAACGGCCGTACCGGCGACCGGCCGTGGCTGCCCGCCTCCTTCGTCCGGGACGGCGGACGCCTGGACTACACCCTGTCCGCGACGCCGGACCGCGCCTGGGGCAGCGCCCCCTCGGCCGCGCCGCCCTCCTTCCGGCAGGGCGAGCAGCCGTACCAGATCGGCGTCGGTCCGACCACGGCGACGCTCGCGCCCGGCGGCAGCACCAGGACCGTGGTCCGGGCGCTGTCGCTGAGCGGCGGGCAGGGGCCCGGGGTCCGCTTCCGCGTCCGGACCCCGGCCGGGATCACGGCGAGCCCCGCCGAGGGCACCGTGACCGGCGGCACCCAGGAGATCACCCTCACCGCGGGCGCGGACACCGCGCCGGGCTTCTACGACGCGAAGGTCACCGTCACCTCGGGCGACTCGGCCTATGTGCAGCCGGTGTCCCTGACGGTGGCGGCACCCGGCTCGCTGCTGGCCGCCTACGACACCACCGGAGTCTCCGACGACGAGGGCGACCACGCCGAGGCCGACTACGACGGCGGCGGCTGGAGCTACTCCCGCCAGGCCCTCGCCGCGGCCGGCCTCACCCCGGGCGGCCACGGCACGGTGGACGGCCTCGGCTTCACCTGGCCCGCCTCGCCGGACGGCCGCCCGGACAACGCCTCGGCCAAGGGGCAGACCATCGCCCTGAGCACCCCGGCCGAGCGGCTGTCCTTCGTCGGCAGCGCGGTCGACGGCGACCAGCGCGCGGCGGCCACCGTCACCTACACCGACGGCACCACCGGCAGCGCAGAGCTGGCCTTCACCGACTGGACGGTGGGCGGGGGCGGCGGCAGCGTCCAGTACGGCAACGAGGTCGTCGCCAGGACGGCGTACCGCAACGTGGCCGGCGCCGGCAAGGACCCGGTGGCCACGTACGTCTTCGCCACCAGGCCCTTCCAGGCCCCGGCGGGCAAGCGGATCGCGTCGGTGCGGCTGCCGGACGACGGTGAGCTGCATGTGTTCACCCTCGCCGTGAGCTGACCGGCCCGAACGGCAGGAAGGGGCGGGCCCGTCAGGGCCCGCCCCTTCGTCACTCCGCGCCGCGCGTCAGGCCAGCAGCTCCACCTCCGCCAGCGTCGCCGGCCCGTCGAACACCAGCCGGTACTTCTGGTGCGTGCCCGGCGAGGCGATCGTGAACGGGCGGGTCTGCCTGTCCCAGGCGAAGGACTCGCCCGAGCGCCGGTCCACCGTCCGCCAGTGGATGCCGTCGTCCGAGGCCTGGAGTGTCCAGCCCTTCGGCGCCTCGGTGTGATCGGCCGGCGAGGTCAGGGTGTACTGCACCGGCCGGGCGGACCCGGTGACCGGCAGGTCCACCGACGTGACGGTGGCCTCGGTGGCGGAGGTGTCGTCGAAGAGCGGGCCGGCGCCCTTCAGCACGTCCGCCCGGGGGGTGGGCGCCTTGTCGCCGGTCGTGATCGACACGGGCGCCGCGTTCTTGCCGCTGCCCCACTTCGAGGGCCGCGCACCCATGTCGAACTCCAGCACCCCGCCCCTGGAGAGCAGCGAGTGCGGCAGGTCGGTGGAGTTCCAGGCCCGGCCGTCGAACCGCACGCCCTGCACATAGACGTTCTTCGCGCTGTTCTTCGGGGCCTTGACGACCAGATCGCGGCCGTTCTCCAGGTGGACGGTCGCCTTGGTGAACAGCGGGGAGCCGATGGCGTAGTCGCCGCTGCCCATGACCAGCGGGTAGAAGCCGAGCGAGGAGAAGAGGTACCAGGCCGACTGCTCGCCGTTGTCCTCGTCGCCGTGGTAGCCCTGGCCGATCTCGCTGCCGGTGTAGAGCCGGGACAGCACCTCGCGGACCGCGGCCTGCGCCTTCCAGGGCTCGCCGGCCGCGTCGTACATGTACGCCACGTGGTGGGCGACCTGGTTGGAGTGGCCGTACTGGCCCATCCGCACGTCCCGTGCCTCGGTCATCTCATGGATGATCCCGCCGTAGGAGCCGGCGAACTCGGGGGAGGCCGTCTCCGGGGTGGCGAAGTAGGTGTCCAGCTTGTCCGCGAGGCCCCGCTGCCCGCCGTACAGGTTCGCCAGGCCCCGGCTGTCCTGCGGGGCGGTGAAGGCGTAGCCCCAGCCGTCGGTCTCGGTGTAGTCGTAGCCCCACACGCGCGGGTCGTACTTCGCGGAGTCCACGCGCCAGGCGCCCTTGGCGTCCTTGCCCTGGAAGAAGCCCGCCTTCGGGTCGAAGAGCTTCACATAGTCCTGGGCCCGGTTGAGGAAGTACTGCGCCTCCTCCCGGTAGTGCTTCTGGCCGGTCTTCCTGTACAGCGCCTGGCCCATCCGGGCGATGCCGTAGTCGTTGACGTAGCCCTCCATCGCCCACGACAGGCCCTCGCCGGTGTCGGTGCTGGTGTAGCCGAGGAAGGGGGAGGTGGCCATGCCCTTGCGGCCCACGCCGGAGGACGGCGGCACCACGGTGGCGTTCTTCACCGCCGCCTCGTACGCGGCCTTCGCGTCCATGGGGACGCCCTTGACGTACGCGTCGGCGAACGCCACGTCCGAGGAGGTGCCGGTCATCAGGTCGGCGTAGCCGGGGGAGGACCAGCGGGAGGTCCAGCCGCCGTCCTTGTACTGCTGCACGAACCCGTCGACCATCTCACCGGCCTGCGAGGGCGTCAGCAGGGAGTACGCCGGCCAGGTGGTCCGGTAGGTGTCCCAGAAGCCGTTGTTGACGTACACCTTGCCGTCGACGATCTTCGCGCCGGTCCGCGTCGGCGTGTCCTGCGAGACCATCGGCGAGAACGGGGAGGCGTACCGGTCCTTCCCGCCGGCCTTCTCCGAGCCCGAGTTCGGGTACAGGTACAGCCGGTACATGCTGGAGTACAGCGTGGTCAGCTGGTCGGGCGTGGCGCCCTGGACCTCGACCTTGCCGAGCAGCTTGTCCCAGGTGCGCTGGGCGCGCGCCTTGACGGTGCCGAAGGAGGTGCCGTCCGGGATCTCCTGGCGCAGGTTGTCCTTGGCCTGGTCGACACCGATCAGGGAGGTGGCCAGGCGCAGGGTGACCGTGTGGTCCCTGCCCGCGTCGAAGCGCAGGTAGCCCTTGACGCCGGAGGCCGAGCCGTCCTCGACGGGCTTGTCGAACACGCCGTAGACGAACAGCCGGGTGGCGCCGGTGGACAGCCCGGACTTGACGTCCGAGTAGCCGGTGACGACGCCGTGCTCCTTGTCCAGGGTCAGGCCGGCCTGCCCGGTGACGTTGTCGAACAGGACGCTCGCGTCGTCGCCGGGGTAGGTGAAGCGCAGGGCGGCGGCGTGGTCGGTCGGCGTCATCTCGGCCTTGAGGCCGTTCTCGAACGTCACGCCGTAGTAGTAGGGGCGCGCGGTCTCGTTGTCGTGCCGGAAGGCGAGGGCGCGGGCGGTGGGGTCGGTGGCCGGGGTACCGGCCGCGGCGGACGGCATCACCTGGAACGTCTGCCGGTCACCCATCCAGGGGCTCGGTTCGTGGCTGGCGCTGAACGCCTGGATCGTCGGCAGGTTGTCCGCGTTGTTCGCACGTGCGTATTCGTACAGCCAGCTCAGCGAGGACGCGTTGGTCACCGGCGTCCAGAAGTTGAAGCCGTGCGGCAGGGCGGTGGCCGGGAAGTCGTTGCCGCGCGAGAAGCTGCCGCTGGAGTTGGTGCCGCGGGTGGTCAGCGCGTAGTCGGACAGGTGCGCCTTGGGCTTCTCGGGCGCGGCTCGCTTCAGGGACACGTCGTCCAGCCAGCCGCGGAACTTGGCCGGTCCCGCGGGGGAGTCGTAGGCGAGCAGGATCCGGTCGACCGTCTTGCCGGCCGCGACCGAGCCGATGCGCGAGACGACGTTGTTCCACTGGTTGACGTAGAGCGTCTTGGCGGCGCCCTGCGCCTGCGGGCTCAGCCCGAACCCGTGCTGGTCGGTGGCGCCCAGCCGGCTCAGGTACGTGCCGTCGGTGAAGGCCAGGTCGACGGCGACGTTCGTGGCGTCGTAGTCGCGGTCGCCGTCCGCCATCGCCGGGTAGAGCCGGTAGGAGAGCTGGGTGTCGCGGGAGACCTTGACGTCGACGTCGAAGACCTTGTTGTACGAGTACGCCCGCCCCTTCGCGGTGTGCCGGCCGGCGTAGCGCAGCGCCCGCTCGCCCGTGTAGCCGGCGCCGGACTTGGCGGTCGGCGAGCCGCTCGGGCCGCGGTCGACGGCGGAGAGCATGTCGGGCGGTACCGTCCCGCCGTCGCCGCCGGTGGAGAACTGCACGTCGGCCAGCTGGAGTATGCCCGAGGCGCCGTTGTTCCTCGTGATCTCCAGACGGAAGTGCCGGTACTCGGCCGCCTCGGCGAGGTCGTACGTCTTCGTCTGGTAGCGCTCGGTGAAGGACTCGCCGGAGCGGGTGTCGACGGTCTTCCAGTCCTTGCCGTCGGCCGAGCCCTTCAGGGTCCAGTCCTTCGGGTCCCGTTCGGCGGAGTCATTTGCGGAGGTGAGGGCGTATCGGGAGATTTTCACGGCTTTGTCGAAATCGAATTCCACCCAGCCGGTGGGTTCGAAGGTGAGCCACTTGGTGCCCGGCTCGCCGTCGACCAGATTCTCCTTGACCTCGCCCCCGGCCGTGTTCTCACTGCTGGCCCGCAGGCCGGTGACGTGGTCGTCCACGTTCCCGGGAATTCCGCTGCTGTAGCCGCCGTCCACGCCCGAGGCGCGCTTGGTGCCGTCCGGCGCGGTGTCCACGGTGCTCACCCAGTCCGGCGCCGGATCACCGGCCTCGAACGACGAGGTGAACTCCCGGCCGGCCGCCGGTGCCCTGCCGGGCAGGGCGGTGGCCGCGCCCTGGGATGCGACGGCCATGACGAAGGCGGCCGTGAGAACGGCCGCCGGACCCCATCTGTGCCGTACTCTGCGTTGCATACGAGAGCACCCTCCCTGGTTCTCCGAGCGCCGGACAACGTTGTCAAATTCGGCGCAAGCACCAGTAGGGAGTCAAGTGACCAGTGATGTCAAGGGTGTTGGGCACGGCATTCGGGCGTGAAGTCCCGGATATATCCGTCAAGGTGCCCACAGGGGGCTCATATTTCCGCGAGGTCTCAACTCGGATAAGACCGACAGGGAACCTTGCGTCCGATCTTGCTCCGTCGGCGGTAAGTGGACTATACCTGTCGGCGTCCGCGCAGCCGTTCGACCGGCCGGCGGCGGGCCCGGGGGGAGCCGGAAAGGTGGTTCGACGTGCGAAACGCGTCGGCTTCCTTGTTTTCCCAGCGATCCCGGTAGATGACGCACGAAGTGATTTCTGCACGACCCAGCTTGGCCTACCGCGGTGCCGGGGAGGATCCGGTTCACCGCCTGAGTCCTGGAGAAGGCGAGGACTTGCGCATGGGATCCACTTCCGCCGAGAACCACGGGGGCGTCGGCCGCCGTGACCTGATCAAGCGGTCGGCGGCCCTCGGGCTGATCTCCGTACCCGCGATGAGCTTCCTGTCCGCGTGCGCCAGCGGCGGTGACAGCGGCCAGGACAAGGCCAAGGCGGGCAAGAAGACGGCGAAGAACCCGCTCGGTGTCAATGACACCGCGAAGATGGAATTCGTCCTGTTCGACGGCGGTTTCGGCAAGGAGTACGCCGAGGACGCCACCAAGATCTACCAGCAGGCCTTCCCCAAGGCGACGGTGAAGTTCAGCGCCACCCAGAAGATCCAGTCCACCCTCGGGCCCCGCTTCAACGGGGGCACCCCGCCGGACCTCATCGACAACTCCGGCGCCGAGCAGATGGACATGGGCGGCCTGGTCGGCAAGAACCAGCTCACCGACCTCACCCCGCTGCTCGACGCGCCTTCTTACGACGACCCGAAAAAGAAGGTCCGCGACACGCTGCGCCCGGGCATCGTGGAGATGGGCCAGTTCGACGGCAAGCCGGTCTGGATCCTCTACTACGCCTACACCGTCTACGGCGTCTGGTACTCGCAGAAGGCCCTCGACTCGCTGGACGCGACGTACCCGCAGACCTGGGACGACATGCTCAAGGTCTGCGAGAAGGCCAAGAAGAAGGGCATGGCCGGCTGGACCTACGCCGGCAAGTACCCCTACTACCTCCCGTTCTCCCTGTACCCGATGATCGGCAAGGTCGGCGGCCGCGAGGTCCTGGACGCCATCGACAACCTGGAGCCGAACGCCTGGAAGCACCCGGCCGTCAAGGCCTGTTTCGAGGCGTACTACGAGCTGTACAAGAAGGGCTACATCCTCAAGGGCACCCCGGGCCTCGACCACATCCAGTCGCAGACCGCCTGGGCCAAGGGCGAGGCGCTGTTCATCCCGAACGGCTCCTGGGTGGAGAACGAGTCGGCGTCGGTGATCCCGAAGGACTTCAACCTCGCGGTCTCCGCGCCCAGCGGCCTGGACAGCTCCGACAAGATGCCCTTCGGCACCATCTGGGCCTCCGGCGGCGAGCCCTTCATCGTCCCGGCCAAGGCAGCCAACCCCGAGGGCGGCATGGAGCAGCTGCGCATCATGCTCAGCGAGGCGTCCTCCAAGAACTTCACCGGCAAGGTGAAGTCGCTGACCGCGTACAACGGCGGCACCACCGGCGTCGAGCTGACCCCCGGTCTGAAGTCCGGCGTGGCGGCGCTGGAGAAGGCCGGCTCCAACGTGGTGAACCCGCGCATGCAGGACTGGTACGTGCAGCTGCAGAAGGAGAAGATCGGTGTGGCCGGTCTCGGCGAGATGATGGCCGGCCGCCTCACCCCGGCGGAGGCCATCAGCAAGATCCAGGGCTTCGCCGACGAGGCCGCCAAGGACACGTCGATCAAGCACTACAAGCACCAGTGAGGGTCCGTCACCGGGACTCGCGCGGCGGACCGGGCCGGCCGCCGCGCGAGCCCCGGCGGCACCGCCCGCCCAGAGATCGGGGTCGGTAGCAATGCAGCACGGCAAGTACCGGTTCATCGTGGGGTTCCTGGCCGTACCCCTCGGGCTGTACGCGCTCTTCGTCATCTGGCCGTTCGTCCAGTCGATCTACTACTCGTTCACGGACTGGACCGGCCTGAGTCCCGACTTCAAGATGGTCGGGTTCGACAACTACACGAGGATGTTCCACGACGACATCTTCTGGAAGTCGTTGCAGCACAGTCTGCTGTTCGCCCTGCTGCTGCCGGTGGTGACGCTCGGCCTCGCGCTGTTCTTCGCCTTCATGATCAATGTGGGCGGGCGGCACAGGAAGGGCGGTCCGGTCGTCTCGGGTGTCCGCGGCTCCGCCTTCTACAAGATCGTCTACTTCTTCCCGCAGGTGCTGTCGATCGCGATCGTCGCCCTGCTGTTCGCCTTCGCGTACAACCCGGACAGCGGCGCGCTCAACTCCCTGCTGCGCGGGATCGGGCTGGACGGGGTGCAGCCGCTGTGGCTGGGCGACCCGAACCTCGCCCTGTGGTGCGTGATGGCCGTGCTGGTCTGGTCGCAGGTCGGCTTCTTCGTGGTCCTCTTCTCCGCGGGCATGGCCTCCATCCCGGCGGACCTGTACGAGGCCGCGCTGCTGGACGGCGCCGGCCGGGCCACCACCTTCTTCCGGATCACCCTGCCGCTGCTGTGGGACACCGTGCAGTCCGGCTGGGTCTACATGGGCATCCTCGCGCTCGGCGCGGAGTCGTTCGCGGTCGTGCAGATCATGACGACCGGCCCGGGCGGCCCCGACTACTCGACCACCGTCATGGTCCTGTACGTGTACCAGAAGGCGTTCCGTGACGGCCAGGCCGCCTACGCCACCACGATCGGCGTCGCCCTGCTGGTCGTCACGCTGCTCTTCGCGGGCCTCGTGATGAAGCTGGGCCGGCGCGAGCGGCTGGAGTTCTGATCATGGAAACGACCGAGACCCCCGCCCCCGTTCCGGCCGAGCCCGGCGTCACCGTCACCAAGGCGGCCGCCCCGGCCGGCCAGGAGCCCCGCAAGAAGAAAGAGGGCGGTGTCCTCAACGTCTTCTCGCACGGCGTCCTGATCATCTGGGCGATCATGGTCGTCATGCCGCTGGTGTGGGCGGTGATGACCTCCTTCAAGACCGACAGTTCCATTTTCGCCTCGCCCTGGGCGCTGCCCGACAAGCTGCACTTCGACAACTGGGGGCGGGCCTGGAACGACGCCCATATGAGCGAGTACTTCCTGAACACCGTCCTGGTGGTCGGCGGCTCGCTCATCGGCACCCTGGTGCTCGGCTCGATGGCGGCCTATGTGCTGGCCCGCTTCGACTTCCCGGGCAACCGGTTCATCTACTACCTGTTCGTCGGCGGCATGAGTTTCCCGGTCATGCTGGCGCTGGTCCCGTTGTTCTATGTCGTGAACAACATGGGGCTGCTGAACACCATCCATGGCCTGATCCTGGTCTACATCGCCTATTCGCTGCCGTTCACGGTGTTCTTCCTGACGGCGTTCTTCCGCACCCTGCCGGCCTCGGTCGCGGAAGCCGCCTTCGTGGACGGCGCCTCGCACACCCGGACCTTCTTCCAGATCATGCTGCCGATGGCCAAGCCCGGCCTGATCAGCGTGGGGATCTTCAACTTCCTGGGCCAGTGGAACCAGTACATGCTGCCGACGGTGCTCAACACCGACCCGGACAAGCACGTGCTCACCCAGGGACTGGTGGAGCTGGCCGTCAGCCAGGGCTACAAGGGTGACTGGTCCGGGCTCTTCGCCGGCCTGGTGATGGCGATGCTGCCGGTCCTGGCGGCGTACATCATCTTCCAGCGCCAAGTGGTGCAGGGCCTGACGGCGGGCGCCCTGAAGTAGCCCCCGGGCCGCGCGCCCCTGCTGCTCCGCGTGCCGCTCCCCGGTCTCCCGGGGGGCGGCATCGGCATGCCCGTGCAGACCTGTACCACGGCGGCCCCCGGTCATCCAAGGGGCCGGAAATGGTTCAACCTCTTGACGGGAGGCAACCCGAACGGCTCATCTTAGAGTTCACTTGTTGGACATGGACGGGGCCTCACCGGAGCGGCCCCGCGCTCAGGAGGTCGTCGTGGAGACTCCAGGGTCGCAGTCGTCGCTGCACCGAGCCAACCTGGAGCGGGTCGTACGCGCCGTGCGCCTTGCCGGTTCCCTCACGCAGGCGGAGATCGCGCGGACCACCGGTCTGTCCGCCGCGACGGTCTCCAACATCGTGCGGGAGCTGAAGGACGGGGGAACGGTCCAGGTCATCCCCACCTCGGCGGGCGGCCGCCGGGCCCGCAGCGTGTCCCTGAGCGGGGACGCGGGTGTCGTCATCGGCGTCGACTTCGGGCACACCCATTTGCGGGTCGCGATCGGGAACCTGGCCCACCAGGTGCTGGCCGAGGAGTCCGAGCCGCTGGACGTGGACGCCTCCTGGAGCCAGGGCTTCGACCGGGCCGAGGAGCTGGTCAATCGCCTGATCGCAGCAACGGGCGTCGACCGTTCCAAGATCGCCGGCGTGGGCCTCGGCGTGCCCGGACCCATCGACGTGGAGTCCGGCACCCTGGGCTCCACGGCCATCCTGCCGGGCTGGAGCGGCATCAAGCCCGCCGAGGAACTGCGCGCCCGGCTCGGCGTGCCCGTGCACGTGGACAACGACGCCAACCTGGGCGCCCTGGGCGAGCTGGTCTGGGGCAGCGGGCGCGGGGTGCGCGACCTGGCCTACATCAAGATCGCCAGCGGGGTCGGCGCCGGCCTGGTGATCAACGGGACGATCTACCGCGGCCCCGGCGGCACGGCCGGGGAGATCGGGCACATCACCCTCGACGAGTCGGGCCCGGTGTGCCGCTGCGGCAACCGGGGCTGCCTGGAGACCTTCACCGCCGCCCGCTATGTGCTGCCGCTGCTCCAGCCCAGCCACGGCAGCGACCTGACCATGGAGGGCGTCGTCCGGCTGGCCCGGGACGGCGACCCGGGCTGCCGCCGGGTGATCGCCGACGTCGGCCGCCACATCGGCAGCGGCGTCGCCAATCTGTGCAATCTGCTCAACCCGAGCCGGGTGGTCCTCGGCGGCGACCTCGCCGAGGCCGGCGAGCTGGTCCTCGGGCCCATCAGGGAGTCCGTGAGCCGCTACGCCATCCCCAGCGCCGCCCGTCAACTCTCGGTGCTGCCCGGGGCACTTGGCGGCCGGGCCGAGGTGCTGGGCGCACTCGCCCTGGCGCTCAGCGAGATGGGCGATTCCACCCTTTTGGACGGTACACTGCACGCCCCCGCCCCTGCCTTCACTTAGAGAACGGATGGCACCGTTGCCATCTCGTTAAGGATTTACTTCTTGACGTCGCACGTGTGGCCGAGTTGACTTCCAGCCACCTCGGCCGCAACGTCGCGGCCTCGTCAGGGAGGTTTGAAGAAGTGAACACGCGTATGCGTCGCGCGGCCTTCGCCGTTGCCGCTGGTGCCATGGCCGTCTCGCTCGCCGCCTGCGGCAGCGCCAAGGAGTCCGGTGGCGGCTCCTCCAAGTCTCCCGGGGGCGAGAAGAAGGGCGACGACATCAAGGTCGGCCTCCTCCTCCCGGAGAACCAGACCGCCCGGTACGAGAAGTTCGACCGCCCGCTGATCGAGAAGAAGGTCGCGGAGCTGACGCACAACAAGGGCAAGATCGTCTACGCCAACGCCAAGCAGGACGCGACCCAGCAGAACCAGCAGGTCGAGACGATGATCACCAACAAGGTGGACGTCCTCATCGTCGACCCGGTGGACGCCGCGGCCATCAAGAACTCGGTGCAGAAGGCCAAGGACGCGGGCATCCCGGTCGTCGCCTACGACCGCCTCGCGCAGGGCCCGATCGACGCCTACACGTCCTTCGACAACGTCACCGTGGGCAAGACCCAGGGCCAGGCGCTGCTGCAGGCGCTGGGCGACAAGGCCAAGTCCGGCAAGATCGTCATGATGAACGGCTCCTCCACCGACCCGAACGCCGCGCAGTTCAAGCAGGGCGCGCACTCCGTGCTCGACGGCAAGGTGAACATCGGCAAGGAGTACGACACCAAGGAGTGGAAGGCGGAGAACGCCAACGCCAACATGGAGGGCGCCATCTCCGCCCTCGGCAAGCAGAACATCGTCGGCGTCTACTCCGCCAACGACAGCATGGCCGGCGGCATCATCACCGCCCTCAAGGCGGCCGGCATCACCGTCCCGGTCACCGGCCAGGACGCCGAACTCCCGGGCGTGCAGCGCATCGTCAGCGGCGAGCAGTACATGAGCGTCTACAAGTCCTACCCGCAGGAGGCGAACGTCGCCGCGGAGATGGCCGTGGACCTCGCCCAGGGCAAGCCGCTCGACTCGGTGGCCAAGACCAAGACCGACAGCCCGACCACCAAGGGCGTTCCGACGCAGCTGGTCCCGGTCGTCTCCCTGACCAAGGACAACATCAAGGACACGGTCATCAAGGAGAACATCTACACGGTCGCCGACATCTGCGCCGCGCAGTACAAGGCCGCCTGCGACAAGATCGGCCTGAAGTAGGCCGCACGCGTGCCCATCCCCCGGGGAGCGCGTACCCGCGTCCCCTGGGCCCGGACGTAGTCACGTCCCCAGGCTCCGCCGGCGTCCCGCTCTCGACAGCCCCGCAAGCTCGTGCGGGACGCCGGACGGAACAACCCCCCAAACTTCTGCACAACCTCCCGCCGGGTCAGGCGGCGAAGGAGATGGTTCACGTGTCCGCTACGCCCGTGCTGGCGTTGCGCGGGGTCTCCAAGCGGTTCGGTGCCGTTCAGGCGCTCACCGATGTCACGCTTGAGGTCCACGCCGGTGAGGTGGTCGCCCTGGTGGGCGACAACGGCGCCGGAAAGTCCACGCTGGTCAAGACGATCGCCGGCGTGCACCCCATCGATGAGGGCGTCATCGAGTGGGAAGGCAGGGCCGTCCAGGTCAACAAGCCGCACGACGCCCAGAGCCTGGGCATCGCGACGGTCTACCAGGACCTCGCGCTGTGCGACAACATCGATGTCGTCGGCAACCTCTACCTGGGCCGGGAGCTGCGCCGGGTCGGCGTCCTGGACGAGGTGGAGATGGAGCGCCGCTCGCGCGAGCTGCTGGACCAGCTCTCGATCCGCATCCCCAGTGTCCGCATCCCGATCGCCTCGCTCTCCGGCGGCCAGCGCCAGGTCGTGGCCATCGCCCGCTCCATGCTCGGCGAGCCCAAGCTGGTCATCCTCGACGAGCCCACCGCCGCCCTCGGCGTCGAGCAGACCGCACAGGTGCTCGACCTGGTGGAGCGGCTGCGCGAGCGCGGCCACGCCGTGATCCTCATCAGCCACAACATGGCCGACGTCAAGGCCGTCGCCGACAAGGTGGCCGTCCTGCGGCTCGGCCGCAACAACGGCGTCTTCGAGGTCAAGTCGACCTCCCAGGAAGAGATCATCTCCGCCATCACCGGTGCCACGGACAACGCCGTGACCCGCCGTGCGGCGCGCAGCAACGGGGAGATCAAGAAGTGAGCATCGACAAGACCTCCACACCCCCCGAGGACGGCGCCGTGGCGAACACCGAGGCGGCGGCCGGCGCGGCCGGTGTCGTCGACCCCCGGCTGCTGGTGCGCGAGCAGGGCTTCGCGGGCTACCTCACCGAGTTCAAGCGCAAGATGAAGGCCGGCGACCTCGGCTCGCTGCCGGTCGTCATCGGCCTGGTGATCATCTGGATCATCTTCCAGAGCCTGAACTCCAACTTCCTCACCGCGGGCAACCTCTCCGACATCTCCGTCGCCATGGTCGGCACGGGCATGATCGCGGTCGGCATCGTCTTCGTCCTGCTGCTCGGCGAGATCGACCTGTCGGTCGGCTCGGTCTCCGGTGTCGCGGGCGCCACCTTCGCGGTGCTGAACGTCACCCACGGCATGAACGAGGTGCTGGCCTTCGTGCTGGCCATCCTCACCGGCGCGGTCGCCGGAGCCGTCCACGGCTTCTTCTTCGCGAAGATCGGTGTGCCGGCGTTCGCCGTCACCCTGGCCGGCCTGCTGTTCTGGAACGGCCTCATGCTGAAGGTCCTCGGCGACAACGGCACGATCAACCTCAACGACGGCCTGGTCTCCAAGCTGACCACGTACTACTTCTCCGACGTGGCCGCCGCCTACGGGCTGGCCCTCGCGGTGACCGTCCTGTACTTCCTCAGCGCCTTCTTCGCCAACAAGCGCCGCGAGGCCGCCGGCGTGCCCTCCCGGCCGCTGAGCGAGACCATCCTGCGCACGGTGCTGCTGGCCGTCGTCTCCTTCGCCGCGGCGATCGTCTTCAACCAGTACAAGGGCCTGCCGCTGGCCGTGCTGATCTTCGTCGCGGTGCTGTTCGTCACCGACTTCGTGCTGCGCCGCACCGCGTACGGCCGCAAGGTCTTCGCGCTCGGCGGCAGCGTCGAGGCGTCCCGGCGCGCCGGTATCAACGTGGACATGGTCCGGATCTCGGTCTTCGCGATCTCGGGCACGTTCGCGGCCGTCGGCGGCCTGTTCATCGCCTCCAAGATCGCCGCCGCCAACCAGAGCGCCGGCAGCGGCGACCTGCTGATGAACGCGATCGCGGCGGCCGTGATCGGCGGCACCTCCCTCTTCGGCGGACGTGGCCGCACCTGGAACGCGCTGCTCGGTGTGCTGGTGATCGTCTCGATCCAGTACGGCCTCGCCCTCCAGGGCGTCGCCTCCCCGGTCCAGTACATGATCACCGGTGGTGTCCTGCTGGCGACCGTCGTCATCGACGCGGTCACCCGCAAGACCCAGAAGACGGCCGGCCGCGCCTGACGGCGGCCGACCCAGAGCCTGTGCCCGGCGCCGTCGGCGGTGCCGGGCACAGCCGCGTCCGGGCCGCGCCGCGCCGGCCGGGCCGCCATGACCGCGCCGCCACGGGGTACAGCCGTTCGCGTGACCAACGACCCACCGCCCGGGCCCCGGCCGCCCGGGCGGAACATTAGACTCGACAAGCCCGCCGAAAGCTCGATCAGCTCTATTGCAAGGAGGCACGGGTGCCGCTGCTGACCCGCATCACGGGACCGCGCGATCTGGACCGGCTCAGCATGGAGGAGCTGGACCGGCTGGCGGAGGAGATCCGGACCTTCCTGGTCGACGCCGTCTCCAAGACCGGCGGTCACCTCGGCCCCAACCTGGGTGTGGTGGAGCTGACCATCGCCCTGCACCGGGTCTTCCACTCGCCCAAGGACAAGGTGCTGTGGGACACCGGCCACCAGTCCTACGTGCACAAACTGCTCACCGGCCGCCAGGACTTCTCGAAGCTCAAGATGAAGGGCGGCCTGTCCGGCTACCCCTCGCAGGCGGAGTCCGAGCACGACGTCATCGAGAACAGCCACGCCTCCACCGTGCTCGGCTGGGCCGACGGCATCGCCAAGGGCAACGAGATCCTGCGGCGCGACGCCCATGTCGCCGCCGTCATCGGCGACGGCGCGCTGACCGGCGGCATGGCCTGGGAGGCGCTCAACAACATCGCCGACGCCAAGGACCGCCCGCTGGTCATCGTCGTCAACGACAACGAGCGCTCCTACGCGCCCACCATCGGCGGCCTCGCCAACCACCTGGCCACCCTGCGCACCACCGACGGCTACGAGCGCTTCCTCGCCCGCACCAAGGAGGTCCTGGAGCGCACCCCGGTCGTCGGCAGGCCGCTGTACGAGACGCTGCACGGCGCGAAGAAGGGCCTCAAGGACTTCATCACCCCGCAGGGCATGTTCGAGGACCTGGGCCTGAAGTACGTCGGCCCGATCGACGGCCACGACATCGAGGCCCTGGAGTCCGCGCTGACCCGCGCCAAGCGCTTCGGCGGCCCGGTCATCGTGCACTGCCTCACCGAGAAGGGCCGCGGCTACCAGCCCGCCCTGCAGGACGAGGCCGACCGCTTCCACGCCGTCGGCAAGATCCACCCGGACACCGGCCTGCCGATCGCCGCCTCCGGCGCCGACTGGACCTCCGTCTTCGGCGAGGAGATGGTCCGGCTCGGCAAGGAGCGCGCGGACATCGTGGCCATCACGGCCGCCATGCTCCAGCCGGTCGGCCTGGACAAGTTCGCCAAGGCGTTCCCCGACCGGGTGTACGACGTCGGCATCGCCGAGCAGCACGGCGCGGTCTCCGCCGCCGGCCTCGCCCACGCCGGCGTGCACCCCGTCTTCGCCGTGTACGCCACCTTCCTCAACCGCGCCTTCGACCAGGTGCTGATGGACGTGGCCCTGCACAAGTGCGGTGTCACCTTCGTGCTGGACCGGGCCGGTGTCACCGGCACCGACGGCGCCTCCCACAACGGCATGTGGGACATGTCCATCCTCCAGGTCGTGCCCGGGCTGCGGCTGGCCGCGCCGCGCGACGCCGACCAGGTCCGCGCCCAGCTGCGCGAGGCCGTCGCGGTCGACGACGCGCCGACCGTGGTCCGCTTCTCCAAGGGCGCCGTCGGGCCCGCCGTACCGGCCGTGGGCCGCGTCGGCGGCATGGACGTGCTGCGCGAGCCCGGCACCGACACCCCCGACGTGCTGCTCGTCTCCGTCGGCGCGCTCGCCCCGATGTGCCTGGAGATCGCGACCCTCCTGGACAAGCAGGGCATCTCCACCACCGTCGTCGACCCGCGCTGGGTCAAGCCCGTCGACGAGGCCATGGCCCCGCTGGCCGAACGGCACCGCGTGGTCGTCACCGTCGAGGACAACTCCCGGGTCGGCGGGGTCGGCTCCACCGTCGCCCAGGCCCTGCGGGACGCCGGGGTGGACGTACCGCTGCGCGACTTCGGCATTCCGCCGCGCTTCCTCGACCACGCCTCGCGCGCCGAGGTGATGGCGGAGATCGGCCTGACCGCGCCGGACATCGCCCGCCAGGTCACCGGTCTGGTCTCCAAGCTGGACGGCCGGTTCGCCCGGACGGCCGCCGCCGTCGACCCGGCGGTGCAGCCCGCGCGCGACTGAGCGGCCGTCACCGTCCCGATGCGGAAAAGGGCCGGTTCCGTCACCTTCCACGGGTGGCGGAACCGGCCCTTCTGCGTGACCCTGCCAGTGCCGGGGCATACGCGTCCCCAGCCCTCTTGATCACGTCGAGCCAGGCGGAGGCGACAAGCGTGGGAGGCAGGCCGTGAGCAATTCGCTGTTCCGGACGAAGAACATCGAGCAGTCCATCCAGGACACGGAGGAACCCGAGCACGCGCTGCGCAAGTCCCTGTCCGCCCTGGACCTGACCGTGTTCGGCGTCGGCGTCATCATCGGCACCGGCATCTTCGTCCTCACCGGCACGGCCGCCAGGAACACCGCCGGACCCGCCGTGTCCCTGGCGTTCGTCGTCGCCGGCGTGGTCTGCGCGCTGGCCGCCCTGTGCTACGCCGAGTTCGCCTCCACGGTCCCCGTCGCCGGATCGGCCTACACCTTCTCCTACTCCTCGCTCGGCGAGTTCCCCGCCTGGATCATCGGCTGGGACCTGGTCCTGGAACTCGCGCTCGGCACGGCGGTGGTCGCCGTCGGCTGGTCCGGGTACATCCACTCACTGCTCGACAACGCGGGCTGGCACCTGCCCGCCTACCTCGGCGGCCGCGACGGCGCCTCCGGGTTCGGCTTCGACATCCTCGCCGCCGCGCTCGTCCTGGTCCTCACCGCCATCCTCGTCGTCGGCATGAAGCTGTCCGCGCGGGTCACCACGGTCGTCGTCGCCGTCAAGGTGGCGGTCGTGCTGGTCGTCATCATCGCCGGTGCCTTCTTCGTCAAGTCCGGCAACTACGACCCGTTCATCCCGAAGCAGCAGCCGGTCGCGGCGGGCGGCAACCTCAAGGCGCCGCTCATCCAGCTCATGATCGGCTGGGCGCCCTCGAACTTCGGCGTCATGGGCATCTTCACCGCCGCCTCCGTCGTCTTCTTCGCCTTCATCGGTTTCGACGTGGTGGCCACCGCCGCCGAGGAGACCCGCGACCCGCAGCGCGACGTGCCGCGCGGCATCCTCGGCTCCCTGGTCATCTGCACCACGCTGTACGTCGCCGTGTCCATCGTGGTGACCGGCATGCAGAAGTACAGCGCGCTGTCCGTGGACGCGCCGCTCGCCGACGCCTTCAAGTCCACCGGCCACCCGTGGTTCGCGGGCCTGATCAGCTTCGGCGCCGCCGTCGGCCTGACCACGGTGTGCATGATCCTGCTGCTCGGCCAGTCCCGGGTCTTCTTCGCGATGAGCCGCGACGGCCTGCTGCCCCGGTTCTTCTCCCACACCCACCCGCGCTTCCGCACCCCCTACCGGCCGACCATCCTGCTCGGCGTGATCATCGCGATCGTCGCGGGCTTCACCAGCCTGAGCGAACTGGCCGAACTGGTGAACATCGGCACCCTGTTCGCCTTCATCGTGGTCGCGATCAGCGTGATCATCCTCCGCAGGACCCGCCCCGACCTGCACCGCTCCTTCCGGACCCCGCTGGTGCCCGTCGTGCCGATCGTCTCGGTGCTGGCCTCGCTGTGGCTGATGCTGAACCTGCCCGCCGAGACCTGGCTGCGGTTCGCCGTCTGGATGGCGATCGGCTTCGTCGTCTACTTCTGCTACGGCCGCACCCACAGCCGCCTCGCCGAGCGCGAACGCACCCGCACGGCGACCGGGACACCGGGCGCGGGCACCGGGGGAGCGGCGTAGGGCCTGTCTGACCGTTCCCGTCGTCGCCCGGAGGGCGACCGCGCGGGGTCAGGTGCGTGCTTCTGGGGGTCCCCCCTGCTCGAAGAGCTTGGGGGAGCGTGCATGGCGTCGCGCGGCAGACGGGAAGGGTCGGACAGGCCCTAGGCTCCCGTCGGCTCAGCCGCGTACCGTGCGCGGCCCGGTGACTTCGGCGCCCCGCCGGGTGACCCGGCGCCGCAGCTCCCGGTCCGCCGTCACCACCAGCACGCTGCGTCCGGCGGCCTGCTCGACCAGTTCGACGATACGGTCGTCGCCGCTGCCGGGCGCCGCCTCGACCCGTACGCCCGCCACCGGCGCCACCCCGCGGGCGGCGCCCTCGACGACCAGGACGACCTCCACCGGCCCGGGCAGCCCGGGCAGCCCCGGCTCCGCGTACGCCGCCAGCCGGTCCCGCAGCCGTTCGGCGGCCCCCTGCCGGTCGCGCCACCACCCGTCGGGCACCGAGCCGACCACGTTGGCGCCGTCCACCACCAGCAGCGGCACGGACGCCGCCGCGCTCCCGTTCTCCGTCATGCGCCCAGCCTGCCACGCACGGGAAGGGGGTGTGCCGCACGGAAGCCACCGTGCGGCACACCCCCTTGCGGCGGCGGGCCGGTTACGCCGGGACCGACGCCACGCCCGGAGCCAGGAACTTCTTGCCGGCCACCCGCTCCGACACGCCCTCACGGTCCAGGTACGGCGTGATGCCGCCCAGGTGGAAGGGCCAGCCGGCGCCGGTGATCAGGCACAGGTCGATGTCCTGCGCCTCGGCGACCACGCCCTCCTCCAGCATGAGGGCGATCTCCTGCGCGACCGCGTCGAGCACCCGCGCCCGCACCTGCTCCTCCGTCAGGACGACATCGCCCTGCTTGAGCAGCGCGGCGACCTCGGGGTCCAGCTCGGGCTTGCCGCTGTCGTAGACGTAGAAGCCGCGCTTGCCGGCCTCGACGACCGCCTTGAGGTTCGGGGAGACCGTGAAGCGGTCCGGGAACGCCTGGTTGAGCGTCTCCGAGACGTGCAGGCCGATCGCCGGACCGACCAGCTCCAGCAGCACCAGCGGGGACATGGGCAGGCCGAGCGGCTCGACCGCCTTCTCCGCCACCTCCACCGGGGTGCCCTCGTCGATGACGTTCTGGATCTCGCCCATGAAGCGGGTCAGGATGCGGTTGACCACGAACGCCGGGGCGTCCTTGACCAGCACCGCGGTCTTCTTCAGCTTCCGGGCCACCGCGAACGCGGTCGCCAGCGAGGCGTCGTCGGTCTGCTCGCCGCGCACGATCTCCAGGAGCGGCAGGATCGCGACCGGGTTGAAGAAGTGGAAGCCGACGACCCGCTCGGGGTGCTTCAGCTTCGAGGCCATCTCCGACACCGAGAGCGAGGAGGTGTTCGTGGCGAGGATCGCGTGCGCCGGGGCGACCGCCTCGACCTCCGCGAACACCTTCTGCTTGACGCCCATCTCCTCGAACACCGCTTCGATGACGAAGTCGGCGTCCGCGAAGCCCTCGGCCTTGTCCAGGACGCCGGTCACCAGCGCCTTGAGGCGGTTGGCCTTGTCCTGGTTGATACGGCCCTTGCCCAGCAGCTTCTCGATCTCGGCGTGGACGTAGCCCACACCCTTGTCGACGCGCTCCTGGTCGATGTCCGTGAGGACGACCGGCACTTCGAGGCGGCGCAGGAAGAGCAGCGCCAGCTGCGAGGCCATCAGGCCCGCGCCGACCACGCCCACCTTGGTCACCGGACGGGCCAGATTCTTGTCCGGCGCGCCGGCGGGCCGCTTGGCGCGCTTCTGCACCAGGTTGAACGAGTAGATGCCGGCGCGCAGTTCGCCGCCCATGATCAGGTCCGCCAGGGCCTGGTCCTCGGCGTCGAAACCGGCCTGCAGGTCACCGTCCTTGGCGGCGGCGATGATGTCCAGGGCGCGGTAGGCGGCCGGGGCCGCGCCGTGCACCTTGGAGTCGGCGATGAACCGGCCGCGCGCGACGGCCTGGTCCCAGCCCTCGCCGCGGTCGATCGCCGGACGCTCCACGGCGATCTCGCCCTTGAGGACGGACGCCGTCCAGATCAGCGACTGCTCCAGGAAGTCCGCGCCCTCGAACAGGGCGTCGGCGATGCCCAGTTCGTAGACCTGCACACCCTTGAGCTGGCGGTTCTGGTTGAGGCTGTTCTCGATGATCACCGAGACGGCCTTGTCCGCGCCGATCAGGTTCGGCAGCAGCGCGCAGCCGCCCCAGCCCGGCACCAGGCCGAGGAAGACCTCGGGCAGCGAGAACGCCGGGAGGGCCGCGGACACCGTGCGGTAGGTGCAGTGCAGGCCGACCTCGACGCCACCGCCCATCGCCGCGCCGTTGTAGTACGCGAAGGTGGGCACGGCCAGCTGCGCCAGGCGCTTGAAGACCTCGTGACCGCCCTTGCCGATGGCCAGCGCGTGGTCGTGCTGCTTGAGCAGCTCGACGCCCTTGAGGTCGGCGCCGACGGCGAAGATGAACGGTTTGCCGGTGATGCCGACGCCGGTGATCTCGCCGTCCGCGGCCTCCTTCTCGACCCGGTCGATCGCGGTGTTCAGGTTCGCGAGCGACTGCGGGCCGAAGGTGGTCGGCTTGGTGTGGTCGAAGCCGTTGTCCAGGGTGATGAGCGCGAAGCGGCCCGCACCGAGCGGCAGGTCGAAGTGGCGTACGTGCGCCTGCGTGACGACCTCGTCCGGGAACAGCTCGGCCGCGCCCTTCAGGAGTTCAGCGGTGGTGCTCACTTGTCGCCTCCGTCGAAGTGCGGGTTCTCCCAGATGACCGTCGCGCCCATGCCGAAGCCGACGCACATGGTGGTCAGGCCGTAGCGGACCTGCGGCTGCTCCTCGAACTGGCGGGCCAGCTGGGTCATCAGCCGGACGCCGGAGGAGGCCAGCGGGTGACCGAAGGCGATCGCGCCGCCGTACTGGTTGACGCGCTCGTCGTCGTCCGCGATGCCGTAGTGGTCGAGCAGGGCGAGGACCTGCACGGCGAAGGCCTCGTTGATCTCGAACAGGCCGATGTCGGAGATGGACAGACCCGCCTTGGCGAGCGCCTTCTCGGTGGCCGGGATCGGGCCGTAGCCCATGACCTCCGGCTCCACGCCCGCGAAGGCGTAGGAGACCAGGCGCATCTTGACCGGCAGGCCGTTCTCGCGGGCGAACTCCTCGCTCGCGATGACGGAGGCGGTGGCGCCGTCGTTCAGGCCGGCCGCGTTGCCCGCGGTGACCCGGCCGTGCACGCGGAACGGCGTCTTGAGACCCGCCAGGTTCTCCAGCGTGGTGCCCGGGCGCATCGGCTCGTCCGCCGTGACCAGGCCCCAGCCGGTCTCGCCGCCCTCGGGCGTGGTGCGGCGCACCGAGATCGGCACCAGGTCGGCCTGGATCCTGCCGTTGGCGTACGCCTTGGCGGCCTTCTCCTGGGAGCGGACCGCGTACTCGTCGGCGCGCAGCTTGGTGATGTGCGGGTAGCGGTCGTGCAGGTTCTCCGCCGTCATGCCCATGAACAGGGCGGACTCGTCGACCAGCTTCTCGCTGACGAACCGCGGGTTGGGGTCGACGCCCTCGCCCATCGGGTGGCGGCCCATGTGCTCGACACCGCCCGCGATGGCCATGTCGTACGCGCCGAAGGCGACCGAGCCGGCCACCGAGGTGACGGCGGTCAGCGCGCCCGCGCACATGCGGTCGATGGAGTAGCCGGGGACCGAGGTGGGCAGGCCCGCGAGGATGCCCGCCGTGCGGCCGAGGGTCAGGCCCTGGTCGCCGATCTGCGTGGTCGCGGCGATGGCGACCTCGTCGACCTTCTTCGGGTCGAGACCCGGGTTGCGGCGCAGCAGCTCCCGGATCGCCTTCACGACGAGGTCGTCGGCGCGGGTCTCGTGGTAGATGCCCTTCGGGCCCGCCTTGCCGAACGGGGTGCGGACGCCGTCGACGAAGACGACGTCCCTGACGGTACGAGGCACGATGGCTCTCCTCCAGGGTGCGGGGTGGCACTGCTGCGGCGCACACTCGCTGAGCGCGCGCTCAGCGTTCATGCTACTCGCGGGTAATGTTGCTGCCCAGTCCCCCCGCCCCAAGCGGCGAAGGTCACACCCGGAACCACGTGCCCCGAAACGGGTGCGGGGAACTGCGCGAGCAACCCACCACGCACCGGCACCTGCCGCACGACCCCACGCCCTACGGCGCCGAAGCGTCACCCCCGCCGGCCAGCGCGGCGACCAGTACGGGCGTCACCTGCTCGATCTGCCACGCCCGCGCCCCGAACCCGGCGAGCGCCGCGCCGACGGACTCCCGGTCGGCCGGCTTCGGCGGCTCCCAGCACAGCCGGCGCACCGTGTCCGGCGCGATCAGGTTCTCCTGGGGCATGTTCAGCTGCTCGGCCAGCGCGGAGACCGCGGTCCGGGCCGCCGACAGCCGCTCGGCCGCCACCGGGTCCTTGTCGGCCCACGCCCGCGGCGGCGGGGGGCCGGTGAGCTGCTGGCCCTGCGGCGGCAGCGCCGACTCGGGCAGGGTCCGGGCCCGGTCCACCGCGGCCTGCCACTGCTCCAGCTGGCGCCGGCTCGTGCGGTGCCCGAAGCCGTTGAGCCCGGCGAGCGCGTGCACGTTCGGCGGCAGCGCGAGGGCGGTCTCCACGATGGCCGCGTCCGAGAGCACCTTGCCCGGCGAGACGTCCCGGCGCTGGGCGATGCGGTCGCGGGCCTCCCACAGCTCGCGCACGACGGCGAGCTGGCGCCTGCGCCGCACCTTGTGCATGCCCGAGGTGCGCCGCCAGGGCTCCTTGCGCGGCTCGGGCGGCGGCGCGGAGGCGATGGCGTCGAACTCCTGCAGGGCCCACTCCAGCTTGCCCTGCCGGTCCAGCTCCTTCTCCAGGGCGTCGCGCAGGTCGACGAGGAGTTCCACATCGAGGGCGGCGTAGCGCAGCCACGGCTCGGGCAGCGGGCGGGTGGACCAGTCGACGGCGGAGTGGCCCTTCTCCAGGACGAAGCCGAGGACGTTCTCGACCATCGCGCCGAGCCCGACCCGGGGGAAGCCGGCGAGCCGGCCGGCCAGCTCGGTGTCGAACAGCCGGGTGGGGACCATGCCTATCTCGCGCAGGCACGGCAGGTCCTGGGTGGCGGCGTGCAGCACCCACTCGACGCCGGACAGCGCCTCGCCGAGGCCGGACAGGTCCGGGCAGCCGACGGGGTCGATCAGCGCGGTCCCGGCGCCTTCGCGGCGCAGCTGGACCAGATAGGCGCGCTGCCCGTAGCGGTAGCCGGAGGCGCGCTCGGCGTCGACGGCGACGGGCCCGGAGCCGGCCGCGAACGCGGCGACCACCTCGGCGAGCGCGTCGGCGTCGGCGATCACGGGCGGGATGCCCTCGCGCGGTTCGAGCAGCGGGATCGGCGCCCCGGTGTCAGAAGTTCCGCTGTCGTCCGGAGGGGCGCCTCCGGTGGTGCGCAGTGAGCTGTCTGCTGCGGTTTCTTGGGCGTCGGTCACATGTCAAGGGTATCGGTGGATGGGCGGCGCCCGCCGACGGAACGTTCCGTCGGCGGGCGCCGTGGGGTCGTGAACCGGTCAGGTCGCGGACGCGTCCGGTGCACGGCCGGCAGGGGGGAAGGGGCCGGGCACCTCGGTGGGACAGGGCTCGGCGCGGCGGGGGAGGGGGACGGGGAGGGGACGGTGGAACGTGCGGCGGGAAAGTCGGCAAACGGGGGATGCGGCGGCCGGGGTGCGGGGCCGGGTCAGTGGATGATGCCGGTGCGCAGGGCGACGGCGACCATTCCGGCGCGGTCGCCGGTGCCGAGCTTGCGGGCGATGCGGGCGAGGTGGCTCTTGACGGTCAGCGCGGACAGGCCCATCGAGACGCCGATCGCCTTGTTGGACTGTCCTTCGGCGACCAGCCGCAGCACCTCGACCTCACGGCCGGACAGCTCGCGGTAGCCACCCGGGTGGCTCGGGGCACCCGGGGGACGGCGGTGCAGCCGGGTGGCGCCGATGGGGGCGGCACCCGGCCGGGTGGGGAGTCCGAGGTTGGTGCGGGTGCCGGTGACGACGTAGCCCTTCACACCGCCCGCGAGGGCGTTGCGGACGGCGCCGATGTCGTCTGCGGCCGACAGGGCCAGGCCGTTGGGCCAGCCGGCCGCCCGGGTCTCGGACAGCAGGGTGAGCCCGGAGCCGTCGGGCAGGTGCACGTCGGCGACGCAGATGTCGCGCGGGTTGCCGATGCGGGGGCGGGCCTCCGCGACGGACGACGCCTCGATGACGTCCCGGACTCCGAGCGCCCACAGATGACGGGTGACGGTGGAACGGACACGCGGGTCGGCCACGACGACCATGGCGGTCGGCTTGTTCGGGCGGTAGGCGACCAGGCTTGCGGGCTGCTCAAGGAGAACGGACACCAGGCCTCCTGGGGGTGGGGGGACGGGGCCGGCTTGTGGGGAGGAAGCCGGGACTAACCGTGCTTGCAAGGTCACAGTCGTCTTCGGCATCAAACCCCTTGTCCTTTAGAGAATGATCACTATCTGGTGAGTAACAATGCGTTCAATTCGGACAGACTGTCGATCATCCGAAGGTCGAATCGGTTCACTCAGGGCCGTTCGAGGTCGATAGATGCGCGAAAGTGGCCGTATCGACAAAGACATCGCAAGGGACGGGTAAGACGCCGGACGTGTGTGCGGTCGCGGTGGCAGGGATGGCCGGGGCGGTTGGGGGGGCAAGGGGGGCGGGGGCAGGGAGGCCGGACACGGCGAACGGCCCGGGCGGTGTTCCGCCCGGGCCGTTCGCCGGAGAGGTCGTTCGGTGGAGAGGTCCTTCGAGGATTCGTGGGTCTCAGCGGGACTGGGGGCCGCGCCGCTGCGGCAGCGTCACCACGGACGCGTCACCGGGCCCGGCCGGCGGCAGGCCCGCGACCTGGGCCAGCAGATCGCACCAGGAGGCCAGGTGCGCCCCGGTGTCCGGCACCCCGCCCAGCCCCTCGCGGGGCGTCCAGGAGGCGCGGATCTCGATCTGCGAGGCGGCCGGGCGCGCGGCCAGCCCGCCGAAGTAGTGGGAGGAGGCGCGGGTGACGGTGCCGCTCGGCTCGCCGTACCCGAGGCCGCGCGCCTGCAACGCCCCGGTCAGCCAGGACCAGCACACCTCCGGCAGCAGCGGATCGGCGGCCATCTCCGGCTCCAGCTCCGCCCGCACCAGGGTCACCAGCCGGAAGGTGCCCCGCCAGGCGTCGTGCCCGGCCGGATCGTGCAGCAGCACCAGCCTCCCGTCGGCGAGGTCCTGGTCGCCGTCGACGACCGTGGCCTCCAGCGCGTACGCGAACGGCGCCAGGCGCTGCGGCGCCGGTACCTGCTCGATCTCCACCTGCGGCCGCAGCCGCGCCGCCCTCAGCGCGTCGACGGCGGCCCGGAAGGGCAAGGGAACGTGGTCCTTCCCGCCTGCATCACCGTCCCCCTCCTTCGTGTCGTCCATTCCGCCAGTGCCGTCCGACCGTCGTCCCTGTGCCGCAGCCATGCCGGGAAGATTAAGGGGAACCGGGCCTTCGTGCAGGGCAAGACACCCCGCCGCAGGCAGCGGCGCCGTCCGGGGGCCGCACACCGCGGCCCCCGCGCCCCCGGCGCCGTGCGAGACTTGCCACCGTGAGTGCCAACGAGACGCCCGCCAGTCACCAGCCGCCGACCGCCACCTACGACTCCGCCTTCCTCAAGGCGTGCAGGCGTGAACCGGTGCCGCACACCCCGGTGTGGTTCATGCGGCAAGCCGGGCGCTCGCTGCCCGAGTACCGCAAGGTGCGCGAGGGCATCGGGATGCTCGACTCCTGCATGCGCCCCGACCTCGTCACCGAGATCACCCTCCAGCCGGTGCGCCGGCACGACGTGGACGCGGCGATCTACTTCAGCGACATCGTGGTGCCGCTGAAGGCCATCGGTGTCGACCTCGACATCAAGCCCGGCATCGGCCCGGTCGTCGAGCGTCCGTTCCGCACCCGCGAGGACCTGGCCCGGCTGCGCGACCTGACCCCCGAGGACGTCCCCTACGTCACCGAGGCGATCGGCATGCTCACCCGCGAGCTGGGCGCCACCCCGCTGATCGGCTTCGCCGGCGCCCCGTTCACCCTCGCGAGCTACCTCGTCGAGGGCGGCCCGTCGCGCACGTACGAGAACGCCAAGGCGATGATGTACGGCGACCCCGAGCTGTGGCGGGACCTGCTCGACCGGCTCGCCGCCGTCACGGGCGCCTTCCTGAAGGTGCAGATCGAGGCGGGCGCGAGCGCCGTGCAGCTCTTCGACTCCTGGGCCGGGGCGCTGGCCCCCGCCGACTACCGCCGCTCGGTGCTGCCGGCCTCCGCGAAGGTCTTCGAGGCCGTCGCCGGGTACGGCGTCCCGCGCATCCACTTCGGCGTGGGCACCGGCGAGCTGCTGGGCCTGATGAGCGAGGCCGGCGCGGACGTGGTCGGCGTGGACTGGCGGGTGCCGATGGACGAGGCCGCCCGCCGGATCGGCCCGGGCAAGGCGCTCCAGGGCAACCTGGACCCGACCGTGCTGTTCGCCTCCCGCGAGGCCGTCGAGGCCAAGACCCGCGAGGTGCTGGAGGCCGCCGCCGGCCTGGAGGGGCACGTCTTCAACCTCGGGCACGGCGTCATGCCGGCCACCGACCCCGACGCGCTCACCCGGCTCGTGGAGTACGTGCACACGCGCACGGCCCGCTGACCCGGCCGGCCCGTCCGGCCGCCCGCCCCGAGCCCTGCCCGGCCGCGAGGCGGTGGGCGCCGCGAGCGGCAGGAGCGGTGCGGCGCCCCGCGCTCACCAGCGCGGGCCGCTCGCCCGTCCGTCCCAGCCGCCGGGGCCCGGCCGTGCCCGCCGCCCGAACAGCAGACCGCGCGGCTCCGGCGGGGGAGGGGTGCCGGGGCGCAGCGGTACCGCGATCAGCATGCCCACGATGAACCCGGCCACATGCGCCGCGTACGCCACGGTGCCCGCCTGGGACACGCCCTCCCCGGCGGAGTAGAACGCCTGGAGCACGAACCAGAACCCCAGCACGATCCAGGCCGGCAGCCGCAGCGGCAGGAAGATCAGGAACGGCACCAGGACCCACACCCGGGCCCTGGGATACAGCACCAGATACGCGCCGAGCACCCCGGCGATCGCCCCCGACGCCCCGATCAGCGGCTGCCCGGAGCCCGCGTTCAGCAGCGCGAAGCCGTATCCGGCCGCGTAGCCGCACACGACGTAGAACAGGGTGAAGCGGATGTGCCCCATCCGGTCCTCGACGTTGTTGCCGAAGATCAGCAGGAACAGCATGTTCCCCAACAGGTGCAGCCAGCTGCCGTGCAGGAACATCGCCGTCAGCACGGACAGCTCGGCGGACTTGCCGTACCCCGGCGGGCCCAGCACGCAGCCCGGCCCGTGCGCGCCCACCCCGACCGCGCCGGTCGGCACCAGCGACGGCATCCGGTGCTGGATCAGCTCGCGCGGGACGAGCGCGTAGTGCTCCGTGAACGCCTGGAGGTGGCACAGCTGGGCGAGCGTGCCGCCGCCCGTCACCGAGCCGGCCAGGCCGGGGGTGGCGAGGAACACGACGACGTTCGCGGCGATCAGGGCGTACGTCACCCAGGGGGTGCGCCGCACCGGGTTCACGTCATGGACGGGGATGACCACAGGGAAGTACTGCCCGCACCGCGCCCGCCGAACCGGCGGGCGCGGCACCGGCAGGGCCGCCGCGGCGCGTCAGGAGGCGCCGTCGCGCACCTTCGCCGCAGCCTTCCGCGCCGCCACCAGGACGGGGTCCCACACCGGTGAGAACGGCGGCGCGTAGCCCAGGTCCAGGCCCGTCATCTGCTCCACGGTCAGGCCGGCCGTCAGCGCCACCGCCGCCACGTCCACCCGCTTGCCGGCGCCCTCCCGGCCCACGATCTGCACGCCCAGCAGGCGGCCGGTGCGGCGCTCGGCGAGCATCTTCACCGTCATGGCGGAGGCGCCCGGGTAGTAGCCCGCCCGGCTCGTCGACTCGATGACGGCCGTCTCGAACCGGAACCCGGCGCGCCGGGCGTCCTTCTCGCGCAGCCCGGTCCGCGCGATCTCCAGGTCGCACACCTTGCTCACCGCGGTCCCGACCACGCCCGGGAAGGTGGCGTAACCGCCGCCCGCGTTGGTGCCGATGACCTGGCCGTGCTTGTTGGCGTGGGTGCCCAGCGGAATGTGCCGCTGCTGCCCGGACACCAGGTCGAGCACCTCGACGCAGTCCCCGCCGGCCCAGATGTTCTCGTGGCCGCGCACCCGCATCGCCCGGTCGGTGAGCAGGCCGCCGTCCGCGCCCAGCGGCAGCCCGGCCGCCCGCGCGAGCGAGGTCTCGGGGCGGACCCCGATGCCCAGCACCACCACGTCCGCCGGGTACTCGGCGTCCTCGGTGGCCACCGCCCGCACCCGGCCGTCCGACCCGGTGAGCACCTTGGTCACGGTGGCCTCGCCGACCATGGTGATGCCCATCCCCACCATGGCGTCCCGCACCAGGCGTCCCATGTCGGGATCGAGCGTGGACATGGGCTCCGTGCCGCGGTTGACGACCGTCACCTCGTAGCCGCGCTTGATCAGGGCCTCGGCCATCTCCACGCCGATGTAGCCCGCCCCGACCACCACCGCCCGCCGCCCGCGCACCCCCTCCAGCGTGGCGATCAGCTCCTCGCCGTCGTCCAGGGTCTGCACGCCGTGCACGCCGGGCGCGTCGACGCCGGGCATGTCGGGGCGCAGCGGCCGCGCCCCGGTCGCGATCACGAGCTTGTCGTACGACGTCCAGGACTCCGTCCCCGCGTCGAGGTCCCGCGCGCGGACCCGGCCCCCGGCCACGTCGATCTCCGTGACCTCGGTGCGCGTCCGCAGATCGATGTCCCGCGCGCGGTGCTCCTCGGGGGTGCGCGCGATCAGCCGGTCGCGGCCGTCCACGTCGCCGCCGACCCAGTAGGGGATGCCGCACGCCGAGTACGAGCTGTGGTGGCCGCGTTCGAACGCCACGATCTCCAGCTCGCCAGGGCCGCGCATCCGGCGCGCCTGCGAGGCCGCGGACATCCCCGCGGCGTCGCCGCCGATCACGACCAGCCGTTCCCGGGCGCCCCGCACGGCGCCGCTGCTTCCGTCCGAATCCATGCCGACACGCTACGGGGCGCCCGCCGCGCCGCGCCCGCCTCCCGGCCACCGGAAGCGGGCCGCGGCCGCGAGTCCCGGGGGCCGGCGGCGGTGTCAGAGGGGTCTGAGAGAGTGGGGGACATGAGCGCAACGGGCACGGGGCAGGACACGACGGGCAGGGGACGGGTCGTCGTCATCGGGGCCGGGATCGCGGGGCTGGCCGCCGCGCACCGGCTGCTGGAGCGCGGGGCGCGGGTGACCGTCCTGGAGGCCGCCGACCGGGTCGGCGGCAAGCTGCTGCCCGGCGAGATCGCCGGCGTCCGCGTCGACCTGGGCGCCGAGTCGATGCTCGCCCGCCGGCCCGAGGGCGTGGCCCTCGCCCGCGCGGTCGGACTCGCGGACGCGCTCCAGCCGCCCGCCACCGCGACCGCCTCGATCTGGACCCGCGGCGCCCTGCGCCCCATGCCCAAGGGCCATGTGATGGGCGTCCCCGGCACCGCCGCCGCGCTCGCCGGAGTGCTCTCCGACGAGGGTCTGGCCCGCATCGGGCGCGACGCCGAACTGCCCCGCACCGAGACCGGCGAGGACGTCGCGGTCGGCGCGTACGTCGCGGCCCGCCTCGGCCGCGAGGTCGTCGACCGGCTGGTCGAGCCGCTGCTCGGCGGGGTCTACGCGGGCGACGCGTACCGCATCTCGATGCGTTCGGCCGTCCCCCAGCTCTTCGAGGCCGCGCAGGCCCACACCTCGCTGACCGAGGCGGTCCGCGGCATCCAGGCCCGCGCCGCCGCCGCGCAGGCGGCCGGCCCCGTCTTCATGGGCCTGCGCGGCGGCGTCGGCCGGCTGCCGCTCGCGGTCGCCGAGTCGGTGCGGGCGCGCGGCGGCGAGATCCTGACCGGCACCCCCGTGGCCGAGCTGCGCCGGGAGGCCCGAGGCGGCTGGCGGGTGGCCGCCGGGGACCGCGTCCTGCACGCCGACGCGGTGGTCCTCGCCACCCCGGCGCCGGTCACCGCCGCGCTGCTGGCCGCGGAGTCCCCGCGGGCCGCCGCCGAGCTGCGGGCGGTCGAGTACGCCTCCATGGCCCTGATCACCCTCGCCTACCGGACCGCCGACACCGCCGCCCTGCCCCAGGGCAGCGGCTTCCTCGTCCCCCCGGTCGACGGACGCACCATCAAGGCGTCGACCTTCGCCTCCCGCAAGTGGGGCTGGATCGCCGAGGAGGACCCGGACGTGACGGTGGTGCGCACCTCGGTGGGGCGGTACGCCGAGACGGAGATCCTGGACCGCGAGGACGCCGACCTCGTCCGGCTGTCCCGGCACGACCTGCGCGAGGCCACCGGCCTGGACGCCGCACCGCTGCGTACCCGCGTCACCCGCTGGACCGACGGCCTGCCCCAGTACCCGGTCGGCCACCACGCGCGCGTGCGCCGCCTCCGCGAGCACGTCGCCGCCCTGCCGGGCCTCGCGGTGTGCGGCGCGGCCTACGACGGAGTGGGCGTCCCGGCGTGCGTCGCCGGCGCCCACGCGGCCGTGGACCAGCTGCGCGGCGACCTCGGCGCCGTGCGGGAACTCACCGCCCACCCGGTGCAGAGCCCGCACGGCGGAGCGGGAGAATAGCCCCATGAGTGACGACGCCTCCACCACCGAGCCCGGCAGGATCCCGAACAAGGGCAAGCTGGCCAAGGACCTCAACGAGGTCATCCGCTACACGCTCTGGTCCGTCTTCAAGCTGAAGGACACGCTCCCCGAGGACCGGGCGGGCCACGCCGACGAGGTCCAGGAGCTGTTCGACCAGCTCGCCGCCAAGGACGTGACCGTCCGCGGCACGTACGACCTCTCGGGCCTGCGCGCCGACGCCGACCTGATGATCTGGTGGCACGCGGAGACCAGCGACCAGCTCCAGGAGGCGTACAACCTCTTCCGCCGCACCAGGCTCGGCCGCGCCCTGGAGCCGGTCTGGTCGAACATGGCGCTGCACCGCCCCGCCGAGTTCAACCGCTCGCACATCCCGGCGTTCCTCGCCGACGAGACGCCCCGCGACTACGTCAGCGTCTACCCGTTCGTGCGCTCCTACGACTGGTACCTGCTGCCCGACGAGGACCGCCGCCGCATGCTCGCCGACCACGGCAAGATGGCCCGCGGCTACCCGGACGTGCGCGCCAACACCGTCGCCTCGTTCTCCCTCGGCGACTACGAGTGGATCCTCGCCTTCGAGGCCGACGAGCTGCACCGCATCGTCGACCTCATGCGCCACCTGCGCGCCTCGGAGGCCCGCCGGCACGTCCGCGAGGAGGTGCCCTTCTTCACCGGTCGGCGCAAGGAGATCGCGGATCTGGTCGCCGGGCTCGCCTGATCACTTCCCGGCCGCCGGCCGGCCGGCCGTCTCCTCCAGGGCGGCGCGCAGCTGCCGCGCGCGCAGCTCCTGGAAGGTCGGCCGGTCCGGCCGCGGCTCGGCGTGCGGGGCGCAGGCCGCGTGCCGGTCCGGCAGGCGGCCCTGGAGCAGATAGGCGTCCACGTACGCGTTGACGCACGCGTTCGGCCCGTACGCGACGCCGTGCGTGCCCGCGTCCCGCTCGGTCACCAGCGCCGCGCCGGACAGCCGCCGGCGCAGCTCCAGCGCGCCCTCGTAAGGGGTGGCCGCGTCCCGTTCGGCGGCCAGGATCAGCGGGGGCGGCAGCTCGCCCGGCCCGGTGCGCACGTCCAGCGGCCGCTGCCGGGGCGCCGGCCAGTAGGCGCAGGGCAGGTTCGCCCACGCGTTGCTCCAGGTCTCGAACGGCGCCCGGCGCGCCAGCCGGGTGTTGTCGCGGTCCCAGGTCCGGAAGTCGGTCGGCCAGGGCGCGTCGTTGCACTCGACGGCCGTGTAGACGGCGGCGCTGTTCTCCGCCTCGGCGGCCCCCTCCCGGTACGGCGCGGCCAGCGCGACCAGCGGCTTGTCATCGCCTTTCAGATACGCCGACAGGGCCGCGGCGCCGAGCGGCCAGGCGTCGTCGTAGTACCCGGCGTTCAGGAACGCGCCCTGCAACTGCCCCGGCCCCACCGAGCCGCCCGCCGGCTTCGCGGCCAGCCGCCGCCGCGCCGTCTCGTAGGCCCCCTGCACCGCCTTCGCCGTCCGCCCGAGCCGGTACGCGTCGTGGTGCCGGGCGACCCAGTCACGGAAGTCCGCCCAGCGGCTCTCGAACGCCGCCGACTGGTCGAGGTTGTCGCGGTACCAGACGCGGTCCGGGTCCGGGTTCACCGCCGAGTCCAGCACCATCCGCCGCACGTGCGAGGGGAACAGCGTCGCGTACAGCGCGCCGAAGTAGGTGCCGTAGGAGGCGCCCAGATACGTCAGCCGGTCCTCGCCGAGCGCCGCGCGCAGCACGTCCAGGTCCCGGGCGTTGTTCAGGGAGGTGTAGAAGCGCAGGCCGGCCCCCGAGCGCCGGGCGCACCCCTGGGCGTAGGCCCGGGCCGCGGCGATCCGCTGCTTCTTGTACGCCGGTGAGGGGTGCGTCGGCGCGGGGGTGGGCGCCTTGAAGAAGTCCTTCGGGTCCTCGCAGGACAGGGGGGCCGAGCGGCCCACGCCGCGCGGGGCGTAGCCGACGAGGTCGTAGGCGGCCGCCACCGGCTTCCACTCGGGCAGCAGCCCGATCAGCGGGAAGGACATCCCGTCGCCGCCCGGACCCCCCGGATCGAACACCAGCGCGCCCTGCCGCGGCACCCTGCGCTTGCTGTTGCGCGGGTCCCGCTGGGTGGCCCGGACCCGGCTCACGGTCAGCTCGATGTGCCGGCCCTCGGGGCGGGCGTAGTCCAGGGGCACGGACACCGTGCCGCACTCCATGGTGGCGGGCGCCTCGGGCACGCCCGGGCAGGCGCCGAAGTCGATGCCGGCCACCCGGGCCCGGGCGGCGGCCCGCACGGTGCCGCGCAGCTCCGCGGTGCCGCCGGGAAGCTGGAGATCCGCCGGGGCGCCGACGGACGGTGCGGCGGCGAGCGCGGTCAGGACCAAGGACCCGGCGACCGTGCGGACGGCGGCTGCTCTCATGGCGTATCCCTTCGGCGCACGGTCGCTTCACCGCGCGGCGGCGGCCCGCCGCGGGGCGGCGGGGCGGCACGGCGGCGGCACAAGGGATGTTTCGTGCGCCTCCGGGCGAAGGCAAGCACCGCGGGGCCGGTGTCGGCGCGGATGCGCCCGATGCGCCCCGAGCGGGCGCCTGCTCCGGCCGGGCGCTCCGGCACCGCCCCTTTGGGTGAACCGGTCGGTCCCCCCCGGCCGGGACCGGTCGGTCCCCCTCCGGCCGGGACCGGTCAGCCCCCCGCCAGGACCGGTCAGCCCCCCGTGTGGGACTGTCGGTTCCCCGTGTGGACCGGTCAGTCCCGCCAGGGCTGGTCGCGGTGGGTGAAGGCCGCGCGCAGTCCCGGTTCGCCGATGGCCCGGATGCCGCGGACGGCCACGGAGGCCAGGAAGGTGCGCTCGTCACCGGCGCCCCGGACCCGCCCGGCCAGTGAGCCGAGCAGCCGCTGCCCGGCCGGCGAGGCCCAGCGCGAGTACGGGTGGATCTCGGCCCGGGCGATGGCCAGGCAGCTCACGGTGAGCGTCAGCGGCAGCGCGAACCAGAGGGCGATCAGGCCGCGCGGCATCCCGGTCGGACCGGGCAGCAGCAGCGCGGTCGCGCCCAGCACCAGCACGGCCAGCGAGGCGGCCCGCACCCGGCGGACCCCGGCCGCGACCGACGCACCCGACCCCTCTGGCACGGCCAGCCCCGCGCTCACCAGCCGGTCGGCCAGCCCCCGCACCGGGTCCGCGGCGGCCGCGGCGGCCCGCACCGGAGCGATCCGGGACTGCCCCTCGGGCCCGATGGCCCCGATGACGGACCGCTCCATCTCGTCCCGGCCGCGCGGGTCGACGACGGTGGCCCAGCCGGTGTGCGCGAGCAGCAGCCGGCGCTGGCGGGCCATGGCGACGAGGGTGACGTCCGCGACCCGCGCGGGACCGCCGGACAGGAAGGCCGCCTCGTACAGCGTCAGATCGTGCTCCGGGTCCGCGGTCGTCGCGCGGCCGCCCACGGCCGCCGCGCGGACGGCGGCCAGGCACAGCCGCGCGCACGCCACACCGGCGACGACCCAGGCGAGAAGGAGAAAGAGGACCCAGAACATGACGTCGTTCTATGCCAACGACCCGGGAAACTCCATGCCTTATCCACATACCGGACGGAGGGTCGCCGGTATGTGACGTTCCGTTTGTCTTTCGAGGTCAGGGCTCCCGTGTCGGCGGCGGCGGGGACGGCACGGCGTCGTCGACGAGTCCGGTGGCCTCCAGGGACTCCAGGTCGTCCAGCGCGGTGGTGTCCGCCTCGGCGGCCAGCGCGCGCACCAGCGCGTTGCGCGTGCTCGCGCGCACCTCGGCGGCCGACGGGAGCGCCTTGCCCTCGGCGTTCCGGGCGAGGCCGGTGAACGTGCGGTCGTAGTCGCCGGGCCGCGCCGAGCCCAGGCCGTCGAGCCACCGCTGCTGCTCGGCGGTGGGCTCGTCGGGCAGCCGCAGGCCGAGCCGGGCGGCCACGTCGCGCACCCGCCGGTCCAGCGAGGTGTGCCCCTGCACGAGCTGCCGGCCGGCCGCCCGTACGGCGTCGGTGGTGCCCTTCTCCTGCGCCTGCTGTGCGGCGGGCAGCTCCCACAGGTCGGCGAGCCGGGTCCCGGTGAGGAAGTCCCGGTCGGCCCCGGACAGCGCCCCGTACGGGGCCGCCACGGCCCGGGTGCCCGGCGCGCTCGCCGGGGCGGCGGGCCGGTGGGCGTACAGCCACAGCGGGACGACCAGGGCCGCGACGGTCCCGGCCAGCGCCGCGACGATGACACCGGTCCCGCTGAGGACGCCGCGCCCCTTGACGGGGGGCCGTGGCCGCATGGTGCCTCCTGTCGCGGCACCGCGCGTCAGTGCTCGTCGGGTGGGGTGAGGGTGGTGTGGCATCGTACTGCGGCGCCGGGCGAACAGGGAGATAAGGGGTGGGCGAAGGCCCCGGGAGCAGGGTGTGAGAACAGTCACACCGAGGCCGTGCGCATGGGCGTACACCAGGCCGTACCCGAGCCGGAGGCCGCCCACCGGCACGGCGGCGGCCTCAGCGGCGCAGCAGCACCCGGCGGGCCGCCCGGGCCGCCCGTACCGCAGGTCTGCCGGACCTCGGCGCGGGCCCGGACCGCTCCCGCCACCACCCGCGCAGTTCCCGCCGGGCCGCCGCGTCCGCCGGCCGGGCGGCGAGCAGCAGCGACTCGACGAACTCCATGGCGTCACGCCGGTAGCCCCCGCGCATCGGGTGCCGCCGGGCGTACGCGAGGAACGCGGGCCGGTACTCCGCACCGAGGATCACCGGCAGCTCCGGCGCCACCTTGGCCACCACGTCCGCCCGCTTCGAGGCCAGCGCCCTGGCCTGCACCGCGAGCCGCCCCCGGTCGAAGCCCTCCGGCGCGGGGGTGCCGGCCACGAGCGAGGACAGCAGCGCGGTCTGCGCGAGGGCCAGCGGGCGGCGGTCGGGCCCGGGTCCGGCCGCCACGGGGACCGGCGTCGGCGCGGGCGTCCGGCCGGCCGGGGCGGCGGTACGGCCGTCCGGGGCGGTACGGCCGTCCGCCCGCCCCCCGGTGGCCGTACGGCCCCGCTCCACCGCCCTGCGGATCGCGTCCAGCTCCCCTTCCAGCTCGGCCGGCCCGGGGAAGTTCTCGTCCCGCTCCAGCAGCACCCCCGGCGGGGACACCCGGGAGGCGAGGCCGGCCAGGATGTCCAGGACCGGCCGGGGCACCGGGTGCGCGTGGCTGTCGTGCCAGACGCCGTCCCGCTCGTAGCCGCCCGCCACATGGACGTAGGCGAGGGCCTCCAGCGGCAGCCAGGCCAGCGCCTCGGCCGGGTCCTCGCCCTGGTTGACGTGGTTCGTGTGCAGGTTGGCCACGTCGATCAGCAGCCGTACGCCGGTGCGGTCGGCCAGCTCGTACAGGAACTGCGCCTCGGTCAGCTCCTCGTCCGGCCAGGACAGCAGGGCCGCGATGTTCTCCACGGCCAGCGGCACCGGCAGGGCCTCCTGCGCGACGCGGATGTTCTCGCACAGCACGCCGAGGGCGTCGCGGGTGCGCGGCACGGGCAGCAGATGCCCCGCCTCGATGCGGTCCGAGGCGGTCAGCGGGCCGCCCGCCCGCACGAACGCGATGTGCTCGGTCACCAGCGGCGAGCCCAGCGCCAGCGCCCGCTCGGCGAGCGCCCGCAACCGGTCCTCGTCCGGCCGTTCCGCCCCGCCCAGGCCGAGCGAGACCCCGTGCGGTACGACGGTCACGCCGCGCTCCCGCAGCCGGGCCAGCGAGTCCGGCAGATGCCCGGGACACACGTTCTCGGCCACCACCTCGACCCAGTCGACGCCCGGCATGCGCTCCACGGCGTCCGCGATCTCCGGCCGCCAGCCGATCCCCGTCCCCAGCCGCTCCATCGTTTCCCCGTCCCCCTCCAGCCGGACCCCCCGGTGCGTCAGGGGTATGGCCCGGGCGCCGGGCCGCGAACCGCGCCCGCCGCCCTCTCAGAGGAACATTTGAGGTTCGGCCCTACGGCCGGTGCGGCACCGGGAGGGCGGCGACCCGGTCGACGCCCTCGACCGCCACGGTCGGCCCGGGGGCGATCTCGGTGAACCCCGCGTCGCGGACCACCGGCAGGCCGTCGGTGCCGGTGAGGCGGTCCCAGTGGTCCGGGGCGGCGGTGCGGACGGACAGCGGGAAACCGGCCGCGCGCCAGGCGGCGCGCCGCGCGTCCGACAGGTCCCACCAGGCGAGCTGGGCGCCGTGGCCGACCTGGGCCATGGACTTGCCGGCGGTCATCTCCAGCCGCGGATTGAGCCACAGCACCGGGGCGCCGGGACCGGGGGCGGCGGGCGGCTCGGGGTCGTCCAGTTCGGTGCCGGAGACCTGCAGCTTGGCGAGATCCTTGGGCCAGCCGTCCAGGGGGATCGGCGGGAAGACCCGTACCTCGGCGCTCCCGCCGGTGACCGTGATGCCGTCCAGCGCCTCGGCCCGCCGCCACTCCGCGCCACGCGCCCGCCGCACCACCTTGCGGATCCGGGCGTCCTGCCAGTCCCGCACCGCCCGCGCCCACGCGCCGTCGCCGAGGGCGCGGTCGTCGCAGAGCAGCACCAGCACCGCGCGGGCCGCCGTCTCCAGCGCGTCGGTGCGGGCCGGGGGTGCGGCCCGCTCGATCCGGACGACCAGCGGCAGCACATACTGCGGGGCAAGGTCGCGGTCGCCGGGCTCGGCGCGGAACGGGCTCTCGGGGACAGGCGTCTTGTGGGTCACGGGACCCAGTGTGCCAAGGGCGGCGTGGACGAGAGGACGGCCCCTGTGCGAGGCGATCTGCGACTGGACGGAGTCGGCCGCCGCTACGGGCCGCGCGGCCCGTGGGTGCTGCGGGGCGTGGACCTGACGATCGCGCCCGGCACCCTGACCCGCGTCGAGGGCGCCAACGGCACCGGCAAGTCCACGCTGCTGCGCCTGCTGGCCGGGATCGACGCGCCCACCGAGGGCCGGATCACCGGTCGGCCGCGCACCGGGTTCGTGCCCGAACGCTTCCCGGCCGCGCTGCCGTTCACCGCCGCCGGCTATCTCGCCCACCTCGGCGCCGTGCACGGCCTGCCCCGGCCGGCCGCCGCCCGCGCCGCGGCCCGGTGGCTGGAGCGCTTCGGGGCCGCCGGATACGCCAGTACGCCCATGACCCGGCTGTCCAAGGGGAGCAGCCAGAAGGTCGCCGTGGCGCAGGCCCTGCTCGCCGCGCCGGAACTGCTCGTGCTGGACGAGGCCTTCACCGGGCTGGACGGCCCCGCCCGGGCCGAGCTGGAACGCGCGGTGGCCGAGCGGCGGGCGCAGGGCGGGGCCGTCGTGTTCGTCGACCACGACCCGCAGCGCCTCGCCGGTGCGTCCCGCGCGGTCCACACGGTCCGCGACGGCACCCTGGAGCGGCGCGGCGGCGAGGACACCGCCGTGCCGTCCGGACCGTATGTCGTCGTGGAGGCGCAGGGACCGCCGGACGGGCGGCCGCCCGAGGCCGCGCTGCGCTGCGCGGCCTCGGCCGAGGAGGCCGGACCGGGCGTGTACCGGCTCGCCGTGCCCGCCGCCCGCTCCGACACCGTCCTGCGCGCCCTGCTGGACGCCCGGCCGCCGTGGCACGTGGTCCGCGTCGGCCCCGGCCCGCACCCCGGAGGGGCCCGATGACCGCCCTGATCCGCTACCAGGCCGCGCTGCTGGTCCGCTCGCAGCGCTGGCTGCCGCCGTTCATCCTGTACGCGGCCGTGCTGGCCGTCGGGGTGCGCAGCGGCGAGCCGGTGCTCGACTCGCTCGGTTACGCGGCCGCGTTCCTGCTGCCCGTCGCCGCCTGGCTGGTGCGGGTGTGCGTCACCGGCGAGCCGCCGGCCGCCCGCGCCTGCGTCGCCGCCACGGCCGGCCCGGCCCGGGCGCACCTGGCCTGTGTGCTGGTGGCGCTGGGCACGGCGGTGACCCTGGGCACGGCCGCCACCGCCGTGGTCGCGCTGGTCAGCGACCCGGCCGACACCGGTCACCGCGTCCGGGTACCGCTGCTCCCGGCGACCGGCGCGGGGCTGCTCGCCATGCTGACCTGCGCCCTGCTCGGCACGGCCGTCGGCGCGGTCACCAACCGGCCGGTGCTGCTGACGCGGGGCCGCGCGGTGCCCGCGATGCTGCTGGCGGCCGTACTGACCATGGTCGCCGGCGGTTCTCCGGCCCGGGCGGCCGTCAGCGGCCTGGTCACCGGCTCGCACTCGGGCCGCGTCCCGCTGCCGCTGCTGCCGCCGGCCGCGGCGGCCCTGGTCGCGGCGGCGGCGATCGCGGCGAGCTGCGCGCTCACCGCCCGCAGATCACCCTGAGCAGGCCGTGCGCTGCGCCTCCTGCCATTCGCAGACGGGGCAGAGGGTGATCCCCTTGTGGGTCGGCGGATACTCCGTCGGCTCGCGGCACAGCACGCACTCCGCGTACGGCGGGGCGGCTCCGGCCGGGCGGTCGTCGCGGGTGTCGTCCTGGCTCATGACCCCAGCGTAGGACGGGCCCCGGCGCGCCCGGCCGGAACCGGCCGCCGGGTCAGGAGCGGCCGGTCGTCGCCGCGATCATGTCGGAGACCTTCACGAACCGGTAGCCCCGCTTGCGCAGCTCCGGCACGACCGTGCGCACCACCTGCTCGGTGGTCGGGGCGGCGCTGCGGGTGCAGTGCATGACCACGACCGAGCCGGGCTTCACGCCGTCCAGCACCTGCCGGGCCACCGCGCCCGCGTCCGTGGCGAACGCGTCGCCGCTGACCACGTCCCACTGGATCGCGGTGAGACCGAGCGGGCTGAGCGTGCGCAGCACCTGGTTGTCGTAACAGCCTCCGGGGAAGCGGAGGTAGGGCATCGGATGCGGGACACGCGCCTTGGCGAACGCCGTGTACGCGCGCTCCACGTCGGAGCGGACCTCGTCCTCGGAGACGGTCGGCAGGCCGTAGCAGTCGCCGGTGAACGCGTAGTGGCTGTAGGAGTGGTTGGCGAGTTCGAACTGGGGGTCGGTGCCGATGGAGCGGGCCTCGTCCGGGTAGGTCTCGGCCCACTTGCCGGTCATGAACACCGTGGCGGGCACCTTGAGGGAGCGGAGCGTGGCGATGAGCTGCGGATTGTCGAACCGCTCGCCCGAGGCGGCCCGCCGCCCCTCGTCGGCGGTCATGTCGGCGTCGAAGGTGAACGCGACGATCTTGCCCTTGTCCCGCGGCCCGTTGGTGAACACGGGCGTCAGGCCGCCGGGGCCCGGGGTGAGGACCGGCGGCTTGGAGGGGGCGGTCGCGGACGGCTCGGCCGCGGACGGGGACGTGGCGCCGGCCGGGTGCCCGGTGCGGGCGGCCTGCGGGGTGCCGGTTCCGGTGCCGCAGGCGGCGAGCGTGGTGAGCGCGGCGCCCAGGGCGCAGGCTGCGGTGATACGTCGTACAAATGGGATCACCCTACGAACGTAGGTGATCACCAGTCATATGAACGGCAGCGCGGCCGTGCGGTCACCCGCCCGGCGGGCAGCTCACAGCTCCCGCCGCTCCAGCGGACGCGTCGCCGGACCCTGGAGCACCGAGCCGTCGATGTCGAAGCGCGAGCCGTGGCACGGGCACTCCCAGGCCCGTTCGGCGGAGTTGAAGGCGACCAGGCAGCCCAGGTGGGTGCAGCGGGCGGACAGCGCGTGCACGCCGCCCTCCTCGTCGCGGTAGACCGCGACCCGGTCGGCGCCCGAGCGGACCACGGCGCCCTCACCCGGCGGGACGGCCTCCACGGGCGGCGCGGGCCGCAGCCGGTCGCCCACGAAGTGCCGGGCGACCTCCGCCTGGTTCTTCAGGAACGTCGGCGCCTCCCGTACCGCGGTGCGCATCCGCCGCGGGTCGTACAGCTCCTGCCACGGGCAGTCCCGCCCGGTGACCAGTGCCGCGAGCAGCCGTCCCGCCATCATGCCGCCGCTCAGTCCCCAGCCGCCGAACCCGGTCGCCACGTACGTGTTGCGGGCGCCCGCGTGCATCGGGCCCACCATCGGCACGGTGTCGGTGGGGTCGATGTCCTGGGTGGCCCAGGCATGGTCGAGGTTCACACCGGGGAAGTGCTCACGGGCCCAGCCGGCCAGCTTGTCGAAGCGTGCCCGGGTGTCGCCGGTGCCCGGCGTGAAGTGCTCCCCGGTGACCACGAGCAGCCGCCGCCCGTCCTCGCCGTACGGCGCGGTCCGCACCGAACGGGTGTCCTCCTCGGGCGTGATGTACATGCCGCCGGGGTCCAGGGCGGCGTCCACCGGGCCGGCGACGACCAGTTCCCGGCGCGGGGAGAGCCGGGCGAACAGCAGCGCGCGGTCGAAGATTGGGTAGTGCGTGGCGACCACGACGTGCCGGGCCCGCACGGTCGCGCCGCCCGCCGTCGTCACCCGGCACGGCTCGCCCTCCGTCAGCCCGCGCACCACCGTGTCCTCGTACACCTGCCCGCCGCGCGCCACCAGATCCGCGGTCAGCGCCAGCAGGTACTTGCGCGGATGGAACTGCGCCTGGTCGGCCACCCGCACCGCGCCCGCCACCGGGAACGGCAGCCCGGTCTCGGTCACGAACTTCGCCGGCAGCCCCGCCTCCCGCGCGGCCTCCGCCTCGGCGCGCAGCTCGTCCGCCCGGTCCGCGTCCCGGACGTAGGTGTACGCGCTGCGGGTCTCCCACTCGCAGTCGATGCCCAGCTCGTCCACCAGCTCCAGGGCGTGCTCGATCGCCTCCGACTGGGAGCGGGCGTACAGCCGCGCGGCCTGCGCGTCGCGGGTGCGGCGCAGCCTGTCGTAGATCAGCGTGTGCAGCGCCGTCAGCTTGGCGGTGGTGTGCCCGGTGACGCCCGCGGCCACCCGGCGCGCCTCAAGGACCGCCACGCCGAGCCCGGCCCGGGTCAGTTCGTACGCCGTGCTCAGCCCGGCCATGCCCGCGCCGATCACGGCCACGTCGACGTCCAGGTCCCGGGTGAGCGCGGGGCGCCGCGGCCCCGGCGCGGTCTCGACCCAGTACGAACCGGTGACGCGCCGCTGTCCCTGCTGGTGCTGTTCGCTCATGGCCGCCGGGTACCCCACCCGGCCCGGAGCGACCGCGGGCGCCCGGGTGAAGGTGCGGGCGCCCGGCGCGGAGGGCTCAGCGACCGGGCCCGGGGACAGTGGTCGTGCCCGGGGTCGGTGGTCATGCCCGGGGCTCATCCCCTGGGCTCAGTGCTCATCCTCGGGGTTCGTGCCCGGCGCCGGGCGCTCGTGCTCGGGCCGGGTCCGCGCCCCGGGCGGCGCGGTGGACGCGGCGTCGGCGGCGGCCCTGACCGGGGTCACGGAGGCGGGGTCGGCGGGCGGGTCGAAGGGCGCGTCGATCGGGGTGCCCGGGGCGGGGCCGGCGGCGGGAGTCCCGTTCGCGGCCGGAGCCCCGTGCGCGAGTGACGGGCCGTCCGCGGCCGCTGGCCGATCCCCGGCCGGTGGGCGGTCCCCGGCCGGTGGGCCGTCCGGCGTGGTGGGCGGCCCGTCCGCCGGAGGCGGGGGCCGGTCGTCCGGTGCGGGCGGGCCGGGCGTGCCCTGGTCCAGGGGCCTCGGGGGCTCAGGTGCCGGCGGAACCGGTGGGGGCGGCGGTGGCGCGGGCGCGGCGGCCGGCGGCTGCTGGGCCTTCTCCAGGAACCGCAGCAGCTCCACCGGGAAGGGCAGCACGAGCGTGGAGTTCTTCTCGGTGGCGACCGCGGTCACCGTCTGCAGCAGCCGCAGTTGCAGCGCGGCGGGCGTGTCCGCCATCTGCTGGGCGGCCTCGGCGAGCTTCCTGGACGCCTGCAGCTCGGCGTCGGCGTTGATGATCCGGGCCCGCCGCTCCCGGTCGGCCTCGGCCTGCCGGGCCATGGACCGCTTCATCGTGTCCGGCAGGGAGACGTCCTTGATCTCGACCCGGTCGATCTGCACGCCCCACCCGATGGCCGGGCTGTCGATCATCAGCTCCAGGCCCTGGTTGAGCTTCTCCCGGTTGGACAGCAGGTCGTCCAGGTCGCTCTTGCCGATGATCGAGCGCAGCGACGTCTGCGCCATCTGGGAGACGGCGAACCGGTAGTCCTCCACCTGGATGACCGCGTTGGCCGCGTCCACCACCTTGAAGTAGACGACCGCGTCCACGCGTACCGTCACGTTGTCCCGGGTGATGCCCTCCTGGGCCGGGATCGGCAGCGTCACGATCTGCATGTTGACCTTGTAGAGCCGGTCCACGAACGGCACGATCACCGTGAACCCGGGCGGGCGCTCCCCGCCGGTGAACCGTCCGAGCCGCAGCACCACGCCGCGCTCGTACTGCTTGATCACCCGCGCCGCCGCCGACAGGTACACCAGGCCCGCGCAGCCCGCGGCGATCACGGCGGTCAGTACGTCCTCAAGCATGACGACTCCTCGACCGGTCGTCGGTGCGCCCGTGGGGCGCCTGCTTCAACGATAGGCCCGGCCCGAGAACACGGTCGAGTCCCCGGACCGGACCGGGCCGGCCGCCGCGAGGTCGGTCCGGTCCGGTCCGGCCGTCCCGGTCGGCTACGGGGCCGGCGCCACGAGCCTGACCGGCGCGGTACCGGTGGCGCTGTGCCGCTCGGCCCAGCTCTCCAGCGCCGTACGGCAGGCATGGTCCACGTGGTGCAGGCCGGACAGGTGCAGTTCGACGGGCCGGTCCTGGGGCAGCGCCTCCAGGCTGTCGAGGATGCGGGGCAGCCGCAGGAAGGTCGCGTTGCCCGACAGGTACGCCCGGACCGGGCCCGTGCCCCGGTCGGCCACCTCCAGCCTGGTCTGCGAGGCGTCCCAGGCGGTCTTGGCGACCGACAGGGCGAGGCCGATCAGCACGCCCTCGAACATGTTCACCGTCACGATGGACACGGCCGTCACCACCAGGACCAGTACCTCGCCCCGGTGCGTGCGCCACAGGGCGGCCACCTGGCGGAACGGGATCAGCTTCCAGCCCGCGTGCACGAGGACGCCGGCGAGCGCCGGCAGGGGGATCAGCGCCAGCGCGCCGGGCAGCAGCGCCGCGAACACCAGCAGCCACACCCCGTGCAGCACCCGCGAGGTCTTGGTGCGGGCGCCGGCCTGCACATTGGCCGAGCTGCGCACGATCACGGCGGTCATGGGGAGCGCGCCGAGCAGCCCGCACACGGTGTTGCCCACGCCCTGCGCCATCAGTTCCCGGTCGTAGCGGGTGCGCGGCCCGTCGTGCAGCCGGTCCACCGCCGCCGCGCTGAACAGGCTCTCCGCCGACGCGATGAGCGCGAAGGCGAGGACGGTGCCCCAGACCGCGGCATCGGTCAGCAGGCCGAAGGACGCGGCGCCGGGCGGCCGGACGGCGCCGAGCAGGCCGTGCACCTCGACCGTGGCGACCGGCAGCGAGAGCGTGAGCGAGGCGAGTGCGGCCAGCAGCACGGCGGCCAGCGCGCCCGGCACGGCCCGCACCCGCGGGGGCAGCCGCCGCCAGAGCACCAGCACGGCGACGGTGCCCGCGCCGAGCGCGAGGGAGGCCAGCGCCTCGGTACTGCCCACGGCGCGGACGAACGCCCCGGGCAGCCCGGCGAGCTTGCCGGTGCCGGACGCCGGGGCGGTCAGCCCCGCCGCCGTGTACAGCTGGCCGGCGATGATCACCAGCCCGATGCCGGCCAGCATCCCCTCGACCACCGACACGGAGATGGCCCGGAACCAGCGGCCGAGCCGCAGCGCCCCCGTGACGAGCTGGAGCAGCCCGGCGATCAGTACGAGCACGCCCAGCGCGGGCAGTCCGAAGGCCCGGACCGCCTCGAAGACGAGCACGGTCAGTCCGGCGGCCGGACCCGACACCTGGAGGCTGCTGCCGGGGAGCAGCCCGGTGACCAGGCCACCGACGATCCCGGTGACGAGCCCCAGCTCGGCCGGCACCCCGGAGGCGACGGCCACGCCGACGCACAGCGGGAGCGCGACCAGGAAGACGACGAGGGAGGCGGCGACGTCCTGCCGCAGGAACGGGAACCTGGCTATCGCGCCCGGCACGGCGGCGCTCACAGGGCCGTGAAGGTGTCGGAGTGCGGGCGGTGGGCGAGCACGGCCCCGGTGTGCACCTCGTAGTACCAGCCGTGCAGGGCCAGCGAGCCCGCGGCCAGTCTCCGTTCGACGCACGGGTAGGAGCGCAGCCGCAGCAGCTGCGTCAGGACGTGGCTCTGCACCGCGGCGGCGACGCAGGGGTCCTCGGCGGGTCCCCGCGGCCGGGGGGTGGCGCCGGCCAGCCAGTCGCGCACGGCGGGCACCGCGTCGAGGTCGTCGCCGCGGACCAGCGCGCCCACGGCACCGCAGTGCGAGTGGCCGCAGACGACGATGTCGCGCACCCCGAGGACCTCGACGGCGTACTCGATGGTGGCGGCCTCGCCGCTCGGGTGCGCGGAGTCGTACGGGGGCACGATGTCGCCCGCGGTGCGCAGCTCGAACAGCTGGCCGGGGCGGGCGCCGGTGATCAGGGCCGGGACGACCCGGGAGTCGGAGCAGGTGATGAACAGGACCTCGGGGGACTGGCCCGCGGCGAGTCGGGCGAACTCCTCGGGCCGCTGTCCGAACGTACGGGCATGGTCGATGAGGGGCTGCATGGGTGATTCCTCCTGGCGCGCGAAGGCGCGTCGGGCCGGCACGGCATGGTGAGGGGGCGGCGGCGTGGCGCCGCTCAGTGGCGGAAGACCTGGAGCGCGGCCGGGGTGCGGCTGTGGGCCGGTCTCGGTCCGGGGCAGGGCGCGGGGCAGGGCGCGGCCGCTTCGTGGGCGGCCGGCGGCTCCTGTCCGGTCGCGGGCCGGACGGACGGCTCGGGTGCCCCGTCGTCGGCTCGCTGGCGGTCCCGGGTGCGCAGGGGGCCGGCGGTACCGCCGGCGGGGGTGCGTTCGTGGTGGGCCGCCCGTTCGTCGCGCGCGAACGCGGTGGAAGCGGAGGGCGCGAGGAACGCGAGGAAGAGGAGGGCGAACAGGGCGGCCACCAGGGGGCCGAGTCCGGCCCGGACCGCGGTACCCGGGAACATGCGCCCCCCTCCCCACCGCAGGTATCTCTACTGCACGCCAATGACAAGTCAAGGAATGGTCAAGAGATACGGTAGCCGGGTGGAGGTGTGCGCAGGGTTAACGGCACGTTACGCGGCGAAGTGTGCCCGAAAAGGGCGGCTGGTTGGCGTGAACCGATGCCTGGCCGGGCATCGGTCGCTCGACTGTTCGGGCTGGTCAGCCGGTTGTCCGGGCCGGTCAGCCGGTCGTTCGGGTCGGTCGGCCGGCCGGTCGGTCAGTCGGTCTCGACGAGCCCCTTGGCGTCCCGGGCGAGCGCGGTCAGCCGGGATATCGCCCGGAAGTACTTCTTCCGGTAGCCGCCCTTCAGCATCTCCTCGCTGAACAGCCGGTCGAAGGGCAGCCCGGAGGCCAGGACGGGCACCTCGCGGTCGTAGAGCCGGTCCGCGAGCACGACGAGGCGCAGCGCGGTCGACTGGTCCGGCACCGGCCGCACCCCGGTCAGGCACACGGCCCCCAGGCCGTCGGCGAGGGCGCCGTAGCGGCTGGGGTGCACGCGGGCCAGGTGATCGAGCAGGTCCGTGAAGTCGTCGAGCGAGGCGTTGTCGGTGGCCTGCGCCGCCCGGGTGACCTGCTCGTCGGAGAACGGCGCCGGCGCCTCGGGCAGGCCGCGGTGGCGGTAGTCCTCGCCGTCGATGCGCAGCGCGCGGAAGTGCGCGGACAGACCCTGGATCTCGCGCAGGAAGTCGGCGGCGGCGAAGCGGCCCTCGCCGAGCTTGCCCGGCAGCGTGTTGGAGGTGGCGGCCAGCGCGACCCCCGCGTCGACCAGGCGGCCGAGCAGGGTGGAGACGAGCACGGTGTCGCCCGGATCGTCCAGTTCGAACTCGTCGATGCACAGCAGCCGGTGGCCGGACAGGGTCTCGACGGTCTTCTGGAAGCCGAGCGCGCCGACGAGGTTGGTCAGCTCCACGAAGGTGCCGAACGCCTTGCGCGCCGGCTCGGCCTCGGTGGCGTGCCACAGGGAGGCCAGCAGGTGGGTCTTGCCGACGCCGTAGCCGCCGTCCAGGTAGACGCCGCGGGGGCCGGCCGGGGTCCTGGGGGCCTTGCCGCGCCCGAAGCCGAACAGCCCGCGCCTGCCGCCCGCCGCCGGTGCCCCGCCGAGCCCGGCGGCGAAGTCCGCCAGGACCCGCACGGCCTCGCTCTGGCTGGGCTGGTTCGGGTCCGGGAGGTACGTCGCGAAGCGCACCGAGTCGAACCGCGGCGGCGGCACCATCTCGGCGACCAGCCGGTCCGCCGGCACATGGGGCTCGCGGGCGCACAGGGAGAGCGGGGTGGCACCGGTCACGGGGCTGAGCCGGGAGGCGGCTGTGGAGGACGACACGGTTCCCCATGGTAAGGCGCGTGGAACACTGCACGGCATGCGACGCCTGTTCCCTGTGACCGACGAAACACCAGCCCAGGACCCGCCGGGCACCCGCGCCACCGGCGCCCCGGGCGTACCCGGCGCCCTCGCGGACCGGGAGTGGACCCTGGCCGAGCTGGCCGCCGCCTACGCGTACCCGGACCCCGCGCCCGGCGGCCGGGAGCCGTGGCTGCGCGCCAACATGGTCTCCACGCTCGACGGCGCGGCCCAGCACGAGGGCCGCTCGCAGCCCATCTCCAGCGCCGCCGACATGCGGATCTTCGGCACCCTGCGCGCGCTGGCCGACGTGGTGGTGGTCGGCGCCGAGACGGTACGGCAGGAGGGGTACCGCCCGGCCCGCGCGCGGGCGGAGTTCGCGGCGCCGCGGGAGGCGGCCGGGCAGGCGCCCGCCCCGGCGATCGCGGTCGTCACCGCCAGCCTGGAGCTGGACTTCTCCCTGCCGCTGTTCACCTCCCCGCTGGTGCCCACGCTGGTCCTGACCGGCGCCGCCGCGGCCCCGGACCGGGTCGCCGCCGCGGAGAAGGCGGGCGCCCGCGTGGTCGTCGCCGGTGACGGCATGGGCATCGACCCGCCGCGCGCGGTGCGGGCCCTGGCCGGTCTCGGCCACACCCGGCTGCTGACCGAGGGCGGCCCGCGCCTGCTCGGGCAGCTGGCGGCCTCCGGCGTCCTCGACGAGCTGTGCCTGACCGTCTCGCCGATGCTCACCGCGGGCGACGCCCAGCGCATCGCCGGCGGCCCCTCGGTCGCCGTTCCGCACCGCTTCGCCCTGGCCTCGCTCCTGGAGGAGGAGGGCTTCCTGTTCAGCCGCTACCGGCGCACCTGACGGCGGGCGGCGCGCCGGAGCGGGCGGCGGGCGGTGTCAGGTGAGGCGGGCGATGTCAGGTAATCGGAATTGGTAATTCCGTTCAGGAGGTGGAAGGCACGACGATTCCGGCGATACCCGTGCGATCACAGGGCAGGATGGTTTCTGCGGGGGCTGTTTCCGGCCCACCTGGAGGTAGCGAGAGGGTACGGCCCTCGGCCGAGAACCTCATACGAGAAAGGGCGTCTGGTGTTCACAAGCGTACTGATGATCGAGAAGGCCCTGACGTCCGCCGACGTGGAGTTCGTCACCACCTTGCACGGGGAGGAGGAGGTCTCCTTCCACGTGCTGCTCCAGCCGCGCGGCGACCAGGCCGACCGGCTGCTGCGGGCCATCGACGACATCGCCCTCGGTGAGATCGACGAGGCGGCCCGCGAGGGCGGCACCCCGGAGGGCGACGCGGCCAAGCCGGAGGGGCAGCGGGCGCTGGAGGTGTCCCTGACCGCGCTGCACGCCGCGGGCCGCGAGGCCACGGGCCGGCTCGTCGAGGAGCACCCGCTGGACGCCCTCAAGTCCCTGGTCGCCGAGGTGGGCGCGGACGAGGTGATCGTGCTGACCGATCCGCACTACGTGGAGGAGTTCTTCCACCGCGACTGGGCCTCGCGGGCCCGGCACAAGGTCGGCGTACCGGTGCTGAAGCTGTTCTCCCACAGCAAGGCTTAGGCTGGGGCGGCGTCCCGCGCCCGCGGTGCGCGCCCGCTCGTACCGACGCCGCACCACCTGGGGAGAACAGCGCATGGCACCCGGCCTTCCTACCGCCATGGACCGACCGCACTTCATCGGCATCGGCGGCGCCGGAATGTCGGGCATCGCCAAGATCCTCGCCCAGCGCGGCGCCGAGGTGGCCGGCAGCGACGCCAAGGAGTCCGCGACCGCCGAGGCGCTGCGCGCGCTGGGTGTCACCGTGCACATCGGGCACGCGGCCGGGCACCTCGCCGGCGACGCGAGCTGCGTCGTGGTCTCCTCGGCGATCCGCGCCGACAACCCGGAGCTGGTCCGGGCGGCCGAGCTGGGCATCCCGGTCGTGCACCGCTCCGACGCGCTGGCCGCCCTGATGGAGGGCCTGCGCCCGATCGCGGTGGCCGGCACCCACGGCAAGACGACCACCACCTCGATGCTGGCCGTCTGCCTCGGCGAGCTGGGCCTGGACCCCTCCTACGCGATCGGCGGCGACTTGGACGCCCCCGGCTCCAACGCGCTGCACGGCACCGGCGAGATCTTCGTCGCCGAGGCGGACGAATCGGACCGCAGCTTCCACAAGTACGCCCCCGAGGTCGCCATCGTCCTCAACGTCGAACTCGACCACCACGCCAACTACGCCTCGATGGACGAGATCTACGAGTCCTTCGAGACCTTCGCGGGGAAGATCGTGCCCGGCGGCACACTGGTGATCTCCGCCGACCACGAGGGCGCCCGCGAGCTGGCCCGGCGCCTGGCGGGCTCGGTCCGCACGGTGACGTACGGCGAGTCGCCCGACGCCGACGTGCGGGTCCTGTCCGTGGTGCCGCAGGGACTCAGGAGCGAGGTCACCGTCCTGCTGGACGGCACCGAGCTGACCTTCGGGGTCTCCGTCCCCGGCCGCCACTACGCGCACAACGCGGTAGCCGCGCTGGCCGCCGGCGCCGCCCTCGGCGTCCCGGCCGCCGAACTGGCCCCCGCGCTCGCCGCCTACACCGGCGTCAAGCGGCGCCTCCAGCTCAAGGGCGAGGCCGCCGGCGTCCAGGTGATCGACTCCTACGCCCACCACCCCACCGAGATGACCGCCGACCTGGAGGCGATGCGCGCCGCCGCGGGCGACGCCCGGATCCTCGTCGTCTTCCAGCCGCACCTGTTCTCCCGCACCCAGGAGCTGGGCAAGGAGATGGGCCAGGCGCTGGCCCTCGCCGACGCCTCCGTCGTCCTCGACATCTACCCGGCCCGCGAGGACCCGATCCCCGGTGTCACCAGCGAGCTGATCATCGACTCCGCCCGCGCCGCCGGCGCCGACGTCACCGCCGTCCACGACAAGAGCGAGGTCCCGGACGTGATCGCGGGAATGGCCAAGCCCGGCGATCTCGTTCTCACCATGGGCGCGGGCGACGTCACCGACCTCGGACCGCGCGTCCTGGACCGACTGCAGCACAACTGAGTGAGGGGCTGAGGGCTCATGTCCTACGACGTCGAGAAGCCGGACGAGCAGTGGCGCGCGGAGCTGGACCCGGCCGAGTACGCCGTCCTGCGGCAGGCCGGCACGGAACCCGCCTTCACCGGTGAGTACACGGACACGAAGACCGAGGGCGTCTACTCCTGCCGGGCCTGCGGCGCCGAGCTGTTCACCTCCACCACCAAGTTCGCCTCGCACTGCGGCTGGCCGTCCTTCTACGACCCCAAGGACACCGACGCGGTGGAACTGATCGAGGACCGCTCGCACGGCATGGTCCGCACCGAGGTCCGCTGCGCCCGCTGCGGCTCCCACCTCGGGCACGTCTTCGAGGGCGAGGGCTACCCGACCCCCACCGACCAGCGGTACTGCATCAACTCGATCTCCTTGCGGCTCGCCCCCGCCGAGGGCTGACGCGGGGCCCCAGGGAGCGGCCGGCAGCGGTGCGTGACCCCCGGGGACGCTTTGCAGTGGCCTGGGCGCGGTGGGACAATATGGACACAGGTGCCGTCGCCGACGGCACCGGTTCTTACGCCGCATCTCCGCAGAGGCGGGTGGAAAACATGGTCACAGCCTCCCATGTCGTGGTCCTGGCCGCGGCGCCGCACGTATGGGCCACGCTCGGCGCGTTCATCGGCGGACTCGTCGTCGTGTGCGCGCTCGTGTGGGCCGTCGGGATGGGCATCGGCGTGATGCGCCGCGAGCCCGAGCGGCCCGAGGCGTCCGAGCAGCCGCACCTCCCCGTCACCGGCGCCGTCGAGGAGATCAGCGAGATGCGCGAGCCGGACGAGGTGCACTGCGGCGAGGACGGCAAGCGGATCCTGCCGCACGAGATGCACGGGGCCGGCACCCGGCGCAGCCAGGACCAGCACCGGCACCGCTGGGCACCGGGCGGCAGCGGCTCCTTCGGCAGCGGCGGCCCCGGCGCCCACTGACGCGCCCGGCCGTACCGGTCTACCGCATCGCCCGACCGCACCGCTCGGCCGTGCCGGTCCCTGTGCGGCCTCCCTCACGGGGCGTGTCCTTGGCCAAAGGGGCACGCCCCGCAACCGTGCCTCCGACGGGTCCGGGCCCCGGCCGTCTAGACTCTCCGGGCATCGGCCCGCGCGACCGTGGCCAGAGCGGGCCGTCCCAGGACCCGAAGGGTATGCGGCGCCTTGATACGGATAGATTCAGTCACCAAGCGGTACCCGGACGGCACGGTGGCGGTCGACGGACTCTCGCTGGAGATACCGGACCGCTCGATCACCGTCCTCGTCGGGCCGTCCGGCTGCGGCAAGACCACCACCCTGCGCATGATCAACCGGATGGTGGAGCCCAGCGAGGGCACCATCCTCCTCGACGGCACCGACATCCGCGCCCAGCCCGTCAACACCCTGCGCCGTGCCATGGGGTACGTCATCCAGAACGCCGGGCTCTTCCAGCACCGCACCATCGCCGACAACATCGCGACCGTGCCCCGGCTGCTGGGCTGGGGCAAGCAGAAGTCCCGAGCCCGGGCGGCCGAGCTGATGGAACGCGTCGGCCTCGACCCCGCACTCGCCAAGCGCTACCCGTACCAGCTCTCCGGCGGCCAGCAGCAGCGCGTCGGCGTGGCCCGGGCGCTCGCCGCGGACCCGCCGGTGCTGCTGATGGACGAACCGTTCTCGGCCGTCGACCCGGTGGTGCGCAAGGGCCTCCAGGACGAACTGCTGCGCCTCCAGGACGAACTGGGCAAGACCATCGTCTTCGTCACCCACGACATCGACGAGGCCATCAAGCTGGGCACCATGGTCGCGGTGCTGCGCACCGGCGGCCGGCTCGCCCAGTACGCCCGGCCCGCCGACCTGCTGACCGCCCCCGCCGACGCCTTCGTCGAGGGCTTCCTCGGCACCGACCGCGGCATCCGCCGGCTGTCCTTCTTCGGCACCGGCGACCTGGAACTGCTGACCGCCCCGGTCGTCACCGCCGACGCCACCGCCGAGCAGCTCGCCCGCGCCGCCGACGACGCGCCCTACCTCCTGGTCACCGGGCCCGACGGCAGACCGCTCGGCTGGGCCGAGCCGGACGGCCTCACCGCCGGCGCCGTGGACCCCGGCCGCCTGCTGCCCTGCGGACGCCCCTTCGAGCACGGCGCCGAGTCGCTGCGCGCCGCCCTCGACTGCGCCGTGCTCTCGCCCACCGGCTGGGCGGTCGCCGTGGACGGCACCGGCAAGGCGGTCGGCGTGGTCTCGCAGCAGACCATCGGCGAGGCGATCCGCGCCGCCCACGCCGAGGGCCGGCCGACCGCCGAGGTCGCCGGATGAACCACTTCTTCGACCTCCCCAGCGACCTGCAGAACAGCTGGTTCGGGCTGATCGGGCTGCATCTGCGCGAGGCGCTGCTGCCGGTCCTGGCGGGCCTGGCCGTCTCGCTGCCGATCGCCCAGCTGTGCGTGCGCTTCCGCTGGCTCTACCCGCCCGTGCTGGGGCTGACGACCGTCCTGTACGCCATCCCCTCGCTGGCCTTCTTCGTCGTCCTCATCGACTACACCGGCCAGACCGAGCTGACCGTGATGATCCCGCTCGCCGTCTACAGCCTGGTGGTGCTGGTCCCCGCCATCGTCGACGGGGTCCGCTCGGTGCCGCAGGAGACGCTCGCCGCCGCCACCGCCCTGGGCCTGGGGCCCGTACGCCGCTACTTCCAGGTGCAGCTGCCGATCGCCGTGCCCGCCATCATCGCCGGGCTGCGGGTGGCCACCGTCTCCAGCATCTCCCTGGTCAGCGTCGGTATGCTGATCGGCAACCAGGGCGCGCTGGGCAACCTGCTCAACGACGCGAACCTCTACCACCGGCCCGAACTGGCGGTGAACTCCGTGCTCACCACCGCCGTCCTGGCCGTCCTCGCCGACGCCGCGCTGGTCGGCGTACGCCTTCTGCTGACCCCCTGGATGCCGCGCGGCAGCCGCCGCCGCGCACCCGAACCGGACGCCGGGGCCCGGCCCGAACCGGCCACGTCGCCCGCTCTGGAGGACGCCGTCCGGTGAACGTACTCCACTTCGTCAACGCCTTCTTCAGCGACGGCGCCCACTGGCACGGCTACGACGGCATCCCCGCGCGCCTGGCCGAGCACCTGCGCTACTGCCTGATCGCGCTCGCCGTCGCACTGCCGGTCGGGCTGGTCACCGGGCACTACGGACGCGGCGGCAACACGCTCGCCTTCCTGGCCACCGCCGGCCGGGCCCTGCCCAGCTTCGGCCTGCTGGTGCTGATGACCATCCTGGCCGGCTTCGGGCTGCTGCCCGTCATGGTGCCGCTGGTCGTCCTCGCCGTCCCGCCGATCCTGGTCACCACCTACGAGTCGGTGCGGTCCGTGGACCCCTCGCCGGTGGACGCCGCCCGGGGCATGGGCATGCAGGAGTCGCGGATCCTGTTCCAGGTCGAACTGCCCGTGGCGCTCCCGCTGATCTTCAGCGGACTGCGCTCGGCGGCCATCCAGATCGTCTCCACCGCCACCATCGCCGCCTACGTCGGCATCGGCGGCCTGGGCCGCTATGTCATCGACGGCCTCTACCAGCGCGACTACGAGAAGGTGGTGGGCGGGGCCACCCTGGTGGCCGCGCTGGCGCTGGTGACGCTCGCGCTCTTCTGGGCCCTGGCCCGGGCCACGGTGTCGCGGGGGGTGCGGCGCGGTGTGTGAGGTGTGCCGGGTGCGGCGGGGCGTGTGAGGCAGGACGTGTGAGGCCCGGCGCGGGTGGCGTGGCGTGTGAGGCGGCGGGCGCGGGGCAGACGCCTTCCGACCGCACGGGGGCACCGCACGGGGATCGAGTCCGATCGGTGACCCGGCCGCTCTTGACCGATCGAGAAGTGGCTGGATTGGATCAGTACCGTGCGGCGTCCCCTGCGCCGTGCGCCCCTGCCCCGCCCTTGACCAGCGAACTTACCGACCCCGGAACGGGAATTGTGACTTCTTACGCGAAGAGCATCAGGTCCAGCACGAGGAACGTCGGCGTGGCCGCCGTCGCACTCGCCGCCGCCGTGGCCCTCGTCGCCGGGTGTTCCGACGGCAAGTCGGGCGGCGACCCGCTCTCGGGCGGTGCGGCGAAGAACGGTGAGGTGGTCGTCGGCTCCAACAACTTCGCCGAGAGCATCCTGCTCGCCGACATCTACGGCGAGGCCCTCAAGGCCAAGGGCGTCAAGGTCACCTACAAGCCCAACATCGGCAGCCGCGAGACCACGTACGGCCTGCTCAAGAACGGCGCCGTCACCGTGCTGCCCGAGTACAACGGCGCGCTGCTGGCCTATCTCGACAAGCAGGCCGCGCCGAAGTCGGTCGACGCCACGACGGCCGCGATCAACGCCAAGCTGGACCCGAAGCTCACGCTGCTGAAGCCCTCGCCCGCGCAGGACAAGGACTCGGTCACCGTCAACGCCGGGGCGGCGGCGAAGTACGGCCTCACCGCCAAGTCCTCCATCGCGGACCTCAAGGCCGCCGCCAAGGATCTGGTGATCGGCGGCTCGCCGGAGTTCCAGACCCGGCAGCAGGGCCTGGCGGGCCTGAAGTCGCTGTACGGCCTGGAGTTCAAGTCCTTCAAGGCGCTGGACGCGGGCGGTCCGCTGACCCAGGAGGCGCTCAAGAAGGACACCGTGCAGGTCGCCGACGTCTTCTCCACGGACCCGACGATCGCCAAGGAGAAGTTCGTCGTCCTCCAGGACCCCAAGAACCTCTTCGGGTTCCAGAACGTCCAGCCGCTGGTCCGCAAGGGCGGCCTGGACCAGAAGGGCACCGCCGCGCTCGACGCGGTCTCCGCCAAGCTGGACACGGCCGCCCTGCTCGACCTGGACACCCAGGTGCAGTCGGGGCACAAGGACCCGCTGGACGTGGCCAAGGCCTGGCTGAAGTCGGCCGGTCTGGCCTGACGCACCGGCGCACGACGTACTGACGGGCCGACGTACGGCGTACTGACGCACCGGCGCGCGACGTACCGGCACACCGACGTACTCGACGTACCGGCCTACGGCGGGCCCCCGGCCGAGAACCCGTGAACGGGACCGGTCCGGGGGTCCGTTGGCCGTGGGCCGGGCCTCCTCGCTACGATCTTGCGCATGGCGACGCGTGGAGTACGACGCAGGGCGCGGAGGGTCCCCGGAGCGGGTCCGGTCGCCCTGGCGGGGTGTCGGTGCCGGCGTGGCACACCCCGCCTGCCGGAGCACGCCCGGCGGGCCGCCCCCGGCAGCCGCCTCGGAACCGGCCGCTGCGAGCCCGGGCGCCTCAGACCCGGCCGTCACCGGCCCGGGTCCGCCGGTCCCGTGGCCTTCTCCACTCTGCCGAAGCCCGTGCCTGTGCCTGTGCCTGTGCCTGTGCGGTGGAGCTTGCTCCGCCGCCTCGTCGGTACGGTGTGCGCGCCCCGCGCCGGCCGCCTGACCCGGCCGCGGGGAGCGGCGTGTGCCGTCCCCGCCCTCTTACACGGCGACCGGAACCCGACGGCCGGCTGTCGCCCGTGACGGCGTACGACTTCGGTGTCGTGGCGCGGTCCGCCGCCTTCCGGCCGGCCCCGGCCGAGGACTCATGGCCGCGGGCAGGCCGGCCGGGCCCGCCGCGGAACGCGGACCACGTCCCGCGCACGGTGGCCGCGTCGCACTGACGAGCCCGGGGAAGGGCGTCTGTGCGCACCCCCTTCTTCACGACCCTGGAGTGTTCCGCCGATGACGAGACAGCTACGCGCCGAGCGGACGCGCGCGACGATCATCACGGCCGCGGCCGACCTGTTCGACCGGTACGGCTACGAGGGGACCAGCCTCGCCGACATCGTCGAGCACGCGCGGGTCACCAAGGGCGCCCTCTACTTCCACTTCGCGGCCAAGGAGGATCTGGCGCACGCCATCCTGGAGTTGCAGTCCGGGGTCTCGCGCCAGGTGGCGGCCGACATAGACCGGGAGGGCTACTCGTCCTTGGAGGCCCTGATGCGGATCACCTTCACGTTCACCCGGCTCTCCGTCCAGGGCCCCATCTCCCGCGCGGGGCTGCGGCTCGCCACCAGCCAGGTGGAGGTGCGGCCGCCGCTGCGGCACCCCTTCACCGAGTGGCGTGACATCGCCGCGGTCCGGCTGCACGGCGCGATCAGGGAGTCCGACGTGCGCGCCGACACGGACGTGGAGGCGGTCGCGCACTCTCTCGTCTCCTGCTTCATCGGCACGGCGATCACGGGCAAGCCCCAGGAGTCGGTGGCCCGGCTGCCCCGCCGCACCGCCGAGATGTGGCACCTGCTGCTCCGTGGCCTGGTGCCCGTGCACCGGCGCCCGCCCTACATGACACTCACCTCCCGGCTGGAACGCGAGATCAACGCGGTCTGAAGGGGCGGGGGAGCGGTCTGACGGGGCGGGGGAGGGGACGGGGGAGCACGGGCCACTGCTCTGGGGAAGCACGGGCCGCTGCCCAGGGGCCGCTTCGGCGGTGATTCACGCGATGGTGTGATCGGATGCGTGCCGGAGGATGGGGCCGGAACGTCCCGGGTAGGGCCCGGCCATGACGCAGCAGCCCTTCGAACTCCCGCACTTCTACATGCCGTACCCCGCGCGGCTGAACCCGCACGTCGAGGAGGCCCGCGCCCACTCGACGCGGTGGGCGCGCGACATGGGCATGCTGGAGGGCTCCGGGATCTGGGAGCGGTCCGACCTCGACGCGCACGACTACGGCCTGCTCTGCGCCTACACCCACCCCGACTGCGACGGCCCCGCCCTCTCGCTGATCACCGACTGGTACGTGTGGGTCTTCTTCTTCGACGACCACTTCCTGGAGACCTTCAAGCGCAGCCAGGACCGCGCCGGTGGCAAGGCGTACCTGGACCGGCTGCCCCTGTTCATGCCGCTCGACCTGGCCACCGAGGTGCCCGAGCCGCAGAACCCGGTCGAGGCCGGCCTCGGCGACCTGTGGGCGCGCACGGTGCCGTCCATGTCGGCCGACTGGCGGCGCCGGTTCGCGCTCGCCACCGAGCACCTGCTGAACGAGTCCCTGTGGGAGCTGTCCAACATCAACGAGGGGCGGATCGCCAACCCCGTCGAGTACATCGAGATGCGCCGCAAGGTCGGCGGCGCCCCCTGGTCGGCCGGGCTCGTGGAGTACGCCACCGCCGAGGTGCCCGCGCGCGTCGCCGGGGCCCGGCCGCCGCGGGTGCTCATGGAGACCTTCTCCGACGCCGTGCACCTGCGCAACGACCTGTTCTCCTACCAGCGGGAGGTGGAGGACGAGGGGGAGCTGAGCAACGGTGTGCTGGTCCTGGAGACCTTCTTCGGCTGCACCACCCAGGAGGCCGCCGACGCCGTCAACGACGTCCTCACCTCGCGCCTGCACCAGTTCGAGCACACCGCGCTCACCGAGGTGCCCGCCCTCGCCGTGGAGAACGGGCTCACCCCCGATGAGGTCGCCGCGGTCGCGGCCTACGCCAAGGGCCTGCAGGACTGGCAGTCCGGCGGCCATGAATGGCACCTGCGCTCCAGCCGCTACATGAACAAGGGGGCCCGCTCCACCAGCCCCTGGCAGCGCCCGGCCGGGCCCGGCACCTCGGCGGCCGACGTGGGCGCGCTGCTCGCCGCGGCCGGCGCCGAACGCCTGCGGGCCTACACCCACGTGCCCTACGAGAAGGTCGGCCCGTCCCGCATCCCCGACATGTGTATGCCCTACGAGCTGCGGCTGAGCCCGCACCTGGACCGCTCGCGCCGGACGCTGCTCGACTGGTGCCACCGCATGGGCATCCTGGCGGAGGGCGTGTGGGACGAGGACAAGCTCGACGCCTACGACCTCGCGCTGTGCTCGGCCGGGCTGGACCCGGACGCCACGCCCGAGGCGCTCGACCTGAGCGCCCAGTGGCTGGCCTTCGGCACCTACGGCGACGACTACTACCCCCTGGTGTACGGCCACCGCCGTGATCTCGTCGCGGCCAGGGTGACCACCGCGCGCCTGTCGGGCTGCATGCCGGTGGACGGCGAGGAGCGGGTCGTCGTCCCGCGCGACGCCATGGAACGCGCGCTGACCGATCTGTGGGCGCGGACCACCGCGGAGATGACCCCCGACCAGCGGCGCACCCTCAAGCACGCGGTCGACTCGATGACCGAGAGCTGGGTGTGGGAGCTGTCCAACCAATCGCAGAACCGCGTCCCCGACCCCGTCGACTACCTGGAGATGCGGCGCGCCACCTTCGGCTCCGACCTCACCCTGAGCCTGTGCCGGGCGGGCCACGGCCCGGCGATCCCGCCGGAGGTCTACCGCACCGGCCCGGTCCGCTCCCTGGAGAACGCGGCCGTCGACTACGCCTGCCTGCTCAACGACATCTTCTCGTACCAGAAGGAGATCGAGTACGAGGGCGAGATCCACAACGCGATCCTCGTCGTCCAGCACTTCTTCGGCATCGACTACCCGGCCGCGCTCGCCGTGGTGCACGACCTGACGACCCAGCGGATGCGCCAGTTCCAGCACGTCGTCGCCCATGAACTGCCCATCGTGTGCGATGACTTCGAGCTGTCGGAACAAGCCCGTGCGGCCCTGCGCGGCTATGTCACCGACCTGCAGAACTGGATGGCCGGCATCCTCAACTGGCATGCGAGCGTGAACCGCTACAAGGCCGAGTGGCTGGCCCGCCGCGCCCACGCCTTCCTCCCGGACCACCCGCCCGCCCCGGCCCTGACGACCGGCTGAGCCGGGGCGCCGGGCAGGGACCAGCCGGAGGAGAGCGAGGGAAACGATGGAACAGACTGCTTTGCGTCCCAAGCCGATGCCCGGCGGGGGCACGTCGGGCGGGGCCGCCCGCCCGCACACCGGGCACCACCGGGGCCGCCGGTTCGCCGCCGCGCTGTGCGGCCTGTGCGCCGGGCTGGTGCTGCTGCTGGCGGGGGTCGGCCTGGGCGCGGTGGGCGCCACGGTGATCGGCGTGAGCCGGCTCGCCGAGCTGGAGCGGCAGACGGTGGGCGGGGCGGGCGCGGCACCGGCCGCACCGGCCCCGGTGTCCGTGCCCGCCCCCGCGCCTGCGGGTCCGACCCTCGGCCTGGCGGCGGTGGACGACACCGGGCCCGGCGCCCGGATCACCGGGGTCGACACGTCCGGTCCCGGCGACGCGGCGGGGCTGGTCCGCGGTGACGTCCTGCTCGTGTTCGGGCGGACCCGGATCGACTCGGCGGCGGGCCTCGCCCGCGCGGTCGCCGGGGCCCGTCCGGGCCGCGAGGTGGCCCTCACCGTGCGGCACCGCGGCGGCTACCGACAGGTGCGGATCACCCCCGGCGTCCTCACCTGACGACACGGATGACGACACGGGTGACGACACGGAGGCGGCCGATGACGGGCACGGCCGCATGCCCGCCCCGGGCGCGCCCTACGCCCGGCAGTGGTCCTCGGCGGTGATCAGCCGCCGCGTCCCCTGCCCGGGCGGGGCTCCGGCGGTGGCGTGAATCCCGGAAAGCGGTGGTCCGGCGGGCCGCCGAGCGGCGAGGATGGTGCCCGTAGCCCGGCCGGCCCCCGCCGACCGGCTCGCGCGGCCCCCGCCGCGCGGGCAGGATGCTGGCAGGAACCCCTGCTCGTCCCGCACACCCCTTCAGCCGCACACGGAGGCCCGGATGACCGGCACCGCGCCCTTCACCGCCGACGACTACCGGGCCAGGATGGCCCGCGCCGCCCGGGCGGCGGCCGACGCGGGACTGGCCGGAGTGCTGGTGGCGCCGGGACCGGACCTCGTGTGGCTCACCGGCTACGCGCCCACCGCCGCCACCGAACGGCTCACCCTGCTCGTCCTGGCCGCCGGACAGGACCCCGTCCTCGTCGTCCCCACCCTGGAGGCCCCGGACGCCGAGCGCGCCACGGGCGCCTGCGCGCTGACCCTGCGCGACTGGACCGACGGCAAGGACCCCTACGCCGTCACCGCGGCCCTCCTCGACGGCGGCGGCCGGTTCGGCGTCAGCGACAGCACCTGGGCCCTGCACCTGCTCGGCCTGCAGAAGACCCTGCCGGACAGCTCCTACGCCTCCCTCACCGAGGCCCTGCCGATGCTGCGCGCCGTCAAGGACGAGGCCGAACTCGCGCTGGTGGCGGCCGCGGGAGCCGCCGCCGACCGGACCTTCGAGGAGATCCGCACGCTGCCCTTCGCCGGCCGCCACGAGTCCGAGGTCGGCGCCGACCTCGCCGCCCTGCTGCGCCGGTTCGGGCACGAGCAGGTCGACTTCACCATCGTCGGCTCCGGCCCCAACGGCGCCAACCCGCACCACGAGACGGGCGACCGGGTCATCGAACGCGGCGACATGGTCGTCCTCGACTTCGGCGGCCTCAAGGACGGCTACGGCTCCGACACCACCCGCACCGTGCACGTCGGCGAGCCCACCGACGAGGAACGCCGGGTGCACGACATCGTGCGCGCGGCCCAGGAGGCCGGCTGCCGGGCCGTACGCCCCGGCGTCGCCTGCCAGGAGATCGACCGGGCCGCCCGCGCGGTCATCGCGGACGCCGGGTACGGCGAGTACTTCATCCACCGCACCGGCCACGGCATCGGCGTCACCACCCACGAACCGCCGTACATGATCGAAGGGGAGGAACAGCCCCTGGTGCCCGGCATGTGCTTCTCCGTGGAGCCCGGCATCTACCTGCCCGGCCGCTTCGGGGTGCGCATCGAGGACATCGTCACCGTCACCGAGGACGGCGGCCGCCGCCTCAACGACACGACCCGGGAGCTGGTCATGGTGGACTGACCACCGGCCGACCCCACCCGCGACTGAACGACACGGCGCGACCATGACCCAGGCACCGACACCCACCGCGGACACCGTCCGGCGGCTGCTGAGCACCCTCACCCAGGACGGCCGCCAGGGCGCGGCCGGACCCGACGTCCGGCCCGTCGCCGAGGGCGGCGAGCACTCCACCTGGTGGGTCGGCACCCGCCAGGTGCTGCGCCTCGCCCCCGACCGGGACACCTCCCTGCGCCGGCGCCGCGAACTGCGCCTGCGCGACCTGGCCCGCCCGCACCTGCCGGTCGCGCTCCCGGCGAGCGTCGCGCACGGCGAATGGGCGCCCGGACTGGCGTACACCCTGGACACCAGGATCCCCGGCGGCACGGCCGGTGAACACGAGGTCTCCGCCCTCGGCGAGGACGACCTGGCCGGGCTGCTCTCCGGACTGCGCCAGGTGCCCGTCCGCCAGGCCGAGACGCTCGGCGTCCCGCGGGCCGCGCCCCGCTCCCTGGAGGCGCTGCGCCGGATGGCCGTGCACGCCGCCGAACGCCTCGGGGCGGCCGACGAGTTCGACCCGGCCAGGACCGCCCAGCTCACCGCGCCCGCCGCGGCCCAGCTGGCCGCCCAGCCCGGCGGCGCGGTCCTCGTCCACCACGACCTCAAGGGCGAGCACCTGATGGTCTCCGCCGACGGCCGGGTGCGGGGCGTCCTGGACTGGACCGACGCGGTGATCGGCGACCCCGCCGAGGACATCGCCGGTCTCGCCCTCGCCGTCGGCTCGCCCGCCGCGGTGCGCGCCGCCACCCTCGCCGGTTACGGGGCCCGCCCCTGCCTGCGCGGCCTGTGGCTGGCCCGCTGCGACACCGTGATCCGGCTCGCCGACCGCCTGGCGGGCCGCGACGACAGCCCCCTGCCGCTGCTGCGGACGCAACTGGGACACGCCTGGGAGGCGATCCTCCTGGAGCGGGCCACGGAGTTCCGGGAGGAGGGCGAGAGGGACGGAGAGGGCGAGGCGGGCCGGGGCGACGAGGACGGGGAGTGAGCCTCGCCCCCCGCCCGGTCCCGCACCGCCCGGTCCCGCACCGCCCGGTCCCGCACCGCCCGGTCCCGCACCGCTTTCCTCCGGCTCTCCTTGGCTCTCCTCAGCTCTGCGCCAGCACCACGCACGAGGTGCCCGGGAGCCGCAGCACGCCGTCGCCGCCCGGTGCCTCGACCGGTTCCCAGGCGGCGAGCACCTTGGCCGGGCGGCCGCCCAGCGGGATCGCCGCCGCCTCCCGGCCCAGGTTGACCGCCACGCGCACGTCCCCGCGCCGGAAGGCGAGCCAGCGGGCCTCCTCGTCGAACGCGACCCGGGTCGCGGCGAGGTCGGGGTCGGTGAGGTCCGGCAGCGCCCGCCGCAGCGCGGCAAGCCGCCGGTACCAGGCCAGCACGCGCGCGTGCGGCTCGCGGTCCGGCTCGGACCAGTCCAGGCAGGAACGCTCCCGGGTGGCCGGGTCCTGCGGATCGGGCACGTCCTCCGCCTTCCAGCCGTGCGCGGTGAACTCCCGCCGCCGCCCCTCGCGCACCGCCCGGGCCAGCTCCGGATCGGTGTGGTCGGTGAAGAACTGCCACGGCGTGCCGGCCGCCCACTCCTCGCCCATGAACAGCATCGGCGTGAACGGCGCCGTCAGCGTCAGCGTGGCCGCGCACGCCAGCAGCCCGGGGGAGACGGCGGGCAGGGTGGACAGGCGGTCCCCCTGGGCCCGGTTGCCGATCTGGTCGTGGGTCTGGGCGTAGCCGAGCAGCCGGTGCCCCGCCACCTTGGCGCGGTCCAGCGGACGGCCGTGCCGGCGGCCCCGGAAGCTGGAGTACGTCCCGTCGTGGAAGTAGCCACCGGTGAGCGTCTTGGCGACCGCCGCCAGCGGGGCCCGCGCGAAATCGGCGTAGTAGCCCTGGGACTCGCCGGTCACGGCGGTGTGCAGGGCGTGGTGGAAGTCGTCGTTCCACTGCGCGTGCAGACCGAGGCCGCCCCCCGCGCGCGGGGCGATCAGCCGGGGGTCGTTCAGGTCGGACTCGGCGACCAGGAAGAGCGGGCGGCCCAGGTCCGCGCCGAGCGCGTCCACGGCCGTGGACAGCTCCTCCAGGAAGTGGCACGCGCGCGTGTCCACCAGCGCGTGCACCGCGTCCAGGCGCAGCCCGTCGATCCGGTAGTCGCGCAGCCAGGCCAGCGCGCTGCCGGTCAGGAAGTCGCGCACCTCGTCCGAGCCGGGCGCGTCCAGGTTGACGGCGGCGCCCCAGGGCGTGTGGTGGGTGTCGGTGAAGTACGGCCCGAACCGCGGCAGGTGGTTCCCCGAGGGGCCCAGGTGGTTGTGCACCACGTCCAGGACCACGCCCAGGCCCAGCTCGTGCGCCCGGTCCACGAACCGCTTGAGCCCCTCCGGGCCGCCGTACGGCTCGTGCACCGCCCACAGCGACACGCCCTCGTACCCCCAGCCGTGCCGCCCGGGGAACGGGCACACCGGCATCAACTCCACGTGGGTGACGCCCAGTTCCACCAGATGCTCAAGGCGGGCGGCGGCCGCGTCGAAAGTGCCCTCGCGCGTGTACGTGCCGACGTGCAGCTCGTAGAGCAGCGCGCCCGGCAGCGGACGGTCCGTCCGGGCGGCGGTGCGCCACGCGTAGCGCCCGTGGTCGACGACCGCGCTGAGCCCGTCCGGGCCGTCCGGCTGCCGGCGCGAGCGCGGATCGGGCAGCACCTCGCCGCCGTCCGGCGCGAACCCGTAGCGCGAGCCGTCCCGCGCCGCCGCCTCCACGGACCACCACCCCGGGCGTTCCTGATCGCGCTCCATCGCGTGCGTGACGCCGTCGCACTGGAGCGTCACACGGCCGGCCTGCGGTGCCCACACCTCGAACTGCACGGACGGTTCCCCTTCGTCTGCTCACCGTGATGTAGCCCTGCCATGGTCCTCCAAACGTGATCGATCCGCCTCGGAAACCCTCCTTTGCGATGGTGTCGTCGCAGCACCCCGACGCCGGCCGCTCCCCGTTTTCTGGACACCCGGGGTGCGCTGTCCGACAATCACCAACGTGACGTCGTCCTTCGAGTTCCCCGCCCCGCCCGCGCGGCTGTCCGACGTGGAGCGCGACCGGGCGCTCGACCTGCTGCGCGACGGTGTCGCCGCGGGCCGGCTCTCCTACGACACGTTCGCCCGGCGCATGGAGCTGGCACTGGCCGCCCGCCGTTCGGACGAACTCGCCGTACTCACCCGTGACCTGACCGCCGAGGGCCGGCTCTCCCGCATGGTGTTCGGCACGGTCGAGGCCGTCTCCGGCTTCACCGTGCGGGTGCGCCGGGCCTGGCAGGGCGAACGGCTGCCCCAGCTGCTGCTGCCGGACCCCGCCGCGGGCCATCCGCTGCGCATAGGCCGCGACCCGGCGTGCGGCCTGCGGCTCAGCCACGAGTCGGTCTCCCGGGTGCACGCCGAACTGCGCCACCAGGGCGGCATGTGGGTGCTGCGCGACCTCGGCTCGATGAACGGCACCACCGTCAACGGACGGCGGGTCACCGGCGCCGCCGTCGTCCGCGAGGGCGACCAGATCGGTTTCGGGCAGGTGGCGTACCGGCTCGCGGCGGGCTGACACCCGCCACCCGCCACCCATCCACCCGCACGCGCGCGTGCGGGTTCCCGTTCGGGTGAGCCGCACTGGGGTACGGGGGCCGCCGTGCCGATACACCGGCCATGACCCACAACACCAACGCGACGGCGCCCCGCGCGCGGTGGCTGCGGCGCGCCCTGCCGGCGGCCGCACTCCTCGCCGCCTGCGCCGCCGTCCCGGCCCAGGCGGCCCCCGCGTCCCACCGTTACGCCGACGACGACTGGCTCTACGTCACCGTCACCCACGGCGAGGACCGCTCCGGCGGCGACACCCGCGGCGCCCTGCTGCGCTGCGACCCGCCCCGCGGCCACGCGCACGCCACCGAGGCCTGCGACGAGCTGCGCTCGGTGCGTGGCGACATCCGCGGCATCCCCCGCAGGGACGGCTTCTGCTCGATGGTCTACGCCCCCGTGACCGTCCAGGCCCGCGGCCAGTGGCAGGGCCGCGCGGTCGACTACACGGAGACCTTCCCCAACGCCTGCCAGATGAGGGCCCGGACGGGGGACGTGTTCGCGCTGGACGGGTGAGACCCGGGGGGAGAGACCGGGGGTGAGGGGGCGGGCCCCCGCCCCCTCACCCCGCCGGATCCCGTGCGTGCAGGGCCGTTTCCACGACCGTGCGGGACTGGTGCTCCACTTGGTGGTCCAGGGGCACCCAGCGGGCGCGGAAACGTTTCGCGAAGGCTTCGCTCCAGGTGGCGACGAGGTGTTCGAGGCCCGGTGCGGCGCGGTCGCCGGCCTCGCGCAGCACGCGCAGGAGCATGGCCGCGGCCCGCAGCGGCAGCCGGCGGCCGAAGGCGTCCACGCTGCCGACGTACGCCATCGTCGTGTCGGCCGGCGGGGTCTGGACCCAGTCCGCGGCCAGGCCCGGCACCAGGCCCAGCCCCCACTTCGCGGCCCGCAGCAGCGGCCCGTCGGCGCCCTCCAGGCGGGGCAGCGCGTCGGCGAGCACCGCCTCCACCTCCCGCCCGTCCCGCAGCAGCCGCGCCGCCAGGCGCCGTATCGCCGCCGCGGGGGCCGGATGCGGAGCCGGGTCGTCCACCAGATCGCTCGCCCACATGGGGACCTCCACCACCGCCGTCAGGCCGCCGTAGCGGTGCGCGTGGTACCACGTGCTGCGCCGCGCGTCGTCCGGCATGCTCGGGTACGCCAGGGCCGAGCCGGGCTCCGGCATCACCCGTACGCCGGGCCCGGAGACGGGCCACCCCGCGGCGTCGCAGGCGCCCGTCTCCACCGGGATGTGCAACTCGGCGGCCGACTTGCCGAACGGCTCGGCGAGGCCGGGCACGTCCCGGGTCAACTGCACCCAGCTACCACCCAGTTCGGTGCCGTGCAGGGTCACCTGGAGGTAGGGGCGCAGCGCGTCGATGACCCCGGTCAGCGCCCGCGTCTCCGGCGGCAGCCGGTCGGCGGGCAGCACCGAGGGGGACCACTCCGGCTGCTCGGACCCGGCGGGCCGGAAGAAGCCGAGGTGGTAGTCGAGCAGGCTGCGCGGGGACGGCGTCACGTGCAGGCTCGCCCCGTCCGGGTCCGCGCACACCAGGAAGTGCCAGGAGGTGCCGGCCCGCAGCGCCGGCTCGCCCAGCACGCGCCGGGCGAGCGCCAGCAGGGTGGGGCCGCCGGTGGGCTCGTTGGCGTGGGCGCCGGCCACCACCAGCACGGCCCGCCGGGCGTGCCCGACCGACAGCAGGTGCAGCGGCCGGCCCGCCCGGGAGACGCCGACCTCGTCGAGCGTGCACAGACCCGGCCGGCGCGCGGCCAGCGCCCGGGCACAGGCGACGAGTTCGGGAACACTGGGGTAGCGCGGCTCCGGCAGGAGACTCACCCCCGTACTCGTCCGCCCGGCTTCGCATTCCGCAGTACCCCACGGCCGGAGATGGCTGTCAAGTACACGCTCACGAACCGGTTCGCGCCCGCCGGCCCCCGCCCCTGCTCACGCCTGCCTGGCGGAGTCCGGCACCCGCTCCAGGAGCGCCACCGGCAGCGGCCCGAACAGCTCCGCCACGCGCGCGTGCCCCTGGAACTCCCGCCCGGGGACCAGGACGTCGGCCCACCGGCCCGGCGGCAGCGGCAGCCGTGTGTCGGCCCAGCCGCCCGCCTCCGCCAGCCGCAGCGACAGCCGGGTCACGGCGGTGACCACCTCCCCGGAGCGCGCGAACGCCGCGCAGTGGGCCGCCGCCGGCCCCTCGGCCGCCAGCGGGGCGTAGTCCGCCGTCCGGCCGAAGACCTCCGGCCGGCGCGCCCGCAGCCGCAGCGCCGCCGCCGTCATCGCGCCCTTCTCGCCGGGGGCGGCGGGCGGGAAGTCCACCGGCCGCCGGTTGTCCGGGTCCACCAGGGCCCGGTACTCGGCCTCCGTGCCCTGGTAGAGGTCGGGCACGCCCGGCATCGTCAGGTGCACCAGGGCCATGCCCAGCACATTGGCCCGGATGTACGGCTCCAGCTCGGCGCGGAAGGCGGCCATCCGCTCGCCCGGCGCCCCGCAGGGCCCCTCGGTCACGAACCGCTCCACGGCCTGCTCGTACGGCGGTTCCTGCTCCGTCCAGCTCGTGTACAGGCCCGCCTCGCGCACATGCTTGAGCAGGGCCTGGCGCACCCGCTCCGGGTCGGCCTGGCCGAGCCCGAACACGGTCTGCCAGGCCGCCCACGCCACCTGCGCGTCCGGCCCGGACCCGCCCTCCCCGGTCACCTCGGCCAGCACCCGCGCCCAGCGCTCCGGGCACTCGGTCAGCACGGCGAGCGCCGCCCGCACATCGGCGCTGCGCTTGGTGTCGTGCGTGGAGACCACCGTCCCGGTGACGGGCCAGTCGCGCTGCACGCGCGCGCAGTACGCGTGGAAGTCCTCCGGGGACACGCCCGGCTGTCCGGGATCGCCGCCGACCTCGTTGGCCGACAGCAGCGGCACGTACCGGTAGTAGGCCGTGTCCTCCACGGACTTCGCGCGCAGCGCCGAGGCGGCCTGCGCGAATCGGGTCCGCAGCTCCACGACGTCCGGCCCGTCCCCGGCCCGCCCGGTCACCAGATCGCGTACGACGTCCACGGCCTCGCCCTCCTCGGGCACCGTGAAGGCGAGCCGGGCCTCGGCGGCGGCCTCCTCGGTGACCACCGAGGCGGCGTCCGTACTGGTGTACGGCCGGTACACCTCCAGGCGGACCAGCAGCTCCCGCAGCGCGGTGCGCAGCGCCCAGGGGGCCCGGTCGCGCAGCGCCGGGTCGGGCGCCTCGGCGCACACCCGTGCGGCCACCCGGGTCAGCCGCTCGGACTCGGCGGCCAGCTCGTCCGTGGCCACCGCGTACGCCGCCCGCCGCACGGTGGCCGCCCAGTCGCCGCCCCGGTCGGTCTGCGGAGCGGCGAAGCGGCGGTACTCGGCGAGCAGCCCGTCCGCGCCGGCCGGGTCCGTGAACAGGCCGTCGACGCGCCGCAGGGCGTCGTAGCCGGTGGTGCCCGCGACCGGCCAGGCCGGCGGCAGCCGCTCGTGGTCGGCGAGGATCTTCTCCACGACCGTCCAGCGGCCGCCGGTGGCCTCGTACAGCCGGGCGAGGTAGGCGTCGGGGTCGGCGAGCCCGTCGGGGTGGTCGATCCGCAGCCCGTCGAGCACGCCCTCGCGCAGCAGCTGGAGGATCTTGGCGTGGGTCGCCTCGAACACCTCCGGGTCCTCCACCCGTACGCCGATCAGCTGGGAGATGCTGAAGAAGCGCCGGTAGTTCAGCTCGGTGCGGGCCAGCCGCCACCACACCGGGCGGTACCACTGCGCGTCCAGCGCCTGCGCCGGCGGCAGGTCCTCGGTCCCCTCGCGCAGCGGGAAGGCGTGGTCGTAGTAGCGCAGCACCCCGCCGTCCGCCTTCAGCTGGTCCAGCTCCTTGCCCAGGGGCCCGCCGAGCACCGGCAGCAGCACCTTGCCGCCCTGCGCGTCCCAGTCGATGTCGAACCAGCGCGCGTACGGCGATCCGGGGCCCTCGCGCAGCACCTCCCACAGGGCGTGGTTGTGGCGCGGGTCCATGGCCATGTGGTTCGGGACGATGTCCACGATCAGCCCGAGGCCGTGCTCCCGGGCGGTGCGGGCCAGGGCGCGCAGGCCCTCCTCGCCGCCCAGCTCCTCGCGTACGCGCGCGTGGTCGACGACGTCGTAGCCGTGCGGGGAGCCGGGGACGGCCTCCAGGACGGGGGAGAGGTGCAGATGGGAGACGCCGAGCGAGGCCAGGTACGGCACCGCCGCGGCGGCGGCCGCGAACGGGAACTCGGGCTGGAGCTGGAGCCGGTAGGTGGCCGTGGGCACGGCGGGTGCGGGGCGCTCGGAGTGCTCGGAGGGCTCGGGTGTCATGAAGAGCTACGTACCCCTCCGGCCGGGTTTCGTGTCATCGCCGCGGCCGTCTCCTCACGCCCGTGCGGGCGTTCGAGGCCGCTCGTCACTCCGCCGGTGGCGTGCGCGCGGTACCCGGCAGGGGCGGACGGCGGTGACGGGGCGGGCCCCCCGTCACCGCCGTCCAGGCCCGGTCCTAGGCCGGGCGGTGCAGGACGACCAGGCTGCGGTCCGCCAGGGCGAGCCGGTCGCCGGCCCGGACCTTGCGGCCGGTGCCGGGCGCGACCGGGGCCGTACGGGCGGTGTCGACCACGACCTGCCACTGCGGGCCGTGGTCGACCGGGACGACGAAGTCGAGCCGCTTGGGCGCCGCGTTGAACATCAGCAGGAAGGAGTCGTCGGTGATGCGCTCCCCGCGCTGGCCGGGCTCCGAGATCGCGTTGCCGTTGAGGAAGACGGTCAGCGCCGAGGCCCGCGCCGAGTCCCAGTCCTGCTGGGCCATCTCCTGCCCCTCCGGGGTGAACCAGGAGATGTCGGACAGCTCGTCGTGGGTGCCCTCCACGGGCCGCCCGTGGAAGAAGCGCCGCCGCCGGAACACCGGGTGGTCCTTGCGCAGCCGGGCCATCGCCCGCACGAACTCCAGCAGCTCGCCGTCCGGCCCGCCGTCCTGCTCGCCGTCCTTCGGCCAGCGCACCCAGGACAGCTCGTTGTCCTGGCAGTAGGCGTTGTTGTTGCCGCGCTGGGTGCGGGCGAACTCGTCCCCGTGGCTGATCATGGGCACGCCCTGGGACAGCATCAGCGTGGCCAGGAAGTTGCGCGTCTGGCGGGCGCGCAGCTCCAGCACGTCCGGATCGTCGCTGTCGCCCTCGGTCCCGCAGTTCCAGGACCGGTTGTGGCTCTCGCCGTCCCGGTTGTCCTCGCCGTTGGCCTCGTTGTGCTTGTCGTTGTAGGCCACCAGATCGTGCAGCGTGAAGCCGTCGTGGCAGGTCACGAAGTTGATCGAGGCCAGCGGGCGGCGGCCGTCGTCCTGGTAGAGGTCGGAGGAGCCGGTCAGCCGGGAGGCGAACTCCGCCAGCGCCCGCGGCTCACCGCGCCACAGGTCCCGTACGGTGTCGCGGTACTTGCCGTTCCACTCGGTCCACAGCGGCGGGAAGTTCCCCACCTGGTAGCCGCCCTCGCCCACGTCCCAGGGCTCGGCGATCAGCTTCACCTGGGAGACCACCGGGTCCTGCTGCACCAGGTCGAAGAACGACGACAGCCGGTCCACCTCGTGGAACTGGCGGGCCAGGGTGGCCGCCAGGTCGAAGCGGAACCCGTCCACGTGCATCTCGGTGACCCAGTAGCGCAGCGAGTCCATGATCAGCTGGAGCACGTGCGGGGAGCGCATCAGCAGCGAGTTCCCGGTGCCCGTGGTGTCCATGTAGTACCGCGGGTCGTCGGTGAGCCGGTAGTACTGCGGGTTGTCGAGGCCCTTGAAGGACAGCGTCGGGCCCAGGTGGTTGCCCTCGGCGGTGTGGTTGTAGACCACGTCGAGGATGACCTCGATACCGGCCTCGTGCAGCGCCTTGACCGCCGACTTGAACTCCAGCACCTGCTGGCCGCGGTCGCCCCAGGAGGCGTACGCGTTGTGCGGGGCGAAGAAGCCGATCGTGTTGTAGCCCCAGTAGTTGTTCAGGCCCATGTCGACCAGGCGGTGGTCGTTGACGAACTGGTGTACGGGCATCAGCTCCAGTGCGGTGACACCCAGCTCGACGAGGTGTTCGATGATCGCCGGGTGGGCCAGCGCCGCGTAGGTGCCGCGCAGCTCCTCGGGCAGCCCGGGGTGGCGCATGGTGAGGCCCTTGACGTGCGCCTCGTAGATCACGGTCTCGTGGTACCCGCGCCGCGGCAGCCGGTCATCGGCCCAGTCGAAGTACGGGTTGACCACCACCGACGTCATGGTGTGCGGCGCGGAGTCCAGGTCGTTGCGCCGGTCCGGGGCGTCGAAGTGGTAGCCGTAGACCTCCTCCCCCCAGCGGACCGAACCGCTGATCGCACGCGCGTACGGGTCGAGCAGCAGCTTCGCGGAATTGCAGCGGAGCCCGCGCTCCGGGGCGTACGGGCCGTGCGCCCGGAACCCGTAGCGCTGCCCCGGCATGACGCCCGGCACATAGGCGTGCCGGACGAACGCGTCGCTCTCCCGCAGTTCCACCGCCGTCTCCGAGCCGTCGTCGTGCAGCAGACACAGCTCTACTCGGTCCGCGGCCTCCGAGAAGACCGCGAAATTGGTGCCGGCGCCGTCGTACGTGGCGCCGAGTGGATACGCCTCTCCAGGCCAGACCTGCATGGACTCGACTCTTTCAGGTGTGGGGCGCCGCGGTTGGCGCCTTGGCCCGAGTGTCCCCGAAAGTGAGCGGACCACCTATGACTTCGCCACGGGTGCGTCGCCGGGCCGCGAGAGGGCCGCCCGGCCAGGGATGCCGTCAACGCTATGAGGCACCTCACTCCGCCCCCGGCCGGTGACCGGAACGCGTGTGCGGGGTGGGCAAGTTGAGAATGGAGCCGTCCATCCGGCTGCACCGCGGACCGCTCCCGGAGTACCCTTCCTTGATCGTTGGGACGGGGAGTGCTCGGGGGAGCGGAAGGCGGTGCACGGGTGGGCTCGGGAGGCCGCGAGCTTCCTCCTGGTGACGAGGTTCACGAGGGGAACTCCGCAGAGGTCCCGCCCGGTGCGGTGTCCCTGGCCCGGCCGATGGACGCGGGTGCCATCGGACCGGAGCTGGACTGGGACGCCGGCGCCTGGGGCGAGGTGCGCGTCCGCGCCCAGCGGGCCGGCCGGGCCTATATCTGGCTCAACCTCGTCGAACAGCGGCTGCGCGCCGTCGTCTCCGCCGTGCTGCGGCCCGTCTACGAGCCCGTGCACGGCGACGACTGGGTGGTCGCCGCCGCCGGACCGGCCGGCCAGGAGTGGGTCCAGCGGGCCGTGGCCGTGCGCGAGGTCAGCCGCCGCAAGGGCTATCTGCTCGACCCGGCCGACGACAATGTCATCAGCTTCCTCACCCTGCCGCAGCTGCGCGAGCTGATGGTCCAGCACTGGCCCTGCTTCGAGCCCTACCTCGACGAGCGCCGGGACGTCGAACTCGCCCTGGACGAGCTGGAGGTGACCCGCAATGTCGTCTCCCGCAACCGGGCCCTGTCCGAGGCGGTCCTCGGCCAGGCCGAGCGTGCCTCGGCGCGGCTCCTGGAGATCCTCGGCACCGGCGGCGACGTGCCCTCCGCCCGCCGGCTGCCGGTCGACGCGGTGGAGGACCTGGTCGGCGACCGGTACGCGGACGTGGTGGCCGTGCACCCGGACCGGGTGCGGCTCATGCGCCAGTTCCCGGCCGAGGACATCTTCGGCGGCGCCCGCCGCCTGGACGCCATCGGCATCGGCCTCAACCTGCTCGTGCAGAACTTCTCCGGCCGCCGCCTGGTGCGCCTGGCCGAGTCCGGCTGCCGGGTGCGGCTGCTGTTCCTGAACCCGGCCTCCAGCGCGGTGAAGCGGCGCGAGCGCGAGATGGGCCTCAAGCGCGGCGAGCTGAGCCGCTCGGTGGAGATGAACATCCTGCACATGCGCCGGGTCCGCGCCCGGCTGCGCGACCCGGACGCCTTCGAGATCCAGGTCTACGACGAGACACCGCGCCTGACGGCCTACCTCGTGGACGGCGACGGCGCCGACGGCATCGGGGTCGTGCAGTCCTATCTGCGGCGCAGCCGGGGCATGGAGGCGCCGGTGTTCGTGCTGCGCAACGGGAACAAGGTGGTCCGGGCCGACCAGGGCGACGACGTCGGGCTGTTCTCCGCCTACCGGGAGGAGTTCGAGATGATGTGGGCGGATTCGCGCCCGGTGTCCTGAAACGCCCTCACGTGGGCCCTGTCGTCCCGCCGGAGACGGGCCGCCGGGGCGGGAAAACGGAACGCGGCCCTCTGATTGTCAGTGGCGCGTGCGAGGGTGGAGACCACTGGGGGAAAGCACCACCGAGAAGGGGGGCCGCCATGGGCTGGCACCGGGAGCCGCTGATCGGCTTCGACCTGGAGACGACCGGGACCGATCCGCGTGAGGCGCGCATCGTCACGGCAGCCGTGATCGAGGTCAGGGAAGGCGAGCCGGCCGGGCACCGGCAGTGGATGGCCGATCCCGGCGTGGAGATCCCGGCCGACGCGGTGGCCGTCCACGGGATAAGCAACGAACGCGCGGCCGCCGAGGGCCGCCCCGCCGACCAGGTGGCCGACGCCGTCGCGGACGTCCTGACCGGGTACTGGAAGACGGGCGTCCCGGTCGTGGCGTACAACGCCTCCTTCGACCTGACCCTGCTCGCCGCCGAGCTGCGGCGGCACGGGCTGCCGTCGCTGAGCGAGCGGCTCGGCGGCGCCGCGCCGGGGCCGGTCGTCGACCCGTACACCATCGACCGCTGGGCCGACCGCTACCGCCGCGGCAAGCGCACCCTGGAAGCGGTCTGCACCGAGTACGGCGTGGTCCTCGACGCGGCCCACGACGCCTCGGCCGACGCCCTCGCGGCGGCCCGGCTGGCCTGTGCGATAGCCGTCCGCCACCCGAAGGTCGCGGCCCTCGGTCCGGCGGAGCTGCACCGCCGCCAGATCGAGTGGTACGCGGCCTGGGCGGCGGACTTCCAGGACTTCCTGCGCCGCAAGGGCGACCCGGCCGCCGTGGTCGACGGGACATGGCCCCTGCGGGCGCCGGCGGACGAGCGGGTCTGACGGCGGCCGGGCGGGTCAGACGGCGGCCGGGCGGCTGCCGGTGAAGGAGAGACCCAGGGGGGTGGCGCCCGCGCGGCTCAGAAGGGGTGCCAGCGCACCGTCTCGTCGCCGTCCCGCAGGGACGCCACCCGGCGCTCGAACTCGGCCAGCGCCTTGGGGTTGCCCGGGGCGTGCTGGGCGACCCAGGCGCAGCTGGCCGTCTCCCGGGCGCCGCGCAGCACCGGGCAGCCCGCCCACTCCCGTACGTCCCAGCCGTAGGCCGCGGTGAAGGAGTCGTAGGCCGCGGCGGGCAGGCCGTAGCGGTCCCGGGACAGGGCCATCACGACGAGGTCGTGCTCGCGCAGGTCGGCGGAGAAGGTCTCCAGGTCGACCAGGACCGGCCCGTCGGGACCGATGTGGACGTTGCGGGGCAGCGCGTCGCCGTGGATCGGGCCCGGCGGCAGGTGCGGGGCGAGCGCGGCGGCGGCCGTCGCGAAGCCGTCGCGGCGCTCACGCAGATACGCCGCGTCCGCCGGGTCGACGGCCGCGCCCGCGAGCCGCAGCCAGCGTTCGACCCCGCCCAGCAGTTCGCGGGGCGGCAGCGCGAAGCCGGGCGCGGGCAGCGCGTGCACGGTCCGCAGCAGCGCGGCCAGGTCCCGGGGTTCGGCCGGGCGCACCGCGTCCGGCAGCCGGTGCCACACGGTGACCGGGTGCCCGGCGACCAGCAGCGCCTCCTCCCGGGCGGCGCGCACCGCGGGGACGTCCGCCTCGGCCAGCCAGCGCGCGATCCGCAGCTCGCGCCGCGCGCGCTCCAGCAGTGCGGCGTCGCGGCCCACCTTGACGACGAGGTCCCCGGCGGCGAAGACGGCGTTCTCGCCCAGGGCGAGCAGCCGCGCGTCCCGCGCCGGGCCGGGCAGCACGTCCGCCTCGGCCAGTACGTCCCGCGCCCGTGCCTCGTCCATCGTCCGCCTCCGTGTCCGTGTCCGTGTTCATGCCGGTGTCCAGGCCCGTGTCCATCGCTCGGGTCCGTGCCGGGCCGGGGCCCGGGGGGCGAGGGCCAGTGTCGCATCCGTACAGGTGGGAGGTGGTGCCGGTAAAAGCTTTGCACGAGACGTCTCGTCTCGTTTAGGGTCCGGGGCATGACCACTCGCGCACACATCGCGATGTTCTCCGTCGCCGCCCACGGGCATGTGAACCCCAGCCTCGAAGTGATCCGCGAACTCGTCGCGCGCGGTCACCGGGTCACCTACGCGATCCCGCCGGCCCTCGCCGAGAAGGCCGCCGGGACCGGCGCGGAGGTGAAGCCCTGGAACTCCACCCTGCCCGGACCCGACGACGACCCCGCCGCCTGGGGGGCCGCCCTGCTGGACCACGTCGAGCTGTTTCTGAACGACGCGATCCAGGCCCTGCCCCAGCTGATCGAGGCGTACGCCGGGGACGAGCCGGACCTCGTCCTGCACGACATCACCTCCTACCCGGCCCGCGTCCTCGCCCACCGCTGGGGCGTGCCCGCCGTCTCCCTCTCGCCCAACCTCGTGGCCTGGCAGGGCTACGAGGAGGAGGTCGCCGAGCCGCTGTGGGCCGAGCCCCGGCGAACCGAGCGGGGCCGGGCCTACTACGCCCGCTTCGCGGACTGGCTGGCGGAGAACGGGATCACCCTGCACCCGGACACGTTCGCCGGCCACCCCGACCGCTCGCTCGTCCTCATCCCGCGGGCGCTGCAACCGCACGCCGACCGGGTGGACGAGCGCGTGTACACCTTCGTCGGCGCCTGCCAGGGCGACCGGGCCGCGCAGGGCGGCTGGCAGCGGCCCGCCGGGGCCGAGAAGGTGGTGCTGGTGTCGCTCGGCTCGACCTTCACCAAGCAGCCCGCCTTCTACCGAGAGTGCCTGCGGGCCTTCGGCGACCTGCCGGGCTGGCACCTGGTGCTCCAGATCGGCAGGCAGGTCGACCCGGCCGAGCTGGGTGACGTACCCGCGAACGTCGAAGTGCGTTCCTGGGTGCCGCAGTTGGCGATCCTGCGCCAGGCCGACCTGTTCGTCACGCACGCCGGGGCCGGCGGCAGCCAGGAGGGGCTGGCCACCGCGACGCCGATGATCGCCGTACCGCAGGCCGTCGACCAGTTCGGCAACGCGGACATGCTCCAGGGGCTCGGGGTCGCCCGCCACGTCCCCGCGCCGGAGGCGACCGCCGAGACCCTGCGCGCCGCCGCCCTCGCCCTGGTCGACGACCCGGAGGTGGCCCGGCGGCTCAAGGACATCCAGGCCGGCATGGCCGCGGAAGGAGGGACGACCCGGGCGGCCGACCTGATCGAGGCCGAACTCGCCCGGCACCGGTGACACACACCTAGGCTGGGTGGATGACGATGTACGCGGCGCTGCTGCGCGGGATCAACGTGGGCGGCAGCCGGAAGCTGCCGATGGCCGGGCTGCGCGCCCTGCTCGAAGAGCTGGGCCATGGCAGCGTCCGGACGTATCTGCAGAGCGGGCAGGCCGTGTTCGCCGCCGGGCAGGGCGACGAGGAGTCGCTGGCCGCGGACCTCACCGCCGCGATCGAGCAGCGGTTCGGTTTCCCGGTGGACGTGATCGTGCGCGACCACGCCTATCTGCGGGCCGTCGCCGAGGACTGCCCGTTCCCGGCCGCCGGGCTGGAGCCCCGGCAGCTGCACGTCACCTACTTCTCGCACCCGGTCGACGCGGCCCGCTACGCGGAGATCGACCGGGCCGCCCGCCTCCCCGAGGAGTTCCGGCTCGGCGACCGCGCCCTGTATCTGTACGCGCCGGACGGAATCGGCCGCTCCAAGCTCGCCGAGCAGCTGGCCCGGCGACCCGCGCCGCCGGGCCTGATCGCCACCAGCCGGAACTGGAACACCGTCCTCAAACTCGTGGAGCTGACCGCAGGGTGACCTCCCGCACCCAGGTGCGTGGTGTACGAGGTGATCACCCGCGGCACGGTGAGGCGGGCCTCCCGCCGGTACAGCCGCCGCCACTCCTCGTCGGTGCGGGCGGCGGCGACCGCGTCGAGCAGGGCGAGGCCCGCCTCGGTGAGGTCCGCGTCGCCGAGGACCTCCGGGCCCCAGTAGTCCAGGGCAGCAGCTCGACCCCGTTCAGCGCGGCCAGGTCGCGCAGCACATCACCGGCGACGAGCCACAGCCCCTTGCCCCACTCCAGCCCGACCACCCCGAACCGCTCCTCGGGCGGCCGCGGCGCGGTCAGCGGGGTGCCGCCGCACTCGCGCAGGATGCGCAGGACGTCGGTCACACAGCGCGACTCGGCGTCCTGGTGCAGCCGGTCGGGGGATCGCGTAGCCGAACCGCTCGCCCTCGCCCCGGTGGATGACCAGATCCCGCACCAGGCGGGCGAGTTCTTCTGGATCGCGCGGCAGGCCGCCGACGCCGAGGCCCCCCGGGTCGCTGTACGGGGTCTGCCGCAGGTGGTGGCCGTCGTGGAGAGCGCGGGCGGGGCCGTGGTGGAAGTCGTCCATGCCGCGACCCTCGGCCTTGCCCCAGGGACAAGGTCAAACCAGCGCGTCCAGCCGGGCCAGCTCGGCCGCCGGGAGCCGGACCCCGGCGGCGTCCAGGTTCTCCTCCAGGTGCGCGAGGGTGCCCGTGCCGGGCGTCGGGCAGAGCACGGGGGAGTGGTGCAGCAGCCAGGCCAGGGCGACCTGGGCGGGCACCGCACCGTGCGCCGCGGCGATCTCCGCGCACACCGGATGCCCCGTCAGCTCACCGTTGCCCAGCGGAAACCACGGCAGGAACGCGACGCCACGCTCCTCGCACAGCGTCAGCAGCGGCTCGGCGGCACGGTCCAGGAGGTGGTACCGGTTCTGCACGGAGACGACCGGCACCGACTCCAGGGCGGCCGACAGGTCCTCGGCCGTGACCGTGTCCAGGCCGATGTGCCGGATCTTCCCCTCCGCCCGCAGCGCCGCCAGCGTGCCGAGCTGATCGGCCACGGGCACCGCCGTGTCCAGCCGGTGCAGCTGGTACAGGTCGATCGTCTCGCGCCGCAGCCGGCGCAGGCTCGCCTCGCACATGGCCCGCAGCGACGCGGGCCGCCCGTCCACGTGCCAGGTCTCGGCACTCGTGCGTACCACCCCGCCCTTGGTGGCGATCACCAGATCCGCCGGATACGGGTACAGCGCCCGCGCCACCAGCTCCTCGGCCACCGAAGGGCCGTAGTTGTCGGCGGTGTCGATCAGGGTCACCCCGCGCTCCACCGCGCGCCGCAGCACCGCCACCGCGTCCCGGGCGTCGCCGCGCGGACCCCAGTAGCCGGGCCCGGTGAGCTGCGCGGTGCCGTAGCCGAGACGTCGTACGGGCAGGTCTCCGCCGAGCGTGAACGTCTCCTTGATCACAAGGCCCCCTTGAGTCGGTGCGCGCGCCCTCCGCGCATGGGAGTCTGCTCCCATGCGCTACATCATCATCGGGGCGGGAGCGGTCGGCGGTGCCATCGGGGGGCGGCTGGCGCAGAGCGGACGCGAGGTGGTGCTCGTCGCGCGCGGCGCGCACCTGGAGGCGCTGCGCGCCCGCGGGCTCAGGCTCACCGTGCCCGAGGGCGAACTGACGTACCGGCTGCCCGCCGTGCAGGGGCCGGCGGAACTCGGTGAACTCCGCGCCGACGACGTACTGGTGCTGGCCGTCAAGACACAGGACACCGAGGACGCGCTCGCGGCCTGGGGGCCCGCGCCGGTGGCGGGCGGCGGCACGGCGGCGCAACACCTGCCGCTGCTGTGCGCGCAGAACGGGGTGGAGGGGCAGCGGATCGCGCTGCGCCGCTTCCGGCACGTGTACGGCGTCTGCGTCTGGCTGCCCGCCACCCATGTCGAGCCCGGCACCGTCTCCGCGGCCGGCGCCCCGCTCACCGGCATGCTGCACCTCGGCCGCTTCCCGCACGGCACCGACGAGACGCTGCGCCCGATCGCCGCCGACCTGGAGGCGGCGCGTTTCGAGGCGCCGGTCGTGCCGGACGTGACCCGCTGGCAGTACGCCAAGCTGCTCAGCAACCTCGCCAACGCGATGGAGGCCGTCAGCGGGCCCCTGGTGAGCGAGGCGGCGGGCGAGCTGTACGCGAGGGTGCGCGCCGAGGGCGAGGCCGTGCTCGCCGCGGCCGGCATCGCCCACGCCGACGCGCAGGAGCAGCGGGCGGTACGCGGCGACAAGATCACCCTGGTGCCGCTGGAGAGCGCCCCGCGCGGCGGCGGTTCCTCCTGGCAGTCCCTCGCGCGCGGCACCGGCAGCATCGAGGCCGACCACCTCAACGGCGAGATCGTCCTGCTGGGGCGGCTGCACGGCGTCCCCACCCCGCTGAACGAACTCCTCCAGCACCTGGCCGGCGCCTTCGCCCGGGAGCGCCGGGAGGCCGGGTCGCTGCCGGTGGCGGAGCTGGTCCGGCTGGCGGACGCGGCGGATCGGGAAAGCGGACCAGGAAAGGAGCCGCTCAGTGGACCGTGACCCTGCGCCGGCGGGGCTCTAGCGTCGGCGGTATGACGCACTCCGGTCAGGACACCACCGCTCCCGCCCGGGTCGACTTCTTCTTCGACCCGGCCTGCCCCTTCGCCTGGATCACCTCCCGCTGGCTGCTGGAGGTCGAGCGCGAACGCCCGCTCGACCTCCGCTTCCATGTCATGAGCCTCTACCTGCACAACACCGGCAACGACCTGCCCGGCTGGTACCGGGAACTGGTCGACAAGTCGATCGGGCCGGTGCGGGTCGCGGTGGCCGCCGCCGAGCGGTACGGCGAGCAGAAGGTGCTGCGCGACCTGTACACGGCCTTCGGCACCCGCATCCACGAGCGCGGGGAGACCGACTTCGACGCGGTCGTCGCCGGCTCCCTCGCCGAACTCGGCCTGCCCGCCGAACTGGCCGCGGCCGCGCACGACACGGCGTACGACCCGGCCGTGCGCCGCAGTCACGAGGCCGGCGCCGAACCCGGGACGGGCGGCTATGTGGGGACGCCGACCCTCCATGTGGACGGCACGGTGTGGTTCGGGCCGGTGCTGCGGGCCGTGCCGCGCGGCGCCGAGGCGGCCCGGCTCTTCGACAGCTTCCGGGTGCTGGCCGGCCACGCGGACTTCTTCGAACTCAAGCGCACCCGCACCGGAGCACTCCGCTTCGACTGACCGACTGACCGACTGACTGAATGACCGCCCGCCCGGCTCAGGCGCCGAGGGCCGCGACCCTCGGCAGCCGCGCGGCGTCGTAGCGCTCCAGCAGCACCCGCGCCACCTCCGGCGCCGGGCCGAGCACCTCGGCCAGCACGTCCGCCCCGGCCGCGCCCCGCGCGATCCGGTCGGGCAGGAAGCCGGGCGCCAGTACGTACGGCGCCACCGCCACCTTCGCGCAGCCCAGCTCGCGCAGTGCGCGCACCGCGTCCTCGGTGCGCGGCAGGGAGGCGGAGGCGAACGCGGGCCGCACGGCGCACCAGCCGGTGTGCCGCCACTCCCGCGCGATGTCCGCGATCACCGCGATCGCCTCCGGGTCGGAGGACCCCGCCGAGGCCAGGACGACCCCGGTCGAGGACTTGTCGGCGGGGGACAGCCCCGCCTCGTACAGCCGGCGCTCCAGGGCCCGCGTCAGCAGCGGCGAGGGACCCAGGACGTCCGCCAGGCGCACCCGCAGCCGGGGCGGCGCCTCCCGCAGCACGGCCGGGATGTCGGACTTGGCGTGGAAGGCGCGGGTCAGCAGCAGCGGCAGCGCCACCACCTCCTGGACGCCGTCGGCGTCCAGGGACTCCAGCACGCCCCGCACGGACGGCACGTTGAAGTCCAGGAACCCGGTCTCCACCCGCAGTCCGGGGCGTGCCGCCCGTACCCGCCGCACCAGCGCGTGCACGGTCGCGGCATGGCGCGGATCGCGGCTGCCGTGGGCGATGACCAGGAGGACGGGCTGTGGTGACACGGGCGTTCAGCTCTTCACGAAGAGGCCGCGGCTGCGCAGCACCCACCGCTCCAGCGGACTGAAGATCAGCAGGTCGATGGCGATGCCGACGAACAGGATCAGGACGATGGCCTGGAAGACCATGGACATCGAGCTGGCGTTGCGGCCGTTCTCCAGCAGCGCGCCCAGGCCGATGCCGAGGTCGGGCGAGGAGGCGATGATCTCGGCGGCCATCAGCGAGCGCCAGGCGAACGCCCAGCCCTGCTTGAGACCGGCCAGATAGCCGGGCAGCGCGGCCGGCAGCACGATGTGCCAGGCGCCCCGCACCCCGGTCGCGCCCATCGTGCGCCCCGCCCGCAGATACAGCGGGGGCACCTGGTCGATGCCGGAGACCAGGCCGTTGGCGATGGAGGGGACCGCGCCGAGCAGGATCACCGCGTACATCATCGAGTTGTTCAGGCCCAGCCAGATCACCGCCGGCGGCACCCACGCCACCGACGGCAGCGACTGGAGCCCGGACAGCACCGGGCCGATGGCCGCCCGCACGAACTTCACCCGGGCCACGAGCAGTCCCAGCGGGGTGCCGATGACCAGCGCGAAGAGGAAGCCGAGCAGGCCGCGCGAGACGGACGTCCAGATGTAGGCGAGCAGGGTGCCCTGGAGCCAGGCGTCCTTGAACTCGCCGCCCACGTCGGCCGGCGAGGGCAGCTTGGTCGGGTCGTCGACCACATGGAAGGTGATCAGCGCCTGCCACGCGACCAGGACCACGACCACCGCCACGATCGGCGGGAAGATCTTGTCCATGAAGGTCTTCCGCAGCGGCGTACGGCCGCTCCCGGCGACCTCCAGCGCGTCGAGTCCGGCCTCCACACCGGCCAGTTCGGCGCCCTGCGCCGACTTCGTCTCAGTGCTGGCCATGACGGCGGATCTCCCCACGCAGGACTTCGGTGATCTCCAGGGACAGTTCCGCGACCGGCGCGTCCTCGATCCGGCGCGGCTGCGGGATGTCCACCCGCCACTCGCGGGCCACCCGCCCCGGCCGCGAGGACAGCAGCACCACGCGCTGCGCGAGCCGCACCGCCTCACGCACGTTGTGGGTGACGAACAGGACCGAGACGCCGGTCTCCTGCCAGATCCGGGTCAGTTCGTCGTGCAGGACGTCCCGGGTGATGGCGTCCAGCGCCGCGAACGGCTCGTCCATCAGCAGCAGGTTGCTCTCCTGCGCCAGGGCGCGCGCCATCGCCACGCGCTGGCGCATACCGCCCGACAGCTCGTGCACGCGCTTGCCGAACGCGCCCCCCAGCCGGACCAGTTCGAGCAGTTCCTCGGCCTTGCCGCGCCGCTCCTGCTTCGGCACGCCCCGCAGCTTCAGGGCGAGTTCGATGTTCTTGCCCGCGGTCAGCCACGGGAACAGGGCGTGCTCCTGGAACATCAGCGCGGGCCGGCCGTCCGTGGTGATGGCGCCGGCGCTCGGCCGGTCGAGTCCCGCCACCAGATTCAGCAGCGTGGACTTGCCGCAGCCCGAGGCCCCCAGGAGGGTGACGAACTCGCCCGGAGCGACATCGAGCGTGATGTCGTCCAGCACGAGCTGCTGCCCGCCCGGAGCCGCGAAGGACTTCGAGACGTTCGCAAGGCGGGCCGCGTGCTCGACGGCCTCGGGGGCCTGCGCGAGGGTGGTCGTGGCCATGGTCGTCACCTCCTGGGAACTCTTCGGCTACGGGCTCTACTTGACGCCGAGACCGGCGTCGCTGACGGTGGGCTCGCCCTCGGCCTTGAGGATCTTGTTCAGGAGGGAGAGGTCGTAGATGCCGTCCAGCCTGGGCTGCTTGAGCAGGCCGGCCTTGACCGCGTGCGCCGCCTGGGTGTTCAGGGTGGCGGCCAGCGGGTCATTTGTGATCTTGATGGACTCCCACGCCGGGTCCAGGATGCCGGCGGGCAGCGCCTTGCCGGAGTCGACGGCCAGCTGCTTGTTGGCGGCGGCCTTCGCCTGGCCGGGGTTGGCGTTGATCCACTTGTTGGTGTCGACGGACGCCTTCAGCACCGCCTCGACGGCCTTGGGGTGCGCCTTGAGGAACTTCTGCGACACGATGATGTTGGTGATCACGAACTGCTTGCCGGGCCACAGCGTGGACTCGTCGAGCAGCACCTTGCCGCCCTCGGCGACCAGCTTGGACGCGGTCGGCTCCGGCACCCAGGCGCCGTCGATCGAACCGGACTTGTAGGCGTCCGGGGTCACCTTGTTGTCCGAGCGGACCACGGACACATCGCCCTTGCCGCTCTGCGCGTCGACCTTCCAGCCCTGCTCGGCGATCCAGTTGAGGAACGCCACGTCCTGCGTGTTGCCCAGCTGCGGGGTGGCGATCTTCTTGCCCTTGACGTCCGCCAGGGTCTTGATCTTCTTGGGGTTCACCACGAGCTTGACCCCGCCGGAGGCCGAACCGCCGATGATGCGCAGGCTCTTGCCGTCGGACTTGGTGTAGCCGTTGATCGCCGGGGACGGGCCGATCCAGCCGATGTCGATGGAGCCGGAGTTCAGCGCCTCGATCTCGGACGGGCCGGCGTTGAAGACCTGGTACTTCGCCTTGGTGGCCCCCAGGGACTTCTGGAAGAAGCCCTTCTGCACACCGACGAGGGCGGTCGCGTGGGTCACGTTGCCGAAGTAGCCGATCTTGACGGAGTCCAGACCGTCGATCTTCTGGGCGCCCGCGGCTATCTTCTGGTCGGACGTGTCGTCCTTGGCCTTGGAGCCGTAGCTGCAGGCGGCGAGCGTGAGCAGGGGCACGGCGGCGACCACGGCGAGGCCGCGGCGCAGGAGAGTCGATCTGATGGCAGGCACGGGAGGTGTTCCCCTCGTTGGCCCGGCGGTCACGGTGTCTCAGGCCGTGGCCGGGAGGTCGGCAGGTCTTCGTCTACTTCGGCGGTGGGGGGTGAGGGCGCGCAGGCAGTGCGCGTACGTCAGCGCACACATCGGGCCACTCCGCCCTGTCCGCTACCGAGGGCGCCGCTGCCGACGCGGCCGCCCTCCTTGGCGAACAGCGAGTAGAAATCGGGAAGGCTCATGCTCAGAAGTCCCAGCCGTCCTCGTCGTCGGCGTCCTTGACCGGCTCGGGCGCGGCGAAGGACTCGCCGACCATGCCGGCGGTCAGCGTGGTGCCGTCGCCCGGGTCGATCAGGATGAACGAGCCGGTGCGGCGCGAGTCGGCGTAGGAGTCGACCGGCAGCGGCTCGGCGGTACGGATCTTCACCCGGCCGATGTCGTTGGCGACGAGCCGGCCCGGGTGCGGGTGCAGGGACAGGTCGTCGAGGGTGAGCCGGGACGGGATGTCCTTGACGATCGCCTTGACCGTGCGGGTGCCGTGCTTGAGCAGCACCCGGTGGCCGACGGTCAGCGGGGCGTCGGCCACATGGCAGACGGTCGCCTCGACGTCCTGGGTGGTGGCCGGCGCGTCCTTGCTGGGCACGATCAGGTCGCCGCGCGAGACGTCGATGTCGTCCGCCAGGAGCACGGTCACCGACTGCGTCGTCCAGGCCGCCTCGACCGGCTCGCCCAGCAGGTCGATGCCCGCGATCCGCGAGGTCCGCCCGGAGGGCAGCACGGTGACCGCCTCGCCGACCCGGAAGGTGCCGGCCGCGATCTGGCCCGCGTACCCCCGGTAGTCGGGGTGCTCGGCGGTCTGCGGCCGGATCACGTACTGCACGGGCAGCCGGGCGTGGCAGTGCGCCAGGTCGTGGCTGACCGGGACGGTCTCCAGGTGTTCGAGCACGGTCGGGCCGCCGTACCAGTCCATGACCGCGGACGGCTCCACCACGTTGTCGCCGGCCAGCGCCGAGATCGGGATGGCGGTGACCTCCGGGACGCCCAGCTCGGTGGCGTACGCCGTGAACTCCTCGGCGATCGCCGCGAACACCGGCTCCCGGTAGTCCACCAGGTCCATCTTGTTGACGGCGAGGACCACGTGCGGGACCCGCAGCAGGGCGGCGATCGCGGCGTGCCGGCGGGTCTGCTCGACCACGCCGTTGCGGGCGTCGACCAGGACCACCGTCAGCTCGGCGGTGGACGCGCCGGTCACCATGTTCCGCGTGTACTGCACATGGCCCGGCGTGTCGGCCAGGATGAAGCGGCGGCGGGCGGTGGCGAAGTAGCGGTAGGCCACGTCGATGGTGATGCCCTGCTCGCGTTCGGCGCGCAGGCCGTCGGTGAGCAGCGCGAGGTCCGGGGTGTCCTGGCCGCGGCCGGCCGAGGCGCGCTCCACGGCCTCCAGCTGGTCGGTGAGGACCGACTTGGAGTCGTGCAGCAGCCGGCCCACCAGGGTGGACTTGCCGTCGTCGACGGACCCGGCGGTGGCGAACCGCAGCAGGGTGGTCTCCGACAGCTGCTCGACCGACAGCGGCTCGGCGGGTTCGGTGGTGCTGGTCATGGCTAGAAGTACCCCTCGCGCTTGCGGTCTTCCATCGCGGCCTCGGAGAGCTTGTCGTCGGCGCGGGTGGCGCCGCGCTCGGTGAGCCGGGAGGCGGCGATCTCGGTGATCACCTGCTCCAGGGTGACCGCGTCCGAGTCGACCGCCCCGGTGCAGGACATGTCACCGACCGTGCGGTAGCGGACCTGCCGCTTCACCACGGTCTCGCCGTCCTTGGGGCCGCCCCACTCGCCGGCGGTCAGCCACATCCCGGCCCGCTGGAACACCTCCCGCTCGTGCGCGAAGTAGATCGCCGGCAGCTCGATGCCCTCGCGGGCGATGTACTGCCACACGTCCAGCTCGGTCCAGTTGGACAGCGGGAAGACGCGGACGTGCTCGCCGGGCGCGTGCCGGCCGTTGTAGAGGTTCCACAGCTCGGGGCGCTGGCGGCGCGGGTCCCACTGGGAGAACTCGTCGCGCAGCGAGAACACCCGCTCCTTGGCGCGGGCCTTCTCCTCGTCGCGGCGCCCGCCGCCGAAGACCGCGTCGAACCGCTCGGCCTGGATCTTCTCGGTCAGCGGCAGCGTCTGCAGCGGGTTGCGGGTGCCGTCCGCGCGCTCCTTGAGCACACCCCGGTCGATGTAGTCCTGCACGGAGGCGACGTGCAGCCGCAGCCCGTGCTCGGCGACCGTGCGGTCCCGGTACTCAAGGACCTCGGGGAAGTTGTGCCCGGTGTCCACGTGCAGCAGCGCGAACGGCACCGGCGCGGGCGCGAACGCCTTCAGCGCCAGGTGCAGCATCAGGATCGAGTCCTTGCCCCCGGAGAACAGGATCACCGGGTTCTCGAACTCGCCCGCGACCTCGCGGAAGATGTGCACCGCCTCGGACTCCAGCGCGTCCAGGTGCGTCAGGGCGTACGGCCCCGCCGTGCCCTCCTCGGCCGCGGCGACGGTCGTCGTCATGCCAGTCCCCTCTCGCTGAGCAGGGCGTACACCGACGCCGCGGACTCCTGCACGCTCTGGTGCTGCGACTCGATCCGCAGATCGGGCCGCTCGGGCTCCTCGTACGGGTCGTCGACGCCGGTCAGCCCGGTCAGCTCACCGGCGGCCTGCTGGGCGTACAGGCCCTTCACATCGCGTGCCGAGCACACCTCGACCGGGGTCGCCACATGCACCTCGGCGTACGCGGTGCCGTTCTCCTCGTGCCGCTTGCGGACCGCGTCCCGGCTGTCCGCGTACGGGGCGATCACCGGGACCAGCGCCAGGACGCCGTTGCGGGCGAGCAGTTCGGCGACGAAGCCGATGCGCCGCACGTTGGTGTGCCGGTCCTCGCGGCTGAAGCCGAGGCCCGCCGAGATGAACGCGCGGATCTCGTCGCCGTCGAGCACCTCGACGCGGTGGCCCTCCTCGCGGAGCCGGCCCGCCAGCTCGTGCGCGATGGTGGTCTTGCCGGCGCTCGGCAGACCCGTGAGCCAGACGGTGGCTCCGGTCGTCACGTGGTTCTCCTGTATGGGTGTCATGGGTCAGCCGTGCAGTCCGCACTCGGTCTTGGCGCGGCCCGCCCAGCGGCCGGCGCGCGCGTCCTCGCCCTCCAGGACCCGCCGGGTGCAGGGGGCGCAGCCGACGGAGGCGTAACCGTCCGACAGCAGCGGGTTGGTGAGGACCCCGTGCTCGTCGACGTAGGCCGCCACGTCTTCCTGCGTCCACCGGGCGATGGGCGAGACCTTCACCTTGCGCCGCTTCTCGTCCCAGCCGACGACCGGGGTGTGCGCCCGGGTCGGGGACTCGTCGCGGCGCAGTCCGGTCGCCCACGCCTGGTAGCCCTGCAGGCCCTCCTCCAGGGGCCGCACCTTGCGCAGCGCGCAGCACAGGTCGGGGTCGCGGTCGTGCAGCCCCGGGCCGTGCTCGGCGTCCTGCTCGGCGACCGTGCGCCGCGGGGTGAGGGTGATGACGTTGACGTCCATCACGGCCTCGACCGCGTCGCGGGTGCCGATGGTCTCCGGGAAGTGGTAGCCGGTGTCGAGGAACACCACGTCCACGCCGGGCATCGCGCGGGAGGCGAGATGGGCGACCACCGCGTCCTCCATGGAGGAGGTCACGCAGAACCGCTCGCCGAAGGTCCCGGCCGCCCAGCGCAGGACGTCCAGGGCGGAGGCGTCCTCCAGCTCGCGGCCGGCCCGCTCGGCCAGCTCCCTCAACGCGTCGTCGGTGCGCTCTTCCTGACCGCTCGTCATGTCCCCTCGTCCCCTCCCTCGTCGGCGGTGCGCCGCAGCCCGCGGGCGAGCAGCCCGAGGAACTTCAGCCGGAAGGCCCGGTTGCAGGCCGCGCACTCCCACGCCCCGTGCCCTTCCTCACTGGGGCGCAGGTCCTCCTCGCCGCAGTAGGGGCAGTGGAAGGGGGCCGCGCGCTCGCTCACGACAGGTCCTCCTCGGGGGCACGCGCGGCCCAGACGGCGAAGCGCTCGCCGTCCTCGCGCCCCGCCTGGAAGCGCTTGAGGACCCGCTCGATGTAGTCGGGCAGCTCCGCGGAGGTCACCTTCAGGCCGCGCACCTTGCGGCCGAAGGACGGCTCCAGGCCGAGCGCCCCGCCCAGGTGGACCTGGTAGCCCTCCACCTGCTCGCCGTTCTCGTCCAGCACCAGCTGGCCCTTGAGACCGATGTCCGCCACCTGGATACGGGCGCAGGCGTTGGGGCAGCCGTTGAGGTTGATGGTCAGCGGCTCGTCGAAGTCGGGGAGGCGGCGCTCCAGTTCGTCGATCAGCTGGGAGCCGCGCGCCTTGGTCTCGACGATGGCGAGCTTGCAGAACTCGATGCCGGTGCAGGCCATGGTGCCGCGCCGGAAGGAGGACGGGCGCGCGGTCAGGTCCAGCGCGTCCAGGCCGTCGACCAGCGAGTCGACCTGCCCCTCCTCGACATCGAGGATGATCATCTTCTGTTCGACGGTGGTCCGCACCCGCCCGGAGCCGTGCGCCTCGGCCAGCTCGGCGATCTTCGTGAGCGTGGTGCCGTCGACCCGGCCGACCCGAGGGGCGAAGCCGACGTAGTAGCGGCCGTCCCTCTGCCGGTGCACACCGATGTGGTCACGCCACTGGTGGGCGGGCTGCCCGGGGGCGGGCCCGTCCAGCAGCTCGCGCTTCAAGTACTCGTCCTGGAGCACCTGGCGGAACTTCTCGGCGCCCCAGTCGGCGACGAGGAACTTCAGCCGGGCCCGGTTGCGCAGCCGCCGGTAGCCGTAGTCACGGAAGATCGAGATGACGCCCTCGTAGACGTCCGGGACGTCCTCGATCGGCACCCAGGTGCCCAGCCGCACGCCCAGCTTGGGGTTGGTGGACAGGCCGCCGCCGACCCACAGGTCGAAGCCGGGCCCGTGCTCGGGGTGGCGTACGCCGACGAAGGCCACGTCGTTGATCTCGTGGACCACGTCCAGCAGCGGCGAGCCCGAGATGGCCGTCTTGAACTTCCGCGGCAGGTTCGAGTACGCCTTGTTGCCCAGGACGCGGCGCTGGATCTCCTCCAGGGCCGGGGTGCCGTCGATGATCTCGTCCTCGGCGATCCCGGCGACCGGCGAGCCGATCATCACACGCGGGGTGTCGCCGCAGGCGGTGACGGTGGACAGGCCGACGCCCTCCAGCCGGTTCCAGATCTCGGGCACGTCCTCGATCCGGATCCAGTGGTACTGGACGTTCTGCCGGTCGGTGATGTCGGCGGTGCCGCGCGCGAACTCCTGCGAGATCTCACCGATCACCCGCAGCTGCCCGGTGGTGAGCCGGCCGCCGTCGATGCGCACCCGCAGCATGAAGTAGCGGTCGTCCAGTTCCTCCGGCTCCAGGATCGCGGTCTTGCCGCCGTCGATGCCGGGCTTGCGTTGGGTGTACAGGCCCCACCAGCGCATCCGGCCGCGCAGGTCACTGGGGTCGATGGAGTCGAAACCCCGCTTCGAGTAGACCGTCTCAATGCGTGTCCGCACATTGAGACCGTCGTCGTCCTTCTTGACCTGCTCGTTGCCGTTGAGCGGGGTGAAGTGGCCCGCGGCCCACTGACCCTCACCGCGGTGACGGCTCACCTTGCGGCGGGGGGTCGCGGCAGCGGCGTTCGGTGGGGTGGCGGCCATGGTTGGTACGTCCTTCAAGGCAGGCGGAAAGCGGCTCGGACCTGCGCGTACGGGCGCGAGGGCAGGCGCGCGCGGTGGTGCGCGGCAGGCGAGGAGGAGCGGAGGGGACCGCGGCGCGGCGGGCGGGTCAGCGCGCCGGACAGATGGCGCTGGACATGCGGCCGTGGTCGACGTGGCGTCGGCTCACCAAGGCGGTTCCAGTTCCAGGCATGACGGCAGCGTGGCACGGCGTTCTGGACACAGTCCAGCTTTATCCAAAATGTGGACACCCTTGTCTCGTTCCGCGAGACAAGGGTGTCGTGGGTCACAGGATCGCAGGTCGTGGGTCTCCGCCCAGGTCAGGCCGGGTGCGCTCCGGGCCACGGCCCCGGAGTCGCCACCTCCGCTTCTTCCTCGACCTTGGTGTCGAACAGCGTGAAGCCCCGGCGCTGGTAGTTGTCCATCGCGTGCTCGCCGTCCTTGCTGCAGGTGTGCACCCACACCCGCTTCGTGGAGGCCAGCCCCGGCCAGCGGTCGGCCAGGTCCCAGGCGCGGGCGGTGCCGTACGACAGCAGGTGCCCGCCGATCCGCCGGCCCCGGAAGGCGAGGACCAGCCCGAAGTAGACGATCTCCACCACCCCGTCGTCCTGCGCCTCCAGCTCGATGTACCCGGCGGGCGTGCCCCGGTCGTACGCCACCCAGGTCTCCACACCCGGACGCTCCAGGTGGGCCCGCCACCGGTCGTACGACCAGCCCAGCCGGTCCGTCCAGTGGATGTCGCCGCCCACCGACGCGTACAGGAACCGGCTGAACTCGGGCGAGGGCACCTCGGCGCGGACGACCCGCACGTCCCCCTCGGGCGCGGCGGCCGGCAGGAGGTCGGTCGGGGCGGTCTGCTCCAGGGACCACGTGGTCACGGCGATGTTCGTCATGCCGGTCAGGGAATCATCCGGCCCCGGCCCGTGTCGATCGGCGCCCGGTCCGGCCCCGGGCGCCTGCCGCTTGGCCTGTTCGACTACCGCAGGGCCCGTTCGACCGAGGACAGCGGCAGCGCGAACAGCATCCGCCCGGACACCGACCACACCTCGCCGCTCGCGGGCCAGTAGGAGAGGGAACCGGCGCCGTCGCCCCAGCAGCGGTGCGTGTCGCCCGACGTGCCGCACTCGGTGGCCTGCGCGCCCCGCGCGTCCTGCCGCCACAGCGTGCCGTGCCCGCCGCGCCGGCCCGCGGTGCGGCCCAGGTACCAGTCGGTGCCCCCGGCCGGGGCCGTGCGGTGCGCGAGCACGCCCCGCACCCCGTCCGCCTTCGTCTCGTACGCCTCCTCGGCGGCCACGGTCCCGCCGGGACCGGCGGCCAGCAGCCCGGACCGGCCGGGGTCCGCGCTGAACAGGTAGCGCCACAGCCGGGTGTGCCGCCCGCTGCCCGAGGGCGTCGTCTCACTGGCGACCAGGCTGTCCGGGGCGGAGGTGCGGTCCAGGGAGAGCCCGGTCGGGCACGGCGGGGCGGCATCGGCCGGCGTGGCGCGCGCGCCGCCCCGGCCGGTCCGCTCGCAGCTGCCGGCGGCCGGGCGGTAGGAGGCGACCGCGGGCAGCACCCAGCGGTAGCCGTGCGCCGACCAGCCGCCCGGCACCCGGCCGACCGCGTCCGCGGTGACGGTGGCGCGCTCGATGCGGCGCAGGTCGTACACGTACAGCGCGTCGCTCTCACTGCCGGAGGTGGTGACCAGCAGCTTGTCCTGGTACCAGACCATCCCCGACACATGCGAGGCGAGCCCGCGGTAGTCGCGCCCGCCGTCGACGGGGACGGCCAGCAGCGCCCAGGTGTAGGTGAGGTGGTACGGGTCGTCGGCGTCGACGAACGCCACCCGGGCCAGGCCCGTGCCGCCGGTGTCGGCGCCGCGGTGCGTCCAGCCGGACAGGATCAGGCGGTGCGTGCCCCACCGGCCGGTACCGTCCAGGTCCCCGGCGGTGGCCACCGACTCGGGCCGCCACTGGCGGGTGGCGGCGTCGGCTGCGTCCCAGCAGTAGGCGCGGGTGGCCGCCGGTTCGACGGGCAGCGCCTTCTTCTCCTCGGCGGTGCAGTCGCCGGCGTCGCGCAGGGTGTGGTCGGCGTTGTCGAGGACCGCGCCGGCGTCGACCGGGCGGCCCATCGCCGCGGCCAGCCGGTTCAGCGCCGGTGCGGGCACGGGCTGTTCCGTCAGCCGCAGGACGCTCAGCTCGGCGGCCGAGGTGAGCGGTCTGAGAGCGCCGGGGTCGTCGGTGACCGTGGCCTGGGAGGCGCTGATCAGGGTGGCGGTGGCGGTCAGCGCGAGTCCGGCGCCGGCCAGGACCGCGCGCAGCGCCCTGCCCCGCCTGCGCCGGCGGTGTCGCCCGCGTTGCTTCATCCAACCCCCCTGTCCAGGGCTCGGTCTCGCCACCGGGGCGCCCGCCGGCCCGCACCGGCCAACTGCGCCGCTCGACCCGGGCGTTGCCCGTGGAGCACGAGCGGCGACCCGAGGCGATGCTACGGCAGTGCGGCGCGCCGCAGGGCGAAGACCGTGCAATTGCACGCCCGATGTCCCCGGCGTACCGCTCAGCGGGCGCGGGAGGCCGCCGGTGCCGCCGAGTGCGGGAGCAGGCCGCGCGGGTCGTCCGGGAGCAGCACCTCCACCTCGGCGTCCTCGCGGAAGCGGTACGGCCGGTGTTCGAGGAACGCGCCCAGGTAGCGCCGTACCCGGGGCAACTCGGCCCGCACGGTCACCGAACGGCCCGGATCGCCGGACACCTCATCGGCCGCGCGCGTTCCACCACCGACGTCAGGTCCAGGGTGTGCGGCAGCGTGCCGAAGGCCGCTCCCCAGTCCCCGCCCAGCCGGGAGGCGCAGAACGCGTCGGCGACCTCGGGCGGCGCGTACCGCACGAGCAGCGCCCCCTGGAGCACCAGCGCCAGCCGCTCGGCCAGCCGCCGCGCGCGGGCCTCCACGCCTTCCAGGTCGGCGAGTTCGGTCAGCAGGTCCTTGATCGCCGCGTCCAGGCGGTGGTCGGCGCCGCGCGCCCGGCCCACCTCGCGCAAGTACGCGTCGAACGCCCCCGGTTCGTGCCGCAGCGCCCGCAGCACGTCCAGCGCCTGTATGTTCCCGGCGCCCGCCCAGAGGGAGTTGAGCGGCGACTCCCGCACCAGGCGGGGCAGTCCGGACTCCTCGACGTACCCGTTGCCGCCCAGGCACTCCGCGGCCTCCACCACGAGCGGCGCGCACCGCTTGGCCACCCAGTACTTCGCGGCCGGCACCGCGATCCGCAGGAGGGCCCGCTCCTGCTCGCCGCCGTCGTCGCAGGCCGCCGCCAGCCGCAGCGCCAGCGTGGTCGCCGCCTCCGACTCCAGCGCCAGGTCGGCCAGGACGTTGCGCATCAGCGGCTGCCCGGCGAGCGGCCCGCCGAACGCCTCCCGGTGGGCGCAGTGGTGCACCGCCTGCGCCACCGCCTGCCGCATCAGCCCCGCCGAGCCGAGTACGCAGTCGAGCCGGGCCGCCGCCGTCATCTCGCCGAGGACGCGCGCCCCGCGCCCCTCCTCACCGACCCGGCGCGCCCACGTCCCGTCGAACTCGACCTCGGCCGTCGCGTTCGACCGGTTGCCCAGCTTGTCCTTCAGCCGCTGGAGCAGGAACACGTTCCGCGTGCCGTCCGCCAGCACACGCGGCACGAGGAAGCAGGTGAGCCCGCCCGGCGCCCGGGCCAGCACCAGGAAGCCGTCCGACATCGGCGCCGAGCAGAACCACTTGTGCCCGGTCAGCTCGTATGTCCCGGCCTCCGCGAGCGGCCGCGCGGCGGTGGTGGTGGACCGTACGTCGCTGCCGCCCTGCTTCTCGGCCGTGGCCACACCGAGCAGGGCGCCGGACTTCAGGTGCGCGGGCCGCGGCCCGCGGTCGTACACCATGGACGTCAGCCGAGGCTCCCACTCGGCGGCCAGCTCCGGATCGACGCGCAGCGCGGGCACCGCCGCGTGGGTCGTCGACAGCGGGCAGCCGTTGCCGGCCTCGACCTGCGTCCACACCAGCAGGGCCGCCGCCCGCCGCACGTGCCCCGCCGGGCGCGTCCAGGCGGCCGTCAGACCGGCCGAGACACCCTTGCCGAGCAGCCGGTGCCAGGCCGGGTGGAACTCCACCTCGTCGACGCGCCGGCCATAACGGTCGTGGGTGCGCAGCACCGGCGGGTTCTCGTTCGCCTGCGCGGCCCACTCCTGGAGCTGGGCCGATCCGGCGGCCCGCCCCAGCGACGACAACTCCTCGCGCACCTCGTCCAGCGAGTCACGTTCCACGTGCCGCCCGACCGCCTCGGACAGGGCGCGGTCGGCGGCGAAGACGTCGTAGCCGACCAGCGGCGGCGGCTGGTTGGTCACCGAGTGAGTGCTGGCTGCCATGGCAGGGAACCTACCCGCGCCGGAGCGCCGCTCACCACGCCGGCGGTGATCCGCGAGCAGGTACCGGCGGTGATCCGCGAGCAGGTACCGGTGGATGAGAGGGCCGGGGCCTGGCAGAGATACCTTTGGCTCGTGCAGCCAGCCAGTGAACCCCCCGACAGGCCGTCCGGCCGCTTCCACCGGGCCCGCGCCCTCTACCGGAACGTCTCCAAGCGCAGGACCGCCTGGCTGCTGCTCAAGGACACCGTCAACTCGTGCATGGAGTACCGCATCCTCGGCCTGGCCGCCGAGGCCGCGTTCTTCACCCTGCTGTCCGTGCCGCCCCTGCTGCTCAGCCTCATCGCGCTGCTCTTCTACGTCGACTCCTGGACCGGCGCGCACACCATCGCCAGCCTGGAGCGCAACATCCTGGACGCCTCCCGCACGGTCCTGTCCGACCAGGGCGTCAAGGAGATCACCCAGCCGATCCTGCGGGACGTGATGCAGGGCGGCCGGCCCGACGTGATCTCCATCGGGTTCGTGTTCGCCCTGTGGTCGGGCTCGCGCGCGGTGAACGTCTTCATCGACACCATCACCGTCATGTACGGCCTGGACGGTGTGCGCGGCATCGTCCGCACCCGGCTGATGGCCTTCCTGCTGTTCATCGTGGCGCTGCTGATCGGCTCGGTCGCGCTGCCGCTGATGGTGGCGGGACCGGACGCGGTGGTGCGGATCGTGCCGTGGTCGACGACCGTGGTGCAGGTCCTGTACTGGCCCGTGGTCATCGTGCTGTCCATCGCGTTCCTGACCACGCTGTACCACGTGTCCGTGCCGGTGCGCTCGCCGTGGATCGAGGACGTGCCCGGCGCGCTGGTCGCCCTCGCCATGTGGGTGGTGTGCAGCTTCCTGCTGCGGATCTACCTCACCAGCACCGTGGAGGGCCCCACCATCTACGGCTCACTGGCCGCGCCGGTCGCCGTGCTGCTGTGGATCGGCGTGTCCGCGTTCGCCGTGCTCGTCGGGGCCGCGGTCAACGCCGCCATCGACCGGGTCTGGCCGGCCGCCGCCACCGCCGCGGCCCGCGCCGCCAACGAGCGGGTGCGCGAGGCGCAGATCGCGCAGTACGTCGCCCGTGCCACCGCCGCCCGGGTGACCTACGCCGACGACACCGACGACTTCGACGACACCGACGACCTCGACGACACCTCCGACGCCGGCATGCCCTCCGAGTTCCCCGAGCGCTGGTCGCGCTTCCTGCCGCCCGAGGACGTGACCGCCCGCCTGCGCGCCCAGGTCAAGAACGCCCAGGCGCGCGGCCCGCACAGCGCGCACAAGGAGGACCAGAACGGTTCGGCGCCGGAGAAGTGACCGCCTGGGCGCCCTGCCCGGCGGGGAACCGTTCTTGAGCGGTCCGCCCGCGTGAGCGCGCGTCCACGCTGAGCCCATGGACGGCACTCGCCGGTCTCCTGGAGGGTCCCGCGCGCGGTGCCTTCGTGGTCCGCGCCTGCCTCGACCCGCCATGGGCGGTGCGCGTGGCGGACCGGGCGCCGCTCACGGTGATGCCGATGGCCCGCGGCGCGGCCTGGGTCCTGCCGGACAACGGCGAGAAGGTCCTGCTCGAAGCCGGTGACCTGGCCATCGCGCGCGGCCCGGACGCGTACATCTGCGCCGACGACCCCGCTACGCCGCCGCAGGCGCTGACCCTGCCGGGCGGCGCGCGCAGCCACCCCGACGGGCGCTCGCTGAACGGCTCCATGGACCTGGGCGTACGCTCCCGGGGCGACCGCGCCGACGGCGCGGCGGTGCCGCTGATCGGCGCGTACCTCATGAAGGGCGAGGTCGACGGCCGGCTGCTGGACGCGCTGCCGCCGCTGCTCGCCCTCACCTCCGACGTGTGGCGGTGCCCGCTCACGCCGTACCTGACGGAGGAGATCGGCCGCGCCGCACCGGGCCAGGAGGTCGTCCTCGACCGCCTGCTCGACCTGCTGGTCGTCGCCGCGCCGCGGGCCTGGTCCGCCCGCCCGGACGCGGCGGCACCCGCCTGGTACCGGGCGCTCGGCGACCCCGTCGTCGGCCCGGTGCCGCGGTAGAAGGTGAGCGAGGCGGCCAGGTCGGAGGAGACCAGGCCGATCACGGCGGATCGTGGAGTCATGCAGAAACCGTGGGCAGCCGCCCGCCCGCCGGTCTTGAAGGAATCGGACAGCGGACAGGACAGCGGGCCGGGGGCGGTCCTCGGGCGCGGTGGCGTCAGCCGGGTGGCGCGACACGCCGGTCAGTGACGTTTCTCCGGTGAAGGCGTTCGGCCGTTCGGGTGAGTAAAGACCGTCCTAAGTACGTCTCAGGCCCAGGTCTAGGGAATCTTTTGTCTTGGCAAAGTGGTCGTCTGCTGGCGCACTCCGGCGGACGGCCGACCTCCGGGCGCCGTGCGCCCAACCTCCAGCAGAGGAGCGACCGTTGACTTACGGAAAGAAGCTGCGCGAGCAGATCGCCGGGCCGGGCACCACACCGCTGATCGGTGTGTACGACATGTACTCGGCGTCGATCGCGGCCGAACACTACGACGGCATGTTCGTCTCCGGTTTCGGCTTCGCGGCCTCGCACTACGGGCTGCCGGACATCGGCTTCATCGCCTGGCCGGACATGGTGGCGTTCGTCCAGCGGCTGCGGGGCGCGTTCCCCGCCCACCACCTGCTGGTGGACATCGACGACGGGTACGTCGACGCCGAGGTCGCCTGCCACGTGGTGGAGGGGCTGGAGCGGATCGGCGCCTCCGGGGTGATCCTGGAGGACCAGAAGCGACCCCGCCGGTGCGGGCACGCCGACGGCAAGCAGGTGCTCCCGCTGGACGAGTACCTGACCAAGCTGGAGCGGGTGCTCGCCACCCGGCGGGACCTCGTCGTGGTGGCCCGGACCGACGCCACCGACGAGGCCGACATCCTGCGCCGGGCCGAGGCCCTGGCCGCCACCGACGCGGACGTGCTCCTGGTCGACGGGATCCGCAGCGTGGACTGGATCCGCCGGGTGCGCGAGGTGGTGGGCGACAAGCCCCTGCTGTTCAACCAGATCGCCGGCGGCAAGTCCCCGCGGCTGTCCCTGGGCGAGCTGTCCGAGCTGGGCGTGGACGTCGCGATCTACAGCACCCCGTGCCTGTTCGCCGCGCACGAGGCGATGGACAGCGCGCTCGCCGAACTCCGGCGGGCCGACGGCCGGCTGCCCGAACTGGACGCGACGCGCGGCGTGGGCGTACGGGCCGCGACCAGCCTGCTGGAGCGCAACATGGCGCACCGGCGGACCGAGCGCGTGGGCGCGGACGCGTGAGCCACCGCTCCGGTCCCGCACGTCGGGTCCGCGCGCCCCTGCTCGCGCACCGGCTGCGGGCGGCGGCCGTGCTCTCGGCGGCCCTGGTGGGCGCCGCGGCCCCCACCGCCACGGCCGGCAGCCTCATCACCGTCCTCGACAACTCCCACGCCGACTCGATCCTGGAGGTCGACCGCGCGGCCAACCTCCAGACCGGCAGCGGCACCGCCGGCAGCGACCACGACGGCAGCGCGGTCGACCTGATGGAGACGTTGGTGGGCGCGGGACGCGCGGGGCAGGAGCCGCACGACGACTGAGGCACGCGGGCGGGACCGGCCCGGCGGCCGGACGGGTCCCGTGACGCACGGCCGGACACCGCACCGCGCGCGAACGGACCGGTGACGACCCGGCGTTCGCGCGCGGTGGTGGTGTGGGCGGGGGCGCTGCCGGTGGGGAGCCGGGGCCGGAGCCGGACACGGATGCCGGTATCGGACTGGGGACTGAAGCCGGGTACGGATGCCCATGCCGGCGGCCTGGCCGGGCGGTGGGGGCGCGGGCGTCGGCGTACGCCGAACAGCCGTACCCCGGCCCCTTGCGCCGGAATATCGGGCGCCGTCGTGATGCTGTGGAATCACCGGTGCACGAGCGCGGCGAAGGGCTGGTGGGCGTATGGCGGCGGACCGGACGGAACCCGTGGTCACCACGCCGCACGGGGCGGTACGCGGCAGGTACGAGCATGGGGTGGCGGTGTTCCGCGGCATCCCGTACGCGGCGCCCCCCTTCGGCCCGCGCCGGTTCCGGCCGCCCGAGCCGCCCGAGCCGTGGGACGGGGTGCGCGACGCGGGCGCCTTCGGACCCACCGCGCCCAAACCGCCGTACTCGGACGCCTTCGCGCAGTACCTGTCCGATCCGGACGTGCCCGGCGACGACTGCCTCAACCTCAATGTGTGGACCCCCGAGCCGGGTCCCGGCGCCCGGCTCCCCGTGCTGCTGTGGCTGCACGGCGGCGCGCTGACCCGCGGCTCCTCGGCCGTCCCCGTGTACGAGGGGTACGCCTTCGCCCGCGACGGGGTCGTCCTCGTCTCCGCCAACTACCGCCTGGGCGTGGAGGGCTACGGACTCTTCCCGGACGCCCCGGCCAACCCCGGGCTGCGCGACCAGCTCGCCGCGCTGCGCTGGGTGCGCGAGTCGGTCGCGGCCTTCGGCGGCGACCCCGACCGGATCACCCTGGGCGGCCAGTCGGCCGGCGCGATCAGCGTCGGCGCCCTGATCGCCGCCCCGCAGGCGCAGGGCCTGTTCCGGCGGGCGGTCCTGCAGAGCGGGCCGCCGGAGGCCTCCGACCGGGACAAGGTACGGCGGATGGTGCGCCGCATGGCGAACCGGCTGAAGGTGCCCGCCACCGCGGAGGGCTTCGCGGCCGTCGAGCGCGGCCTGCTGCTGCGCACCCAGGCGGAGGTGGGCCGCCTGAGCAGCCCGGTCCTCGGCGGTCCGGCGTTCGGGATCGTCGTCGACGGCGACCTCGTGCCCCGCGATCCGCTGGAGGCGCTGGTGTCGGGGGAGGCGGCGCGCGACGCCGGCCTGCTCATGGGCTGGACCCGCGACGAGTACCGGCTGTGGCTGGCCCCCGGCGGCCTGCTGGAGCGGGTCGACCGGCTCGGCGCGGTCGCCCTGGCCGGGGCCATGGCGCGCTGCCACTGCGGGCACGAGGTCGTCCGCGGCTACCGCACCCTGCGGCCGCGCGCCGGGGCCGCCGAGATCGTCGGCCAGCTGGTCACCGACCACCTGCTGCGCCGCCCCCTGCGCCGGCTGGCGGACGCCCGTCCCGGCTCCTCGTACGTCTACGAGTTCGCCTGGCCCTCGCGCCTGCCCGACCTCGGCGCCTGCCACGCCCTGGATCTCGGCTTCGTCTTCGACACCGGCGACGTCCCCGACTCCCGGCGGCTGGCGGGCGAGGGCGCCCCGCAGGACCTGGCCGACACCATGCACGCCGCCTGGGTCCGCTTCGCCGCGTCGGGCGACCCCGGGTGGGAGGCATGGGACGCCACCCACCCGGTACGCGTCCTCGGTGACGGGCCCCCGCACACGGTGCACGGCCTCCGCGACGCCGAACTGGCCCTGTGGACCGCCGCGCCGCCCGTGCCCGAGCCCCCGCCGCTCCCGCGCGGCCCGCGCGACGGCGCACAGCCCCGGGCCGCGGAACTCCGCGCGGTGATACGCCGCTTGCGGCGCTCCGGAGACGTCCACGGCATCTGACCGGAGCTGACCGGGGTCCACCACGTACCAGGGCACGCTCTCGGACCGGGTACGTGGACGCCGGGCCGTCACCTCACCGCGCCATGCCGGCGGGCCGTGTCACCGAGGCATGTCACCGTCCCGCAGTGTCCGGGCGATGTCCGTGATCGTCTCCGGGCCCACCCGGCAGCAGCCGCCGATCAGGCGGGCACCGTGGGAGCGCCAGTGCTCGACCTGGCCGGTGGTGAAGGTGGAGCGGCCGGTCCAGGCGCGGGAGCGGGCGTCCCAGGTCTCGCCGCTGTTGGGGTAGGCCACGACCGGCTTGCCGGTCACCCGGGCGGCCGTCGCGACGGCGGCGCCCACGTCGTCGGGGGCGCAGCAGTTCACCCCGACCGCGATGATCTCCGCCACGTCGGCGGCCAGGGCGAACGCCTCGCGCAGGGGCTGCCCGGCGCGGGTGCGCGGTCCCTCGACGGTGTACGACAGCCAGGCCGGTACGCCCAGCCCGCGCACGGCTCGCAGCAGGGCCTCGGCCTCGACGGTGTCCGGGACGGTCTCCAGGGCCAGCACGTCGGGGTGGGCGGCGGCCAGCACCTCCAGACGGGGCCGGTGGAAACGTTCCAGCTCGTCGACCGTGAGCCCGTAGCGCCCCCGGTACTCCGATCCGTCCGCGAGCAGCGCCCCGTACGGACCGGCCGAGGCGGCCACCCACAGGGGCCGCGCGACGCCCCGGGCGCGCGCCCGCCGGACCGCCTCCCGGGCCAGTTCCACGCTGGACGCGATGAGCGCGGCGGCCTCCTCCCGGCCGGCGCCCCGCGCGGCGAACCCCTCGAAGGTGGCCTGGTAACTCGCGGTGATCACCACGTCCGCGCCCGCCTCGACGTACGCGAGGTGCGCCTCGCTCACCGCCTCGGGCCGCTCGGTCAACAGCCGCGCGGACCACAGCCCGCCACCGAGATCGTGCCCGGCGGAGGCGAGCTGATTGGACAGACCACCATCGAGAACGACCGTCCCGTGGGCCAGGGCCAGGGCCAGGGCCTCGGCGAGGGGAGGGGTGGGGACGGGGACGGAGGCATTGCTGCGCATACTCCGACGCTAACTCCCTCCCGGGGGTACGAGGAGACGCGGATCGAGAGAGTCGGCCGGTCTGCTGTTCCCCGCCGTGCCCGATGCCGAGGCGCTGGTGAGTACGCACGCACCAGCGGGAACGGCTCGGGTGGAGTCAGTCGCGGCTGGCGCGGGAGGTCTGCCGGGCGGCCGGGGTGATCGGTGAGCCGGTGGGCCGACAGGAAGTCAGCCGGTGGGAGACGGGGAAGCGTACGCCGCGCGAATGGCTGCCCTTTCTCGCTGCCGCACTGGCCGTCCCCGCGGAATTGCTCACAGCGCCGATCCCGGCCCCTGAGCCGCCCTTGCCCACGCTCCGCTGACTTCCTGCCCGTCGATGACCCGCTAGGGCCTCTGCGGGACCGCCCAGGGGGCCGCCTCGGGATGGGCCAGGTGGCCGACTTACAGCAGCGGGTGCACGGCTTGCGGCTCGCTGATGACTTGCTGGCCGGCCGGGATCTCGTGCGGCCCGCGCTGCGGGAGTTTCGTAAGGCTATTCGATTGTTCCGCGAGTATCGCTGTACCGGCCCGACGGGCCGACAACTACTCGTGCACATCGGGGAGTCGGCACAGATCGTGGGTTGGATCGCGTCGGACGCCGGCCGGTATGCCGAGGCGGAACGCATCTATCGGCTAGGTCTCAGCGCGGTCCTGGCCCGGCTCGCTGAGTACGCCGACGTACCCGAGGTGCGGGCGGTTCTCGATTCTGCGGCCTAGGAAACGAAGGGACATGGGCGTCACTCAGCGGGATCCGCGTGGAGCGCAGCCTGGAAGGGGGAGTGAGGGGTCCGGCCCCTGTCGGCCCCGGTCCGTACGCACTTCCCGGGCCTCGACCCGCTGACCGTCCTCCGCCGGGCACTCGGCCAGCTGTGCTGTGCGGCGACGCCGGGGCGGCGAAGGTGTGACGGTCGGTTCGCGTGCGGTTCCTCGGCGGGGGCGCGGTCGGTGTCACCCCCGGTCCGGTGTTACTTCGGCCGGTGCCGAAGGGACGCGGGCCTAGCGTGGGTCCATGAGTGAGACAGTGCGTGACGACACCTTCGCGGCCCTGCATCGCGCGGGTGAGCCCCTGCTGCTTCCGAATGCCTGGGACCATGCCTCCGCCGCCGCGCTGGCGGCGCGCGGGTTCCGGGCCCTGGGGACGACGAGTCTCGGGGTCGCGGCCGCCGCCGGACTGCCCGACGGGGTCGCCGCGACCCGGGAGGACACCCTCCGGCTCGCGCGCGGCCTCGGTTCGCGGTCCTTCCTGCTCTCCGTGGACGCGGAGGACGGGTTCAGCGACGACCCCGACGAGGTGGCCGGGTTCGCCCGCCGGCTGTGGGAGGCGGGGGCCGTCGGCGTCAACCTGGAGGACGGGTGCGGACCCCTCGCCCGGCACGCCGCCAAGATCGCCGCCGTCAAGTCCGCCGTGCCCGGCCTCTTCGTCAACGCCCGCACCGACACGTACTGGCTGGGCGACGGCGACGAGACCGACACCCTGCGCCGCCTCGACGCCTACCAGCAGGCGGGCGCGGACGGCGTGTTCGTCCCCGGGCTGGCCGAGCCCCGGGCCATCGCCGCCCTGGTCCGGCGGGTCGGCGTCCCCCTCAACATCCTCTACTCGCCCGCCGGGCCCGCCCTGCCCCGCCTCGCCGGACTCGGAGTGAGCAGGGTCAGCCTCGGGTCCCTGCCCTACCGGCTGGCGCTGGGCGCGGCCGTGGCGGCGGCGACCGCCGTCGCGGCCGGGCAGGCGCCGCAGGGCACGGCCCTCTCGTACGAGGAGGTGCAGGCGCTCAGCAGACCTGACCGCTGAACACGTCCACCAGCCGGTCCGCGAACGCCTCCGGGTGCTCGGCGGCCCCGATGTGCCCGCCGGGGAACTCGGCGAACCCCGCACCGGCCCGCTCGGCGAGCCATCGCGCGGTGCGGTGGAGCAGCCCGCCCCGGGAGCCCTCGCCGGCGGCGAGCGTCAGGGTCGCTGCGTGCTCCTGGCGCGCGGTCCCGAGGGCGGGCTCCGAAGGGACGTACGCCGTGAACGGCACCAGTACGTGGGCCAGGAAGAGCGCCATCGGGGAGGACAGTTCCTCCGCGCGGGTCAGCGGCCGGGGCCCCGGGGCCGGGGCGTGGTCCGGTTCGCGGTCCTCCAGTACGGCGGTCAGCAGGGCTCCGGCGGCCTGTGGCCCGGCCGCGCGGTAGGCGGCGTACACCTCCCGCATCCGGGCGCGCTGCCGGGCGCCGTCCGGCAGTGCCGCCACGCACGCCGGTTCGTGCGCGACGACGTGCCGCAGCCGCCCGGGGTGGCGGGCCAGCAGGTCGAGCGCGGCGATACCGCCCGAACTGGTGCCCAGGACATACGCCCGCTCGCCCGCCGGCAGCACCGCGTCGAGCAGCCGGGCCGCCCCCTCGCTCCACTCCTCGACCCGCTGGTCGGCCACCGGCAGCCCGAGCCGCCCGTGGGCGAGGCCGAGCGGGTCGCAGGTGACGACGGTGAAGCGCCGGGCCAGGCGCGCGGTCAGCGGGTCGAGGCCCATGGGGTGGCCCGCCCCGCCGGGGAGGACGAGCAGCACCGGTCCGCTGCCGGAGATCTCGTGGCTCATCGCAGGGTCCACCACGTGGTCCATCGCGTGGTCCAGCGCGCTGTCCATCGCGTGGCGCGGCTCAGTCATGGGTCTTCTCCGTCCTCTGCTCGGCGGGCCCGTTCTCGCCCGTCCCCTTCTCGCCGGTCTCCTCCTGGCGCGGCCAGTGTTCGAGTGTGCGGTGCAGGGCCTCCACGGTCCGGTCCCAGGAGAGCTGTACGTCCCTGGGGGCGCCGAAGCCGCCGGCGGCCTCCAGGACGCAGTAGCCGTGGAAGGTGCTGCGCAGCAGGCGGACGGCGTCGGTGAGGTCGGGTTCGGCCAGGCCGTAGGCGCGCAGCATGCCGTAGGTGATCTCGGCGGTGCGGCGCAGCGCGGGGGAGTCGGCGACGAGCGCCTGGTCGATCCGGATCTGGGTGGCGGCGTACCGGCCCGGGTGCCGGTGGGCGTACTCCCGGTAGGCGCCGGCGAACGCGGCCAGCGCGTCCTTGCCCGCCCGGCCCGCCACGGCGGCGGCGATCGCCTCGATCAGCTCCGCGCCCGCGAACAGCGCGAGCCGCGTCCGCAGGTCCCGCACGCCCTGGACATGCGCGTACAGGCTGGCGTCCTTCACCCCGAAGCGCCGGGCCAGCGCGGACAGGGTGATCTGGTCGAAGCCGACCTCGTCGGCGAGTTCGGCGGCCGCCGCGACGACGCGGTCGGTGGTGAGGCCGGCTCGGGCCATGGGTACCTCATTTCCTAGGCCACCTAGGGTGAATCCTTGGGGGCCTAGGAAGCAAGGGAATAAGCGGGCGGGTCGGATCGGTGGGGTCGGCCGGGTCAGTCGGTGAGCAGGGTCCGTACGAAGGCGTTGGTGAACTTCCCGGCCGGGTCCAGCTCCCGTGCCAGTGCCCGGAACGCGTCCAGGCGGGGATAGCGCCCGCGCAGCACGGCTGCGGGCACGGTGAACACCTTCCCCCAGTGCGGGCGCGGCCCGAAGGCGTCCAGCGCCTCCTCCAGGCGGCGCACCACCGGCAGCACCGCCGCCGTGTCGTCGGCCCAGGTGAAGTGCAGCGCCACCGTGTCCCGGCCGTGGCTCGGGCTCAGCCACTGCGCGTCGGCGGCCACGGTACGCACCTCGCAGGTCTGCAGCACGGGCGCGACCGCCCTACGGATGCCGTGCACGGCGTGCAGCGCGGCGACGGCGTGGTGGCGCGGTAGCAGGTACTCGGACTGGAGTTCGGCGCCGCTGCTCGGGGTGAAGTCCGCCCGGAAGTGCGGCAGTCGCTCGTGCCAGGGACCGGGCACGCCCAGCTGCCCGGTGCAGTTCTCCGCCGGCATGCCCGGCACCGGGTGGAGCGCCGCCTTCGCGGGCACGGCCCACGGGAAACGGGGCGCCGGCTGGTCGGTGCGCCGCTTGAGCCACACCTGCCGGAACCCCGGGTCGCGCCAGTCGGTGAACAGGCTGACGCTGTACGCGGCACCCGCCACCGCCTCGAAGTCCAGCCCGTCGAGCGGGAGTTCGGTGAAGAGGTGCTGCTCGACGGTGAAGGCCGGCTCCAGGTCGAGGGTGAGCGCGGTGACCACACCGAGCGCGCCCAGCGAGGTGACGGCCCCGCCGAACCGGGGGTCGCCCCGGCCGACGACCACCGTGGAGCCGTCCGCCGTGAGCAGTTCCACCTCGCGTACGGCGGCGGCGAGCGGCCCGTTGGCGACGCCCGAGCCATGGGTGCCGGTGGCCACCGACCCGGCGACCGAGATGTGCGGCAGGGAGGCCATGTTGGGCAGCGCCAGTCCGTGCGCGTGCACCCGGCGGGCCAGCTCCGCGTACCGCACCCCGCCGCCGGTGCGCACCGTGCGGGCGGCGGTGTCGACCTCCACCTCGGCCGGCAGGGCGTCCAGGGACAGCAGGACGCCGCCCCGGCCGGGGTCGGCGATCTCGTTGAAGGAGTGGCCGCTGCCCAGGGCGCGCACCCGCGCGCTCCCCGCGACCACCGCGCGCAGCTCCTCGGCCGTACCCGGCCGGCGCACGTCCCCGGCGTAGGCGATGTTGCCCGCCCAGTTGGTCACGGTCCCGGCCCCGGTCCCCGTCATCGTCTCGCCCTCCCGGCGCGGCACGGCGGCCCGTCCGCTCGTCGGGGAACCTACCCGACCGCCGCGCTCCGCCCCGCCCCGTCCCGTCCGGGACCGGTGGCGACCGCGAGCATGGGGCCGGTGACCGCCTGCCTGGGGCGGTGACCAATCCCGCTCGGGACCGTCCCGGCCCGGCCCGGTGCCGCCCCCCCCGCCCCCGGAAGGGGACCCGGCACGGCCGCCCCGCGAGCGGGGGCATACCGTGAGGAGTCGTACGCACGAGCCGGGAGGAGAAACGGATGGGCAGCCGTACCGCGCTGGTCGAGGATCTGATGGAGCGCTTCCCGCATGTGCCGCGGGAAGCGGTCTTCAAGGAGGACCTGCTGCGAGGTGGTGTCGCCTTCGACCCCTCCGCGCTCAGTGACAACGAGGGCGGCGAGGTCAAGCCGAAGTCGTACTTCATCTTCTCCTTCGACCACGGCACCCTGCCCGAGCTGGGCGAGGCCGCGCTGCGCCGCCCGCCGGAGGAGATCATCCTCACCGGCGGCCCGTACGACCTGCGGCGCACCGTCGTCTCCGTACGGGTGAACCCCGCCTCGCCCTACCGGGTGGCCGCCGACGAGGAGGGCCTGCTCGGGCTCTACCTCGACGGCAAGCGGATCGCGGACGTCGGCGTGCCGCCCATGCCGGAGTACTACCGCCACACCCTGGCCAGCGGGAAGTCCGTGATGGAGGTGGCGCCCACCATCCAGTGGGGCTACCTGATCTACCTCACCGTCTTCCGGGTCTGCCAGTACTTCGGCGCCAAGGAGGAGTGCCAGTACTGCGACATCAACCACAACTGGCGCCAGCACAAGGCGGCCGGCCGGCCCTACACCGGCGTCAAGGACGTGGAGGAGGTGCTGGAGGCCCTGGAGATCATCGACCGGTACGACACCCAGAAGGCGTCCACCGCCTACACCCTCACCGGCGGCGCCATCACCAAGACGGTCGCCGGCCGCGACGAGGCCGACTTCTACGGCCACTACGCCAAGGCCATCGAGGAGCGCTTCCCGGGCCGCTGGATCGGCAAGGTCGTCGCGCAGGCGCTGCCCAAGGACGACGTGCAGCGGTTCAAGGACTACGGCGTGCAGATCTACCACCCCAACTTCGAGGTGTGGGACCGCCGCCTGTTCGAGCTGTACTGCCCGGGCAAGGAGCGCTACGTCGGCCGCGACGAGTGGCACAAGCGCATCCTCGACTCCGCCGACATCTTCGGCGCGCGCAACGTGATCCCGAACTTCGTGGCGGGCGTGGAGATGGCCGAGCCGTTCGGCTTCACCACCGTGGACGAGGCCATCGCGTCCACCACCGAGGGCCTGCGTTTCTTCATGTCGCACGGCATCACGCCCCGCTTCACCACCTGGTGCCCGGAGCCCACCACCCCGCTCGGCAAGGCCAACCCGCAGGGCGCCCCGCTGGAGTACCACATCCGGCTCCTTGAGGCGTACCGCGCCACCATGGACGACTTCGGTCTCTCCTCGCCCCCCGGCTACGGCCCGCCCGGACCCGGCCGCGCCGTCTTCTCGGTCAGCTCCTTCATGGACAGCCTGCCCGCGCGGGACACCGACGACGAGGCCGGGGAGGGGACGGAGACGGGACGCACGCCCGCTGTGTAGCGTCACGCCCGCTGCGCAGCGTCACGCCCGCCGTGCAGGCGTCACGGGCGGTCCCCGGACCCCGCGCGCCGGGCGCGGAAGCCGTGCGTCCCTTCGCGTCAACGGCATGTGCATACGCGCCTTGTCAGTTGTGTCGAAGACGTGAAAGGCTCGGCCGCTCGCCGCGGGGCGTCACGAACTCCGTTGCCGCCGGAATCAGTCGGCCCTCGCTCCCCGGACGCAGGAGTGCCATGCCCGACCAGCCGAGTCCCCGGGACACCGCCGAGGCCGCGCTGCCGGCCGAGTGCTGGGACGCGGTGCTCTCCTACGCCGACCTGTGCACGGCCGGTTCCGCCGCCGCCCGGGAACTGGCCCGGGAGGCGTTCGCGCTGGGCGCGCGCGAGGTGCGCGCCGCCGGCGCCGGCGCGTCCCGGGGCCGCCGCACGCCCCGGCTGCCCGCGATCCCGCTGATGCTGGCCGCGGTCCGCACCACCGCCGCCGCCTGGGAGGCCGCGGGACACGGCCACCGGCTCGCCCCCGACCTGCGGCTGTGGCTCAACTCCCCGCGGGCGGCCCGCCATACGGGCCCGCCGCTCGGCCGCCCCCTGGCCCTGCGCGCCCTGCGGGACCTCCAGGAGGCGGACGCCGCGCTGCTGTGGCTGGCCGAGGTGGAGGCGCTGCCGCCGGCCGTCGTGGCCCGCCGGCTCGGACTCGACCCGGCCGGCGTGTCGGCGGAACTGGAGCAGGTACGCGCCCTGTTCCGGGACCGCTGCCACCGCGGCCACCTCGACGCGCCGATGGCCGCCGAGTGCCGCGGCTACGCCCGGCTGCTGGACGCGGTCACCCGCCCCGGGGCCGCCACCGAGGCCCCCGAGGACCTCGACCGGCACCTCGCCGTCTGCCCGGAGTGCGCCGCGGCCGCCGCCTGCCTCCGGACGCACGGCGGCACCCTGCCCGCCGCGCTGGCCGAGGGGGTGATCGGCTGGGGCGGACTCGCCTACCTGGAGCGCCGCCGCCGGGCCGCCGACGTACGCCTCGGCCCGCACCGGCCCGCGACCGGTCCGGCCGGCGAGAACGCGGACGCGAAGGAACGGGCCCGGGCGCGGCGGGTGCGCGGCGGGCTGCTCGCCACGGCGGTCGCGCTGTCGGGGGTGGCGCTGACCGTGTCGCTGATGCCGTTCGGCAGCTCGGCGGGCGACACGGCGGACGGCGACACCGACCGGCGGCCGGTCGCCGACCCCGGGACCCTGCCGCCGTCCGCCACCGCGCCCGCGCCCGCGCCCGCGCCCCGCACGACCGCCCCGGCCGGCTCCCGCGGGCCCTCCGCGAGCCGTACGGCGGCGGGCCCGTCCGGAGCCCCCGACCCGGAGCCCCAGGGCACCTCCTCGGCCGCCGCGGACGACGGCCCGCCCGGCGCCGCCGACGGAGAGACAGCGCCCTGCCGCGTCCGCTACGACCTCGTCGACCGGTGGAGCGACGGCTTCCAGGTCACCGTCTCCGTGACCACCGGCCGGCCCCTGGACACCTGGCGGGTCGCCTGGTCCTTCCCCGGCGACGCACACGTCACCCGGATGTGGGACGCCACCGTCGCCCAGCACGGCACCCGGGTCACCGCCACCGCCACCGGCTACGACGGCACTGTCCCCGCCGACGGCACCCTCTCCTTCGGCTTCGTCGCCACCGGCGGCGCCGGCACCGCCACGCCGTACGACTTCACCCTCGACGGCCGGGACTGCGCGCGGACCCGCTGAGTCCGGGACACTGCCGGGGGAGTGCGCGGGGTACGCTCCGGCAGCCTGTACAGCGTCCACGACGTGCAAGTCCTGCCGCTGTCCGGCGTGTTCGTGCATGGTGTGTGCGTGCATGGTGTGTGCGTGCACGACGTGTTCGTGTACGACGTGTTCGTGTTCGCCGCGACGCCCTGGCCGCGTCGCCACACTTGCTTGAGGTGAGTCATGTCCGACGCCAGCGCGTGGATGAAGGTCTTCGCCCCCGCTCCGAGCCCCCGCGCCCAGGTCGTCTGCTTCCCGCACGCGGGAGGCGCGGCGAGTTCCTACGCCCCCCTGGCCCGGCTGCTGAGCCCCGAGGTGAGGGTGGTGGCCGTCCAGTACCCCGGCCGCCAGGACCGCAACGCCGAACCCTGCGTCGACGACATCGCCACCCTGGCCGACCGCCTCAGCGGGGTGCTGCGGCAGCAACTCGGCCTGCCCACCGCGTTCTTCGGGCACAGCATGGGGGCCACGGTGGCCTTCGAGACGGTACGGCGGCTGGAGAAGGACCCCGGCTGGTCCCCGGTGCGGCTGTTCGTCTCCGGGCGGCGGGCGCCCGGCATCGTCCGGGACGAGGACACGTACGTGCACCTGCGCGACGACGAGGGCCTGATCGCCGACGTGGTGAAGCTGGGGGGCACCGATCCGGTGGTGTTCGCCGACCCCGAGCTGCGCGCGCTCGTCCTGCCGCCGATCCGCGCCGACTACCGGGCCGTCGAGACCTACCGCTGCCCGCCCGACGCCACGGTCACCTGCCCGATGGCGGTCCTCGTCGGGGACGCCGACCCGCGGGTCTCGGTGGCCGAGGCCCGGCAGTGGGAGAAGCACACCACGGGGGAGTTCGGTCTCCAGGTCTTCGGCGGCGGCCACTTCTACCTCGACGCCGAGCGTCCGGCGGTCGCGCACGCGATCCGGGACGGGCTGCGCGCGCACCTGTGAGGACCGGCCGGTCCGGAAAAGAACCGGTCCGGAAAAGAACCGGTCCGGAAAAGAAGTGGCACGCGTTCCGGCGGGTCCCTAATCTGAAGGTGCTTCACACGGTGGCCGCAAACCGCCGCGATCAGCCGTGCGAGAAACGAGAAACAGGAGGTGTGACCGATGGCTGTCCACATGACGGGTGCTGCCCGCGCCGACACGTTCATCCACTCCACCTCCGCGGTCTCCGGCTGACCATCGCACGCTCTCGCGTGACCGGGACCGCCCTGCGAAGGGTCCCCCTTGCACTTCTCGTCTTCTTCCGTTCCTTCCGTTCCCTCCATTTCTTCCCTTCCCTCCGTCGCGCCGCATCCGCTCGCCCGCTACGGCTGGGACGACGGCTGGGCGGAGCGGTTCGCCCCGTACGCCGCCCAAGGACTGCTGCCCGGCCGCGTCGTACGGGTCGACCGCGGCCGCTGCGACCTCGTCACCGCGACCGGCACCGTGCACGCCGACACCGAGTTCGTCGTCCCCCGCGACCCGATGCAGGTCGTGTGCACGGGGGACTGGGCGGGGGTCGACCCGCACGGCGACCCCCGCTATGTGCGCACGCTGCTGCCGCGCCGCACCGCCTTCGTGCGCTCCACCTCCTCCAAGCGCTCCGAGGGGCAGATCCTCGCCGCCAACGTCGACCACGCGATCGTCGCCGTCTCGCTCGCCGTGGAACTCGACCTCGGCCGCATCGAGCGGTTCCTCGCGCTGGCCTGGGAGTCCGGCGCCCAGCCGCTGGTCGTGCTGACCAAGGCGGATCTGGTGGCGGACGCGGCGGGGCTTTCGTACCTCGTCCGGGACGTGGAGACGGCGGCGCCCGGTGTGCCGGTGGTGCCGGTCAGCGCGGTGACCGGGGACGGCCTCGACGTGCTGGCCGCCGTGGTCTCCGGCGGGACCTCCGTGCTGCTCGGGCAGTCCGGGGCCGGCAAGTCCACCCTCGCCAACGCGCTGCTCGGCGAGGACGTGATGGAGGTCCAGGCCGCCCGGGACGTCGACGGCAAGGGCCGGCACACCACGACCACCCGCAACCTCCTCGTCCTGCCCGGCGGCGGTGTGCTGATCGACACGCCGGGTCTGCGCGGGGTGGGCCTGTTCGACGCCGAGAGCGGTGTCGAGCAGGTCTTCTCCGAGATCGCGGACCTGGCCGGTGAGTGCCGCTTCCACGACTGCGCCCATGAGCGCGAACCCGGCTGCGCCGTGCTGGCCGCCGTCGACTCGGGCGAACTGCCCGAGCGGCGGCTGGAGAGCTACCGCAAGCTGATGCGCGAGAACCAGTGGATCGTCGCCAAGACCGACGCCCGGCTGCGCGCGGAGATCCGGCGGGACTGGAAGCGCAAGGGCGCGGAGGGCCGCGCGGCGATGGAGGCGAAGCGGGGGCGGTGGGCGTAGCGCCCCGGGCCTCGGGCCCCGGCTCCCCCCGGGCCTCGGGCCTCCCGGGCCCCTGGCCCCGGCCCTCGGCCTCGGGCGTCCCCCGGGGTAGGTACCGGGCCTCCGGCCCCCCTCGGGCGCCCGGCGCCCGGCGCCGGGCCCTCGGACCCCGGTCTACGGCCCTCGGCCCCGGGCCACGGCCTCGGACCCCGGTCTACGGCCCTCGGCCCCGGGCCACAGCCTCGGACCCCGGTCTACGGCCCTCGGCCCCGGGCCACGGCCTCGGACCCCGGTCTACGGCCCTCGGCCCCGGGCCACGGCCTCGGACCCCGGTCTACGGCCCTCGGCCCCGGGCCACGGCCTCGGACCCCGGGCCGCGGGCCTCCGCCCCCCGCCCCCCGGCACAGTCGTGTCCGAATTCCGCCAGCCCCGTCGTCGCCGGGGGCGGACACTGGACAGCGTGATGGACGAGGACACCAGGTACGAGGCGGTACGCAGCCGGGACGGGCGGTTCGACGGCGAGTTCTTCTTCGCCGTCGGGACGACCGGGATCTACTGCCGTCCCAGCTGCCCCGCCGTGACCCCGAAACGGCACAACGTGCGGTACTTCGCCACGGCCGCCGCCGCCCAGGGCGCGGGATTCCGCGCCTGCCGGCGGTGCCGGCCGGACGCGGTGCCCGGCTCCGCCGAGTGGAACGTACGGGCGGACGTCGTCGGGCGGGCGATGCGGCTGATCGGCGACGGCGTGATCGACCGGGAGGGCGTCGCCGGACTCGCCGCGCGGCTCGGCTACAGCGCGCGGCAGGTGCAGCGGCAGCTCACCACCGAGGTCGGCGCCGGACCGGTCGCGCTCGCCCGGGCGCAGCGCGCCCACACCGCGCGCGTCCTGCTGCAGACCACCGGCCTGCCGGTGACCCAGGTCGCCTTCGCGGCCGGGTTCGCCAGCGTGCGGCAGTTCAACGACACCGTACGGGAGGTCTACGCGGCCACCCCGAGCGCGCTGCGCGCCGCCGCGCCCCGGACCCGGCCCCAGTCCCGGCCCCAGTCCCGGGCCCGGGGCCGGGACGACAGGGCCGCCACAGTCACGCCGACGGCCACACCCGCCGCGGCCATACCGCTGCGGCTCGCGCACCGCGGCCCCTACCAGGCCGGGCCCGTCTTCGACCTGCTCCAGCGCGAGGCCGTGCCCGGCGTCGAGGAGGTGACCGGCGCCCCGGGCGACCGCACCTACCGGCGTGCGCTGCGGCTGCCGTACGGCAGCGGGACCGCCGCCGTCGACGAACGCCCCGGCACGCCGCAGGGCACGTCAGCCGCCCGTCCCGGCGGCTGGCTGGAGGCCCGGCTCCACCTGACCGACCCGCGCGACCTGACGACGGCCGTGCAGCGGCTGCGGCGCCTGTTCGACCTCGACGCCGACCCGTACGCCGTGGACGAACGGCTCGGCGCGGACCCGCGGCTGGCCCCGCTGGTCGCCGCCCGGCCGGGCCTGCGCTCCCCGGGTGCCGCGGACCCGGAGGAGGCGGCGATCCGGGCGCTGGTGGGACCGGAGGCCGCCGGAGAGCTGGTACGGCGCTACGGCAAGGCGCTGGACGCCCCCGACGGCTCCCTGACCCATCTGTTCCCCGAGCCGGACGTCCTCGCGGGAGCCGAGCCCGGGGGCGCCCTCGGCGCCCTGGCCGCCGTCCTCGCCGACGGCACCGTACGGCTCGACCCGGGCGCCGACCGGGACGAGGCGCACCGGGCGCTGCTCGCCCTGCCCGGCCTGGACGCCGCCACGGCCGCCGCCATCCGCGTCCGCGCCCTGGCCGATCCCGACGTGGCCCCGCCCGGCGCGGCCTTCCCCGACCACTGGCGCCCCTGGCGCTCCTACGCACTGCGACACCTGCTCACCGCGGAGGAACTGGAACGATGACGACTCTTCCCACCGGCACGGCCGGCGACCTGACTGCCCTGGCCGACACCGCGACGACCTACTGGACCCGGCTGGAGAGCCCCCTCGGGCCGCTGCTCCTCACCGCCGACCGGCACGGCGCCCTCACCTCCCTGTCCGTGCCCGGCCAGAAGGGCGGTCGCACGGTATGGGACGACTGGCGGCACGACCCCGGCCCGTTCCGCGCGGCCGAGGAACAGGTGCGGGCCTACTTCGCCGGTGAACTCAAGGAGTTCGACCTGCCGTTGCGCGCCGACGGCACGGCGTTCCGGGAACGGGTGTGGACCGCCCTCGACTCCGTTCCCTACGGCGCGACCACGACGTACGGCGAGATCGCCGCGCGGATCGGCGCCTCCCGGGCCGCCGTACGGGCCGTGGGCGGCGCCATCGGCGCCAACCCGCTGCTGGTCCTGCGCCCCTGCCACCGCGTGATCGGCGCGGACGGCTCGCTCACCGGCTACGCGGGCGGCCTGGAGCGCAAGGTGCGGCTGCTCTCGCTGGAGGGCGTACCACTGCCGTAAGGGAGCAAGGGAGCCAGGGAGCCAGGGAGCGCCGGGTCAGCCGCCGCGGCGCTCCCTGGCCACCCAGCCGCGCTCGTAGGCGTGCCAGCCCAGTTGCAGCCGGGTGGTCACTCCGGTCAGCACCATCAGCCGCTTCACCCGGCGCTGCACGGTCCGCAGGCCCAGGTCGAGTTGCTTGGCGACACTCGCGTCGGTCAGACCGGCCAGCAGCAGCGAAAGGACCTCCAGATCGGTGGCGTCGGGGCCGTCCGGGCCCTGCTCGGTGACGCCGGACGCGCCCAGGCGCACCGGCAGCGCGTCCCGCCACACCGACTCGAACAGCCCGGACAGCAGCTCCAGCAGGCCGCTGGCGTGCACGACGAGCGCGGCCGGCTCCGCGGTGCGCGAGGTGAGCGGCACCATCGCCAGCGCCCGGTCGGCGACCACCAGCTTGGTGGGCACCTCGTCGACGACCCGTACCTGCTCGTCGCGGCCGAGCGCGGCGGTCAGCTCCGTGATGCCGTCCGGCAGGTCCAGCACCGCGCGTTCGACCACCACCCGGTAGCGCACCCCGCGCGCGGCGGCCTGCTCCTCGGCGTCGTTCTCCATCCCGGAGACGGCCATCGGACTGCCGGTGACCAGCGCGCACACCTCCTCGGCGGCGCCCAGCTGCAACTGCAGGAAGCGCTGCGCGACCGCCGGGGCGCCGGTGACCACCTCGATCAGGTCGTGCACCGCGGGTTCGGAGGCCGCCGCGCGGTACTCCTCGGCGAGCAGCGCGGCGGCCAGTTCCGCCTTCTCCAGTTCGTGCCGCTGCCGGGTGAGCAGCGCGCCGAGCGCCACCCCGGGCGGCGCGGCCACCCAGCGGCCGGGCCGGGCCGAGGACTGGGCGGCGAGCCCGTGCCGCTCCAGGCGGCGCAGGGCGCTCTCGGTGTCGTGCTCGCCGAGCATCAGCCGGCGCGCGAGATCGGGCACCTCCGCGGCGCCCACGGACACCAGTGCCCGGTACGCCGACTCGTGTCTCTCGTCCAGCCCTATCGCTGCCAGCATCAGCTGCCGTCCCTCCCCTTCGGACCCCGGTCACCGACCGGCGGTGCGGCACGTGTCGGCGGTGGCGGGAAACAGCCACGGCACAAACCCGCCGCCCAACATCATCGCCGTACCCCCGGCCGTCCTGACAAGGTGGCAGCACCGAAGCGGCGACGGGCGGCCCCGGTACCCGGCAGCACGGGTGCGGCCTGCCCGGACGCGTACGGAGCGCGGCGCTCCGGGCCCCGCCCCCGTCCGGATGCCGGCCGGCCCCGGCCGCCGCGCGGCACGCGGCCCCGGCGGCAGGAGCGGCAGGCCCGCGACCGTGCCCGTGCCCGTGCCCGCGCGGCGGTGTTCCGCCGTTCCGCGCGCGACCCGGCCGGACCGGGTCCTCCAGGCGTCGCCGGGCGGTTCTCCCGTGGGGGGTGGGACCGCCCGGCGACTTCAGTCCGTACGTTTCCGTACGTTTCCGTACGGGAGTTCGAGGTGTCCTCCGCAGGGCCGTTCGGGGCCCGCGCACCCGCCGCATTTTCCGGATGCCCCGTCTCCGACCGGCCCCCGCGGTGGACAATCGGTGGCATGAGCCAGCAGGGGGGAAGGCCCACCGGTCATGAGGCCGACTGGTGGGGGCAGTTGTACGACGACTCCGCCGGGGACACGGGGCCCACGGCCGCGGCCGATTCCCTGGACGACCGCTTCGCCTCGGCCGCCGACGCGGTGGACGCGGTGGACGCCGCGCAGCCGGGGGGCGGGGCGGTCGACGACCCGGACGAGGAGTGGGTGCGCTTCGACGGCGATCCGCCCGCGCGGGGACCGGCCGCTGCCGGTACGTCTCCGCCCGCGCCCGCCCCTTGGTGGGAACCGGCCGCTCCCGGGCCGGTGCCGTCCCCGCCGGGGGAGGACAGTCCGGCCGCTCCTCCCGGCGGCCCGGGCCCGTCCGCGCCGGCCGCGGACGCCCCCGCTCCGGCCGGCTCCGGTCCGGACACCCCCGCCGACGAGCCGTCCCCGGCCACCGGCTGGCTCCGGGGCGCGGCTCCCGAGCGGGGGAGCGTTCCACTCGCCCCCGCCCCCGGCGATCCCCCCGCCCCCGTCGATAACGACGATCACGTCGGCCACGTAGGCTCCGGCCCCCCGACCTACGACGCGGAGCCCACCGCCCTGCCGGTCGTGGACCCGGACGGGCTGGTGGAGTTGGTGCCGGACACGGTGCTGGACGGGGCCCGGCAGGGGGCCTGCACGCTGCGGGCCGCGTCCGTGCGGGGGGACTCGCCCCGCTACCGGGGCGAACCGCGCCGGGACGCGCTGCTCACCGCCCGGTTCGGCACCGGCGACCACGCGCTGGTCCTGGTCGCGATGGCGACCGGCGCCCGCGCCGCGCCGGGCGCGCACCGCGCGGCGGCCGAGGCGTGCCGGTGGATCGCCCAGGCCGTGGGCCGCAGTCACGTCCGGCTGGCCGAGGACATCCGGGCCGCCCGCCGGGGCGAGCTGAAGTCCGGCCTGCACCGCCTCACCGACCGCAGCCTCGGCCGACTCCGCGCCGACGCCGTCGAACAGGGTGTCGACCCCGAGACGTACGCGGCGAGCCTGCGCTGCCTGCTGCTGCCCGCCGACCCCCAGTGCCGGGTGCGGGTCTTCTTCGGCGTCGGCGCGGGCGGCCTGTTCCGGTTGCGCGAGGGCGCCTGGGAGGATCTCGACCCGCCGGACCCCGCAGGCGGCGACCGCCTCACCCTCGGCCTCGGCATCCCCGCCCCGCCGGGACCCTTCGCGGCCGCCGTCGTCCCCGCGCCCCGCCCGCCCGGTGACCCGTTTCGTTTCCGGGCCTCCCTGGCCCGGCCGGGTGACACCCTCCTGATGTGCACGGGCGGGCTCGCCGAGCCGCTGCGCGGCGAGCCCGCGCTGGGCGCGCACCTGGCCGGACGGTGGGAGAAGCCCGCGCCGCCCGGCCTGGCGGCCTTCCTGGCGGACGCCCAGACCCGGGTCAAGGGGTACGCGGACGACCGTACGGCCGCGGCCGTGTGGGAGGCGTGAGCGCCGGGGCTGTGCCTTCATGGACCCGAGGAGTCCGCCGGAGACCGAAGGGGCACCGAGAGCCATGGCCAAGCAGAACGTCGCAGAGCAGTTCGTCGACATCCTCGTCCGTGCCGGGGTCAAGCGCCTGTACGGCGTCGTCGGGGACAGTCTCAACCCGGTCGTCGACGCGGTCCGCCGCGACGCCGCCATCGACTGGATCCACGTCCGCCACGAGGAGACCGCCGCGTTCGCGGCCGGCGCCGAGGCGCAGATCACCGGGAAGCTCGCGGCCTGCGCCGGCTCCTGCGGCCCCGGCAACCTGCACCTCATCAACGGCCTGTACGACGCCCACCGCTCCATGGCCCCCGTCCTCGCCCTCGCCTCGCACATCCCCTCCAGCGAGATCGGCCTCGGCTACTTCCAGGAGACGCACCCCGACCGGCTGTTCCAGGAGTGCAGCCACTACAGCGAGCTGATCTCCAACCCGAAGCAGCTGCCCCGGCTGCTGGACACCGCCATCCAGAACGCGGTCGGCCGCGGCGGCGTCAGCGTGGTGACCCTGCCCGGCGACATCGCGGCCGAGCCCGCCCCGGAGAAGGCCGCCGAGACCGCCGTCGTCACCTCCCGGCCCACCGTCCGCCCCGGCGACGCCGAGATCGACCGGCTCGCCCGGATGATCGACGAGGCGGACAAGGTGACCCTGTTCTGCGGCAGCGGGACCGCGGGCGCCCACGCCGAGGTGATGGAGTTCGCCGGGAAGATCAAGTCCCCGGTCGGCCACGCCCTGCGCGGCAAGGAATGGATCCAGTACGACAACCCGTACGACGTCGGGATGAGCGGGCTGCTCGGCTACGGCGCCGCCTACGAGGCCACCCACGAGTGCGACCTGCTGCTCCTGCTCGGCACCGACTTCCCGTACAACGCGTTCCTGCCCGACGACGTCAAGATCGCCCAGGTGGACGTGCGGCCCGAGCACCTCGGCCGCCGCTCCAAGCTGGACCTGGCGGTGTGGGGGGATGTGCGGGAGACGCTGCGCTGCCTGATCCCGCGGGTGCGGGAGAAGAAGAGCCGGCGCTTCCTGGACCGGATGCTCAAGAAGCACGCGGACGCGCTGGAGGGCGTCGTCAAGGCGTACACCCGGAAGGTGGACAAGCACGTCCCCATCCATCCCGAGTACGTGGCCGCCGTGCTCGACGAAGTGGCCGACGACGACGCCGTGTTCACCATCGACACCGGCATGTGCAATGTCTGGGGCGCGCGGTACATCTCGCCCAACGGGCGCCGCCGGATCATCGGTTCCTTCTCGCACGGCTCGATGGCGAACGCGCTGCCGATGGCGATCGGCGCGCAGTTCACCGACCGGCACCGGCAGGTGGTCTCCATGTCAGGGGACGGCGGATTCTCCATGCTGATGGGCGACTTCCTGACCCTGGTCCAGTACGACCTTCCGGTGAAGGTCGTCCTGTTCGACAACTCCTCGCTCGGCATGGTCGAGCTGGAGATGATGGTCGCGGGCCTGCCCGCGTACGGCACCACCAACAAGAACCCCGACTTCGCCGCCGTGGCCCGTGCCTGCGGCGCGTACGGCGTCCGGGTGGAGAAGCCCAAGGACCTGGCCGGGGCGCTGAAGGATGCCTTCCGGCACAAGGGCCCGGCGCTGGTGGACGTCGTCACCGACCCCAACGCCCTGTCCATCCCGCCGAAGATCAAGGCCGAGATGGTGTCCGGTTTCGCCCTCTCGGCCTCGAAGATGGTGCTGGACGGCGGGGTGGGCCGGATGGTGCAGCTGGCCCGCTCCAATCTGCGCAACGTGCCCCGGCCGTGAGGCCCGTCGGGCCCGGTGGACGCGAAAAGCGGCGTACTTTGGCCAATTTCGCCGCCGGGCCGGACGCGCGCCCTGCCGCGGGCCGGGGTGCCTCCCGTGGGTACGGACGGGTCCAGGGGCGCCTCTGGGGCCACCGCGCCCGTCCGGCGGGAGCCCGCGCAAGGCGGCGCGCCGGTCGGCGCGGGGGTACGGCGCCGGGTGCGCCGCGCGCGGGGCGGCCCGCGGATGGCCGAACACCCGGGCGTCGGCGATCCGGCATGACTGGCGCGGGCCGCACAGGGGCAGGGATCCCGGTGAACGTGTTCGGGCTGGAGGGGAACCGATATCGGCACGCGGGCGGGGGAGATGGAGAGTCAGGCACGAGGGGGCGGCCCCATGACGGCCGGGGCCTTCGCGGACGGGACGGCGCGGGAGGAGACCGACGGCGCGGTCCGCCCGGCCCCGCCCCAGCTGCGGCGCCGGCTGGAGCGGGCGGACCTCAGAGCCGTGTCCGAGGCGCGCCGGGCACTGCGTGAGCTGCTGCGCCCCTGGGGGCGCACGGACACCTCGGAGGTCGCGGAACTGCTCACCAGCGAACTGGTCACCAACGCGCTCGTCCACACCGACGACGACGCGATCCTGACGGCGACGGTGTCCCCGCGCGGCGGACTGCGCGTGGAGGTACGGGACTTCGTGGGCCGCGGGCCCCGGCCGCGCCGGCCGGTGGCCGGTGAGGACACCAACGGGCGGGGACTGTTCCTCGTCGAGTCCCTCGCGGACGACTGGGGTGTGTGCCCGCACGGGGTCGGCAAGTCCGTCTGGTTCGAACTCGGCGACCGAGCGGCGTGAACGGGGAGGGGGGGGGGGGGGCGGGGGGCGGGGCCCGCCCCCCCCCCCCCCCCCCCCCCCCCCCCCCCCCCCCCCCCCCCCCCCCCCC